>CBFGMY010000115.1:0-13446 GCA_965650055.1 uncultured Devosia sp.
GCGCCAGGCTGATCAGGGCCTGCCGACGGAGGGCAAAGGGACCGCTCTCGGTGCGCGACCGCAGAGCGTCGATCGCTTCGGGGCCACCCAGCTGTCCCAGCGTCGCCAGGGCCTGGACCCGGCCCGTGCCCGGCTGCTAGCGCGCGAAGCCCAGGCGCGCCTGCCCGCCAATGCCGCGGCGCGCCTGCTCGAAGCCCGTGCCGACCTGGCCCTAGGCGACATGCCGGCCGCCCGCGAGCATTACCGCGCCCTCATCGCCAGCGAGAAGACCGCCGTCGCCGCACTGACCGGGCTCTATGACCAGGCGCGCGCCCAGCACCGGCCGGAAGCGGCCCTGACCTTTGCGCGCAAGGCCCTGGCGCTGGCGCCGCAAAGCGGCTGGGCCGCCGATGCAGTGTTCGACGACCTGACCCGGCGCGGCCAATGGGCCGATGCGGTGGCCATGGTCAATGCCGAACAGGCCACGAGCCGCGAGGAGCGGGCGCGCAAGCGCCGGCGCCAGGCCGTGATCGAAACCGCCCGCGCCCGCGAGGCCGAAACCAGCCAGCCGCTGGCAGCACTCGACCACGCCCTGACGGCGCTCAAGCTGCTGCCCGATTTCGTGCCCGCCGCGCTGATCGCCGCCCGCATCCACATCAACCGCGGCGAAACCCGCAAGGCCATGAGCCTGCTGCGCCGCATCTGGCGCGCCACCGGCCATCCCGATATCGCCGCGCTCTACGCCCATGCCCAGCCGGGCGCCTCGGCCGTCGAACGCCTCAAGCGCCTGGGCGAAATCATCGAGACCCCGCCACCCCATCGTGCCGCCGGCATGGCTTTGGCCCGCGCTGCCATCGATGCCTATGACTGGCCGCTGGCCCGCAATGCCTTGGCCCCCTTCATCGGCCCTGATGCGACCCAGGGTGTGGCCAGCCTCATGGCCGAAATCGAAGAGGGCCAGAGCGGTGACCAGGGCAAGGCGCGCGAGTGGCTGGCCCGTGCCGTGCGCGCCCCGCGCGACCCGGCCTGGACCGCCGATGGCCTGGTCAGCGACGAATGGGAGCCCATGTCCCCGGTAACGGGCAAGCTCGACGCCTTCGAATGGAAAGTGCCGATGACCGTCACCGCGCGCGCCGCCAGTGAACCGGCCGTGCCGCAATTGCCGGGCGAAGTTTCCTTGCCTCTTGCACCGGCCGCCAACCCAACGTAAAAGGCCAGCCGTTGCCGCATTAGCTCAGTTGGTAGAGCACATCATTCGTAATGATGGGGTCAGGTGTTCGAGTCACCTATGCGGCACCATTCCTCCCCGACAGTGTCAGGCCGTTTCGCTTTCGCGCTCGCGCATGGACTGCGCCAGGCGTGCCGTCGGCCGGATGATGCGCCCGCTGGCCTGCGCGCTGGTGTCGAACAGCGCCTGCCGCTCTTCCGCCGTTGAATCGAAGAACGGATAGCGCTGCAGCACGCGCGGCAGCATGACCGGAATATAGGAGGCGAAGAGGCATACCGGGAAGGTGAGCTCGCCCCAATAGCCCTCGCCGGCCAGCTGCTCGGAACCGAAGACCCGCCTGTAGAACGCCACATGCTCCGGCCGCACCGAGGAGATGCAGTAGGTCGAATTGAAATGCGCACAGGCCATGACGGCCGTCCGCAGCGTGAGATAGGGCAGCGCCGGGAAGGCCAGCGACGCATCGTGATCGGCAGTGAACCGGCTCGGATCGATATAGCTGCCGCCCTTGGCGATGATATCGCCGAGCACATCGGGCCAGATCGCCGCGCTGGGCGAGGTCGGGTTTTGGGCGGTGGCGATATGGAGGCGGATCGAGCTGACCAGCTGGTCGTCGATATAGACGCCAAAACAGTGGCAATTGTCCGCATCGTCATAGACGTCGCGGGTCATCTGCTGGGAATTGACGGGAATGAACTCCTCCCGCCGATAGGCCTCGTAGCGCAGCCGGTAGACCGGATCGAGTTGCTCCTGGGGTGAGACGCGCCGGTAATGCAGGCGATCGAGGATATCGATCAGGCTCAAGGCAAAACGCGACGACGTCCCGGACGCCGCCCTTTGGGATGCCGAACTCATTACTAAACTCCCGCAACTGCGCGGGACATTAAGCTTTTGTTAGGCATAATCCCAAGGGCAAAAAGCGGCGACCGTCGCTCGCCAAAAGCTCGAGCGTCGCCGATATCGGTGGTTTGTCAGATGGTTAAGGCGAGTTAACCATTGCGGCGTTTTGCCCTGATGACCGTGTCGTGGTTGAGATGGACGATCAGTTCGGCAATGTCGCGAGCCGGCAGTGGCCGGCTGAACAGATAGCCCTGCACTTGCTGGATCTGCGTCTTGGCCAGCATCAGATCGAACTGGCTGGAGGTTTCGACACCCTCGGCCACGACAGTCAGGTCGAGATCCCGACCCAGATTGGCGACATTGGCCAACAGTCGCAGCGAGCGCTCGTTTGCCTCGATGTCCTGGACGAACGAGCGGTCGATCTTGAGCTTGGAGAAGGGCAGCGCCGACAGGTAGCTGAGCGAGGAATAGCCCGTGCCGAAGTCGTCGAGCGCGATCTCGACGCCCTTGGCCGCCAGGGAAGCCAGTACCGATTTGGCGATTTCGGGTTCCTCGATGAGGGCCGTTTCCGTGACCTCGATTTCGAGCCGCGTCGGCGGCAGGCCGGCAGCTTTGAGCGCCGCGTCGACCACCTGCTCCACGTCCATGCCGCGGAAATCGCGCGTCGACACATTGACCGCGACGCCGACCTCGCCCGGCCAGCTCCGGCATTGGCTGATGGCCTCGGCGATCACCCAGGCGGTTATCTCAGAGATAAGGCCGGTCTCCTCGGCCAGCGGGATGAAGGTGGACGGCGGGATCTGCCCCAGCTCGGGGTGGTTCCAGCGCGCCAGGGCTTCGCAGGTCACCACCTTGCGGGTGGCAATATCGAGCAGCGGCTGGAAGGCCAGCGTCAGCCCGCCCGTCTGGATGGCCTGGCGCAGGTCGGCCTTGAGGCGCTGGCGGTAGTGATAGTCGATATCCATCTGGGCATGGAAGACGTGGCTCTTGGCCTTGCCGTCGCCCTTGGCCGAATAAAGCGCCAGGTCGGCCTTGGTCATCAGGTCGTCGACCAGGTCGAACGGGTTGGCACTGGTGACGACGCCGATACTGACATTGACCTGCAGATTGAGCCCCTCGAGCAGGAAGGGCGCCTGGAAGGCATCGAGCAGCGGCTGGGCATCGCCTTCGGCGCGCAGCCGATCGACATCGCGGCGATAGACCACGAATTCATCGCCACCCAGGCGGGCCAGGACCGCATCTTCGGGCAAAGCCCGGCGCAGGCGGCGGGCCACCTGCATCAGCAGTTCGTCGCCCACCAGGTGACCAAAGCTGTCATTGACGTGTTTGAAGTCGTCGATGTCGATGATCATCAGCGACACGACCCGCGTCGAGCCGCTCGGCTCGGCCCGGCGGGCGTCGAGATCCTCGCTGGTCAATTCGCCGAAATAGGTGCGGTTGGGCAGGTTGGTCAGCACATCGTGGCGCGCCATGAAGCTGATCCGCTCCTGGGCAGCAATGCGCTCGCTGACATCCTCGAACAGCAGCACGCTGCGGCCCTGGCGCGTGCTTACGGTCACTTCGAGATAGCGCAGACCGGCCAGGCACAGCAGCACCTTGCCCGATTGACCCTGTCCCACGATATCGAGCAAGTGATCGATGGCGGCCTGCGGCACGCCATGGTCGGTCAGCGTCTCGAGTGCGGTGCGCAGCGGTACGCCCGCCAGCGGCGCCACGCCCATGCCGGCAAACAGGCGCTCGGCCCGTTCATTGACGACCGAGATGGTTCCCGCTTCGTCGAGCAGGCACAGCCCGTGTTCGAGCGTCGCCATGGCCATGTCGAGTTCGTCGGCCAGGCGGGAGGCATCCACCCGGCCATGCACCGCACTGAGCAGGATGGTCCGCACATCGGCGGCCAGCTTGCGGAAGCTGGCCAGCATGACGCCCAGCAGCCCCGCCAGGATGAAGTGATAGACATCGCCATGCAGGGCAAAGCCGGCCGAGAGCGGCGCAATGACCAGCAGCATCTGGATGGCCACCAGCCGGTCGAGGCCGAAATTGCGCCCCACAATGCCAACCGTGACCGCGATGGAGATCGACGCGCTGGCCAGTTCGGCGAAGGGGTCCTTCACCACCGCCATCGAAATCAGGCACCAGGCGCCATAGGTGGCAGCAAGCAGGCCACCGTGGATCAGCGCGCGGGTTTCCCACACCGCGGCAGCCGCCGCATTCTCGTCTGCCGCGGCGGCGCGCCAGAACGCCCGCATGTTGAAATAGCGGACAAGGCCGATGATGATGAAGGCAGCGGTGATGACGTAGAGCGACAGGGAGCCGGTCTTATAGGCGGTCAACCAGGCGGCAATGGCGCTTGCGGCCGACCCAGCCAGCATCGCCCACCGGTCACCGTAAACCGAGCGAAGGACAGACGCGTAGTCGTGCGCAGGCATGGTTTTTCGTGCTGAGATAAACACGGTTTCCCCTGGTTAGCACCTACACAAGCCCCCCAAGCCCTTAAGAACGCCTTGCGGAGGCGGGCCGGGTCAGGGAATTTCCCGAGGGGAGGGTGAATAGCCGCTTAACGAATCGGCAGGTATTTTCTGCCGACGCAGCGCGCTAGAAAGCGGTCTGTGCAGCCTTGAGCGCGGCGACTGCATCGGCCGGGGTCATGGCCTCGTCATTCCAATAGTCATTGGCCACGGTCCAGACGGCGGCGATCCAGGCTGGCGGGGCCGTCAGGTGGGGCGTGGGGAGCGCGAAATCGACCCGATCGAGCGCATCCAGCGCCTTTCTCGAACACGAATCGATGTCCCCGCGGGCGTCGAGCCGAACCGGGGTCGAGCCCTTGGCGGCGGCAAAGCGCGCCTGCACCTCCGGATCGACCACCACGTCGGCAAAGGCACGCTCGGCAGCCTCCATCTCGGGCGAAACGCCGCCCAGCAGGCCCCAGCTATCGACGGTGACCGGCACATGCGCGGCGCCCGGCACGAAGCGACAGCCGAAATCATCGACATCGTTCTTGCCGGCCGCCCGCCACTCGCCCTTCATCCAGTCGCCCTGCACCTGCAACAGCGCGGCGCCTGATATCACCATGTTGGTGGCCATGTTCCAGTCGCGATGCACCGCCTCGGCATCGGCCTCCTGCTGGAAGCGCCGCAGCCAGGCGAACACGTCGAGCAGGCTGGCATCGTAGAGCACTGCCGGATCGACGGTCTCTCCATATAGTCCGGCATAAACGCCGGGGGCGGCAAGGCTGGCCACCAGCGCATGGGTCAGGTAGCCCACCTGCCAGGGCTGTGCGCCAAGAGCGATGGGCTGAAAACCGGCCGCGCGCACCGCGTCGAAGTCGCTCCACATATCCTCGAGCGAGGTCCAGGATTCCGGATCGATGCCCGCCGCCGCGGCAACGGCCCGGTTATAGTAGAGCATGGCATCGACATGGATGGCGGTGGGAATCTTGACGATGGCGCCGTCGATGGTGATGGCATCGCGCACCACCTCGGGCAGCTGCGCCAGCGCACCATTGCCGGCAAACTGCTCGTCCAGATGCAGCACCTGTCCGTCATGGTCCAGGGCGCGGTAGATCTCGGGCTGCATCTGCAGGAACACGTTGGGTGAGGTGCCGCGCGCGATCAGCTGGACCACGTCGATATCGCCATTGGCATCATGGGGGATTGCCAGCGGCATCCACCGGTGACCACGCGCCTCGAACGCATCGCGCAGCACGTTGAGCGCCGACAGTTCCGCCGGTGAGGCCCAGTTGTGATAGATGACGAGATCGGCTGCACTGGCAGAAACGGACAAGGCGCTGGCACATGCAAGCACGCTCAGTCGTCGGGTCCAGGCCACGCGCACTCCTCCCGCTCACGATCCGAAGGGTAGTCCGCTGTACCGGCCCTTTTTTACCGCAGCGATCCGAGCGGGCTTCAAGCTGCGACCAAACTGCTTGCCAACGCGTTAAGACTAGCCTGGGGTCGGCATTTTGCGGGCGGGATGACGGACGAAAGGTGACACATGGTCGAGAAGCTGAACGATGCCCAGCGGGAAGTGGGCCTACGGGACCTTGACGGCTGGATCTATGATGGGGCCGGCGGCGGGACCATCAGCCGCGTATTCAAGTTCAAGGACTTTTCCGAGGCCTTTGCCTTTATGGCCCGGGTGGCGCTGGCGGCCGAGAAAGCCGGCCACCACCCTGACTGGTCCAACAGCTACAACAAGGTCACCATAGGCCTGTCCACCCACGACGCCGGCGGCCTCAGCGACAAGGACATCGCGCTGGCCCGAGCCATCGACAGGCTGCTGACCTAGCCCACAGCGCAGATCGCCTTCTGCCCTCAATGGAAATTGCGCCCACCCGGCAGCGCCGCATAGGCCCGGCGCCGCGCGAGTTCCTCTGCGCGCAGCGTGTCGCGATCCCGACTCTGGCTGGTAGGCGGGCCAGATTTTCCCTCATCGGCCCGCGCCAGAATTGCCTCACCAATATCTCGACCATTGCTGATTTCGAGCAGCTGCGTCGTCAGATCCGTCATGTCCTCGGCGATAATATGGATGACCAATCCTTCCCTTTGCAGCCTCCCCTTGACCGCCAGCATCCGGCTCGACAGCAAGGTTTTGCGCATCTGGTCGTTCTCGAACAGCTTGGGCCAGACCACCAGATTGGCCACGCCGGTTTCGTCCTCGAGGGTAACAAAGATCACCCCGCTCGCCGTTCCCGGTCGCTGGCGCACCAGCACCAGGCCGGCCACCTCGATGCGATGCCCCGGCGTGACCGTGTCTAGATTGCTGGCCCGGGTCGTCCCCCGCGCATCGAGCATCGGCCGCAGGAACTGCACCGGATGACCCTTAAGCGAGAGCGACAGCGTCGCATAGTCGTGAATGACCTCTTCGCCCGGCGACATCAGGGGCAGGTTTCCTCTCTCCTCAACCGCCGGGATGCGTGGCAGGTCGGAAGCGGCAAACAGCGGCAGCGTCTCGGCCCCATGCGTGCCGGTCAGTCCCTTGACCGCCCACAGCGCCTCGCGCCGGTTGAGTTTCATGGAGGCAAAGGCATCGGCGCGAGCCAGTTTTTCGAGGCTGCCAACGGGCACCCCAGTCCGCAACCAGAGATCACGGATGGAGGCATAGCCCGCGCCGCGTTTTTCAATGATCCTCTCGATGTCCTTCTTGGCCAGCCCCTCGACCTCCCGCAACCCGAGCCGGACCGCCTTGGTGGTCAGGATCACATCCTGCATGACCGCATGCCTGGGCCAGATATGGTCCGTTATTTTCCAGCTACCATCCTCCAGCGAGCAATCATCGCCTGAAAGATTGACGTCGGCGGGCCGCACCTCGACGCCATGCTCGGTCGCGTCGCGCACGAGCTGGCTCGGCGCATAAAATCCCATGGGCTGCGAATTGAGCAGGGCACAGAGGAAGACATCCGGATAATGGCATTTGAGCCAGCATGAGGCATAAACCAGCAGGGCAAACGATGCGGCGTGGCTTTCGGGAAAACCGTATTCGGCGAAGCCCTCGATCTGCGAGAAGCAGCGTTCGGCAAATTCGCGGGCATAATTCCGGCGCGGATTGTTCATCATGCCGTTGATGAACTTGTCCCTGAAGAGGCCGATCCTCCCAGTCCGCCGCCAGGCGGCCATGGCGCGGCGCAGCTGATCGGCCTCGCCGGCGGTAAAACCGGCGCCCTTGATTGCCATCTGCATGGCCTGCTCCTGGAACAGTGGGATTCCAAGCGTCTTTTTCAGGACCTCATCCAATGGATCATTGGGGTCGGGGGTCCAGATTTCCTTTTTCTCGCGCCGCCGGAGATAGGGATGGACCATGCCGCCCTGTATCGGCCCAGGTCGAACGATCGCCACCTCGATGACCAGATCGTAGAATTCCTTCGGCTGGAGCCGGGGCAGCATAGACATCTGTGCCCTGCTCTCGATCTGGAAGACACCGATCGTATCGGCTCGGTGGGTCATTTCGTAGACCGGAACGGCTTTTGTCTTGTCGACCCATTCCTCGTTCTGCAGGTCGACCAGCTTGATACCCTGCTGGTAATGGGTCTTCATCAGGCCGAAAGCGCGTTGCAGGCAGGTGAGCATTCCCAGGGCCAGCACATCGACCTTGAGGATTTTCAGCGCATCGATGTCGTCCTTGTTCCACTCGATGATGGTGCGACTATCCATGGCCGACTTGCTGATCGGTACAAGGCTTTCAAGGCTGTCCCGCGTGATGACGAAGCCACCCACATGCTGTGACAAGTGCCGGGGAAAGCCGCGCAGCACCTTTACCACCTCGAACATCTGCGCCAGCACCGGATCGTCGGGATTGAGGCCCAGTGTCTTCACCTTGGCCAGGTCGAGCTTGGAGCCCCAGCCCCAATGCAGCTGGTTGAATGCAGCAACGACGTCATCGGAAATGCCAAAGACCTTTGCCGTTTCGCGAATAGCGCTCTTTGAGCGGTAGGAGATCACATTGGCCGTGAGGCCGGTGCGCTTGCCCCCGTATTTCTTGTAGACATACTGCATCACCTCTTCGCGCCGCTCGTGCTCGAAATCGACATCGATATCGGGGGGCTCGTCGCGTTCAGTGGAGATAAAGCGCCCAAAGACCAGCGTGGCCTTGCGCGGATCGACCTCGGTAATCTCGAGACAAAAACAGACCGTCGAGTTTGCCGCCGAGCCGCGCCCCTGGCAGAGGATGCCCAGGTCGTGGCGAGCATGACGGACAATGTCCTGCACAGTAAGGAAATAGGCCGCATAACCCTTGTCGTTGATGAGCTTGAGCTCTTCCAGAATCTGCACCCGGGTTTCAGGGGGCAGGCCTTCGGGAAAGCGTCTTGCGGCGCCAAGCCAGGTCAGGCGCTCCAGCGTCTGCTGGGCCGTTTCGCCATTGCCGACGGTCTCTTCCGGATAATTGTATTCCAGATCCGTCAGCGCGAACGAGATCTGCGCGATAAGCCGCTGGGTCTCCGCGATGGCAGCGGGATGTTCGGCAAACAGCTGTGCCATCTGCTCTGGTGGTTTCAGGTGCCGCTCGGCATTGGCGGACAATAACCAGCCAGCTTCGTCCAGTGTCTTGTGCTCCCGGATGCAGGTGACGACGTCAGCCAGAATGCGCCTTCTGGGTTCGTGATAGAGCACATCATTGCTGGCAATCATCCGCACATGATGACGCTTCGCCAGCTCAGCGACACGATTGAGCCTTGCACGATCCTCGCCATCGAAGCGGGGCGTGCCTGCGATCCAGACGCGTCCCGATGCGGCCTGCTCAAGCTTGGCAAGCACCTGGTCTGTCAGCCCCCAATCCTCTTCATCGGGCATCAGGATGAAGAGCTGACCTTGGGCATAGTTCTCGGGAGGACCGGCTTCTTCGGCAAGCGTTCCCAGACCGAAGAGATCGGCGAAATGCAGCAGGGGCTTACCCTTTTCGCCGCGCTGATTGCCTATAGTCAGGAGCTTGCAGAGCCGACCATAGGCGATGCGGTCGGTGGGATAGGCGATGATGTCAGGCGTGCCATCGGCAAAGCAGAGGCGGACGCCGACAAGATAGCGGAAATCAGACGGCGCCTTATCGTGGTCACGCAAGGCGACATAACCGCGGACTACGCCGGCAAAGCTGTTGCGGTCGCAGAGGCCAAAGGCATTGAGCCCCAGGTAAATGGCGGCAGATACGAGCTCCTCGGGGTGAGAAGCCCCCCGCAGAAACGAGAAATTGCTGGTTCCGATCAATTCGGCATAAGCAGGTGCCGTCCTGAGCGGAGCAGACCCGGGCCTGGCCGGCGGAAGATCGATGACGGTACTCAAGCGAAGAATCCCTGCAAGTACCAGGACGGCATGTCCGGACCGCCATAAAGCCCCAGGCGGAAGATCCAGAACCGCCGTCCATCCTCGTCTTCGACGCGATAGTAATCACGCACCTGTTCTTCAGCTTCGTACAGGGGCAGGTCGGGTATGTAGGGCGGAGGCGGGGTCTGTTCTCCTGGCTTGGGCTCCTCGGGTTCCGGAGGAGGGGTCAGCAAGAGACGCTCCCCCTTTCGCCACCACTCCGCCTCCAACCGCTCGGGACCATCACCCTTGATCAGCCGGTAGCGCGTTCTCCGCCAGATCATCGAGGCCGGCAGGCCGTGAGGCACTTCGGCATTGATCAGCACCAGTTCGGGCACCGGCAGTAGCCGCAATGGGCGGCTCAGCCTCGGCTGAGGCGCGGTGGCAACGCCTATCATCGCCTGGCTCGGCACCAACTGTACTGCCCTTTCGGGGACATGGCTGGCCGCCATCTGGACACGCAGCACAGCCATCACTCCTAGCCGGCTGGCCATCCTGTCATTGAGCTGATCGAGGTCTTCAATTCCGTCCTCGCCGGCAAAGGCGCCAAGCTGGCTGGCGTCAAGCACATCGAGCGAACTGGCTGCCAACCGGATCATGTCTATGCCGAAACCGGCATCATACTCGCCGGCAAGCCGCTCGGACCGATGTGCAAAAAGTTGGGCAATGTGGTGCGGATCGCGCATCACACGGGCTGAATTGACCGAAAGCGACATGACCTTGTGGTCGACACGATAGAGAAAAAGATGAAAGGCCTGTGCGCCTTGCCCAGCAGCTTCCAGCCGGTAGGCAAGCTGGATGGCTAGATCATTCGCGCAGGCCAGCACGTCATCCATCAGTGCTATTGGATCGGCAAAACGTCGCTCCACATAGTGTTCCACCGTGGGCAGGCGGGGCGTCATACGCTCCTCGATCAGTCCATAGGCCTGGTCGATCCGGATCAACAGGGACTGACCGAAACGAGCCTGCAGCGGCTTGCGCGGCCGCTGCCGCAGCTCCTCTATAGTCTTGAGTCCCATTTGGGAAAGCGTGGCAATCTGCCCTTCGCTCAAACGAAGGGAGGAAACCGGCAAGGCATCGAGAGTGGCCCCCAATGCCGCATCATCGACGACCTGGCTGCGGGCGAAATGGCTGACCCCCCAGGCCGCTCCAATCGTCGATGCGACGGCACCGGCCACCGTATAACCCATCAAGCGCAATCGGGTGAGCATCATGCGCAGCATGGCATGCTCCCCGCCAAACAGATGATCCACCCCGGTTATGTCGAGCACCAGGTCACCGAAGCGGCTGATATCCTCCATCACTGCCACCATAGGACTGGCATTGGAGTGCCAATCGGCAAAATCGGCAAAGCCGGCTTCGAGCAGTGGACGGTTCATCTCCTGCACAACCAGACTGGGCACCAGTGCCCGCGCATCGGCCACACTCTGACCCAGCTTGACTCCTGCCCGGCCAGCTTCGCTGTCCAACGCGGCGATCCTCAGCCCACCCTTGATCCTCTCGTAGAGCGCCAATGGAGAGACAAGACCGGGATTAACTCGCTTGAGGTAGTCGGTTGGCCAGGTGGGCAGGAACAACACGAGGAAGCGACGCCGGCTGGCGGGTGCTGTCGTCGTATTGAGGAGTGAAGCTTGAAAATCCATTTTCGGTCCATCCCAACACCCATTCGGCGTGCTGTTTGATGAGCGATCCGCGCTCAAGCCGGACGTGCCAGCGCGATCCTCCCGGCGCCCGATCGTCATATTTTTTCCGTTCACTTCGACTGGGCTGCAGATGCCAGCGCAGATGTGCGGCGCTTGCCTCGCGGTTTTGCCCGTAGCGCAGCAGGAAGATCGAGCCGCCTGTCGCTGCCGAGCGCAGGCTGAGGCGCCGGCTGGCGGTGAAATCGAGCAGTTTGGCATGGCTGCCGATATCGGCCACCACGGCCGCCACCGCCCGGCAGGCAATGGCTTCCTCGGCGGCCCAGAGCAGTTCGGCCACATTGGCGGCCCGCACCAGCACCAGCGCCTTGGGATCAAACCCGAAGCTGAGCAGCCCCGGTCCATAGGGCATGCCCAGTTTCTGGGCCTCGTCGCTCAGCTGCAGATAGATGACGGCCAGCCGCTGCGCGGTGAGCAATCCCTTGGCCTGGGCCAGGGCAAAGCCGAGGCTCGCCCCGGCATTGCGACGCTCGTCGGTGAACACTTCCTGCAAAAGGCCACCGGCCAGCACGGGGAATTCACCGGGCCGATGCTCGACCCGGGCCCGCGCCTCGGCCAAAGCCGGCTTGCGCTCGATATCGGCAATGGTCTCCCGCAGCGCGACAAGGCGCTGTTGCTGGTCGGGCGAGGGCATCGCGCCAATCCTTCAAGTGAACAAAACAGGAACATTTAGACTCCGAATCTCGCGAGAGTCGAGTCCCTTTCGTCATGCCCGCTCACATCGAGTGTGGCGCGTCCGCATCAAGCCCGCTCAAGAGCGCGTGGCGGCCACGCTGGCCCATTCACGGAAATCCACCGGACTGCTAACTCTGCTCCTGCCTGCCTCCCGGCGCGCAAAACCCATTGCTGATCCTGCCGCTCCCCCGAAGGAGGCATGCCGCCATGTTCGAGGCCATTACCCGACTGTTCAACAAGCCGGAAACGGCCCTGTCGAGCAACGATCCCAAATTGTCGGTCGCTGTCCTGCTCGTGCATCTGGCGGCCGTCGATGGCCAGATGAAGGACGAGGAGCGCAGCGCCATAAAGGGCGTCCTGATCGACCACTATGACCTGGACGAGGCATCCGTGGACAAGCTGATCAAGGCAGCCGCTTTGCGCGATGCCGAAGCGGTGGATTTCTTCAAATTCACCCAGTCCATCACCCAGCTCGACATGGAAGACCGCATCGAAATCATCCGCATGATGTGGATGGTGGTGTTTGCCGACAAGAAGAACCATGAGCTCGAGGACAACATGGTCTGGCGCATTGCCGAGCTGATCGGCGTTTCCTCGCGCGACCGCACGATCCTGCGCAACCAGGTCGGCAAGGCCAGCTGACGCCGGGCGCTACCAGGCGGTGAACTTGCCGATGATCTCGACCTCGTCATTGGCGCAATCGAAGCTGCCGGCCTTGTCGGCGGCCTGCCGGGCCAGTTCATTGGCATTCGGATTGGCCAGCGCGTCGATATAGGCGATGTGGCAGGTCTGCCCCTCGAGCAACTGCGTCACCACCAGCACCTGATTGGTCTCCTCCGACGTCTCCTGGTCCTGCGTGAAATAGCGCACGATAGTCGCCACCGGCAGCCAGCGGCCCGATGCATTGCTGAGCCGCCATTCCAGCTTGGGTCCGAGATGATTGAACGGGCCGAGCGATTGCCCGAAGATGGGCTCGTCGCGGATGTTGAAGCCATAATTGAGCACGAAGCGCAGGTCGCCCTCGCTCACCTGCAGCGGATAGCCCTTGTAGCCCGGGCAGGACCAGCTGGCGCCGAAATCGTCGGCATCGAGCACCAGGCACTCATCGAGGTCGATATCGGTATAGGCGCTGTTGAAGCCGGCATAGGCCGGGCTGGCGAGTGCCACAACGGCAAGGGCGGCGACGAGGAGCTGTTTCATCTTTATCCTTTGGGGCTGCGGGATAAGCAGGGTTGCGCCA
>CBFGMY010000116.1:0-13365 GCA_965650055.1 uncultured Devosia sp.
AGGATCTCCAGCGCGGTATCGGCGCCGAACTTGCCGCCCGGCCGCAGGAAGCCGGTGGCAAAGTTGAGGCCCACCAGGCCGCCGCTCTCGCGGATCGCAGCAAGCTGCCAGTCCACCAGGTTGCGGGCATGCGGGCAGATGGCGAAGACATTGGAATGGGTCGCCACCAGCGGATGGCTGCTGATCGCGGCCACGTCGCGAAAGCCGGCGGCGTTGAGATGGCTGAGGTCAACCATCACGCCCATGGCGTTGCAAACCCGCACCAGCTCCTTGCCGGCATCGGTCAGGCCCGGTCCGATATCAGGATCGACATTGAAGCGGAACGGTACGCCGGTGCCAAAGGCATTGGCCCGGCTCCAGGTGATGCCGATGGAGCGCAGACCGGCCGCGTAGAGCACATCGAGCGAGCGGAAATCGGTGTCGATGGCCTCGGCACCCTCGATGTGGAAGATCGCCGCCAGCGTGTCCCGCTCAATGGCCGAGCGCAACTCGGCGCCATTGCGGCACACGGCCAGCGCTCCTGCCCGTTCGAGCCGGAACAGCACCGAGGCCATGCCATTGGTCGAGGCGAGCGCGTCAGCGATGGCCAGTTCGGGCGGCAGGTTCGGATCGAGCCCTGCCGGTCCGCCGCTGATACCAGCCAGGTTGCTCTTGAGCGGCGGCGGGAACATGGCGAAGAACCCGCCCTTCATCCCGCCGGCCTTGGCCCGCGGCAGGTCGATATGGCCTTCCTTGCTGCCCGCGATGAACGGCCGTTCCTTGTCCGCCCCCGGCGCCTCCAGCAGGCGCAGCAAGGTGTCGTTATGGCCGTCGAAGAAGGGGATGGTCATGGGGTGGTCCGGAGAATCAACAGTCGCAGCACTCTATCACCCTCAGCCGCTCTCTTAGTCGGGCCACCCTCCCCCTTGCGGGGAGGGCAGCGTCGCTAGGCCCCCTTTGGGCCGTAGCAGAGCTGGGTGGGGGGCGAGAGCCCCGATATTCGGGCCAGCCGCCCCCCACCCTTGATCCCTCCCCGCAAGGGGGAGGGTGTCGACTGCAATTTCAGCGCCCCATTTGCCGAACACCCCGCCATCCCCTACATATCGACCAACATGAAAACTCCCAAAATCACCAAGAAACCCCGCAACACCTCCGGTCCGCGCCGCGCGACATCGCCGCGCGCCAGTGAGCTCCCCACCCGCGAACAGCTGCTCGAAGCCCTGGCCCAGCAGGCCGATATCAAGGGCAAGCGCGATCTGGCCAAGGTGTTTGGCATCCGGGGCGATATGCGCCGGCCGTTCAAGGCCATGCTGGCCGAGCTCGAGGGCGAAGGCGTCATCACGCGCACCCGCAAGGCGTTGCGCCGCACCGCCGCCCTGCCCCATGTCACGGTGCTCGACATTCCCAGCGATGCCGACCCCGACAACATGCATGCCTATCCGGCGCAGTGGAACGAGGAGGAAGGCGACAAGCCCCGCGTCATCGTGCTCCGCGGTCGCGACGCCCGCGTCGTGCCGGCTCCCGGCGACCGCATCCTGGCCCGCATCGATGCGGGCGACGATGACGTGCCGCACTACACCGCCAAGGCGATGAAGATCCTCGACAAGCCGCGGCGCGGCCAGATCGGCATCGTCCGCATGGACGAGGATGGCGCACGCCTCATTCCGGTCGATCGCAAGCAGAAGGAAATGCGCATCCCGCTGGGCGATCTGCTTGATGCCGCCGATGGCGATCTCGTCGAAGTCGAGGTCAAGCTCTCCGGCCGGCTGATGATTCCCCGCGCCAAGGTGACGTCGGTCATCGGCAATCCGGCTTCAGAAGGCGCCGTCAGCCTCATCGCCATCCATAATCTCGAAATCCCCTACAACTTCCCCGCCTCGGTCATCCGCGAAGCCGAAGAGGCCAAGGAAGCCACGCTCAAGGGCCGCGAAGACTGGCGCGATATTCCGCTGATCACCATCGACCCGTCCGACGCCAAGGATCATGACGACGCGGTCTATGCGCAGTCCGATGACGATCCCGCCAATCCGGGCGGCCACATCGTTTACGTCGCTATCGCCGACGTGGCGGCTTATGTGCGGCCGGGCACGGCACTCGATCGCGAGGCCTATCTGCGCGGCAACTCGGTCTATTTCCCCGACCGCGTCGTCCCCATGCTGCCCGAGCGCATTTCCAACGAGCTCTGCTCGCTCAAGGAAGGCGAGCCGCGCGCTTCGCTGGCCGTGCGCATGGTCATGGGTGCGGATGGCAAGAAGCGCAGCCACACCTTTCATCGCGTGCTGATGCGCTCGGCCGCCAAGCTCAGCTACCAGCAGGCCCAGGCGGCCATTGATGGCCAGGCCGACGACAAGACCGGCCCGCTGCTCGACCCAGTCCTGCGCCCGCTCTACGCGGCCTATGATGCCATGGCGTCTGCCCGGGACAAGCGCGGCCCGCTCGACCTCGACCTGCCCGAGCGCAAGATCGTGCTCGATGACAAGGGCATGGTGAAGGATATCCGCATCCCCGAACGCCTCGATGCGCATCGCCTCATCGAAGAGATGATGATCGCGGCCAATGTGGCCGCCGCCGAAACGCTCGAAGCAAAGAAGAGTGCCCTGCTCTATCGCGTCCATGACGAGCCATCGTCTGAAAAGCTGCAGGCCCTGCGGGACTTCCTCGGCTCGCTCGATATCGCGGTCAAGAAATCCGATTCTGTCCGTGCCAGCGATTTCAACGGTATCCTCGGCCAGGCCCGCAAGGCCGGCAATGTCGAGCAGGTCAGCGAGATGGTGCTGCGCAGCCAGGCGCAGGCAGAGTATGCCGCGGAGAATTACGGACATTTCGGCCTCAACCTCGACCGCTATGCCCACTTCACCTCGCCGATCCGCCGCTATGCCGATCTCATCGTCCACCGCGCTCTGGTTTCGGCCCTGGGTCTGGGGGATGACGGGCTGAGCGAGAACGAGGCCCTGCGCCTGGCCGGCATCGCCCAGCATATTTCCGCCACCGAGCGCCGGGCCATGATGGCCGAGCGCGAGACCGCTGATCGCCTGCTGGCGCAATTCCTCGCCGCCCAGATCGGCGCCCGCTTCGAAGGCCGCATCTCAGGCGTCACCCGCTCGGGCCTGTTCGTGCGGCTGCTCGAAACCGGGGCGGATGGCTTCATTCCGGCCTCGACGCTGGGTGAGGACTTCTATCGCTACACCGAGGACCAGCAGGCCATGATCGGCGACCGCACGGGCGAGAAATTTGCCCTGGGCGACCGGGTCACCGTCCGCCTGGTCGAGGCCGCCCCCGTTGCCGGCGCGCTGCGGTTCGAGCTTCTCTCCGAAGGGGCGCGCGGCAATCCGTCATCTGGTCGACGGAACCCGAAGCGCCCATCTAGGAGTTACGGTCCTAAGGGCCGGAAGAAGAGGTGAAGCGATGGGTTCCAAGACACTCCAGGAGCGCAATGTGGGTCAGGCCATGTGGCGCGGCACACTGTGCCGGTGCCCCCATTGTGGCCAGGGTCGCATGTTCCGCGCCTATCTGAAGGTCGCCGATCAATGCGAGGCCTGTGGCGAACGGCTCGACCTGCATCGCGCCGATGACTTCCCGCCCTATATCGCCATCATGATCGTCGGCCACCTGCTGATCGGCATCATGCTGCACATGGACATGGTGTGGCACGTCAATCCGCTGACCTACCTCTATACCATGGTGCCGCTGGGCATCGTGCTGCCCATACTTATGCTCCCCTCGATCAAGGGTGCTATCGTCGGCCTGCAATGGGCCAACCACATGTACGGCTTCGGCACCGGCCAGCGGGACTGATTTTTCTTCACCTCTCCCTCTGGGGGAGAGGTCGACCCTCTTGGGTCGGGTGAGGGGGCCTTCCCCTTGACATGCGGATGAAAATCCGTAGGTTGCGCCCAAATTCAAAGCGCCGCCATTTCGCGGCGCCTTATTATTTGTCGAGGACACCCCAATGGCCAAAGCCGCTTCCGTCAAGATCAAGCTCGTGTCGACGGCTGATACTGGCTACTACTACGTCACCAAGAAGAACGCCCGCACCCAGACCGAGAAGCTCTCGTACAACAAGTACGATCCGGTCGTGCGCAAGCATGTCGAGTTCAAGGAAGCCAAGATCAAGTAATCTGGCGCCTGCTCGAAGCTGAGAATCGAAAAGCCCCGCATGTCAGATGCGGGGTTTTTTGTTGCGCCGTCATAGGAGCGGGAAATCCGGTGACGAATCTGCTACCACTGTGTGGCGCAGTCCGTGACCCGTTTGGGCCTATGAGCGGTGCTTTATCGAATGTGGAGTGGCTGGTCCGGAGCGGCATGTCGAAGAGGCCACTCTGTCCGCATCCGGACCAACCGCCCTACGGGACTCAGGAGTTGCGGCGGACCTGAGAAAGCCGTAGGGAACCCTCAGCGGAGGCCCTGTCGGGTGGCTCGCTGGTGTTGAGGGCAACCTACGCGTTGGCCCGGAAAACTCAAGGAAAACCGGGCGTTGGCGGCCGGTAAGCTCTTGTTAATTATAACAGATAACCCTAACGCGTCCAATTGCGCAGGATTTCGCGAGGGCGAGTGTTTCGGTCAGGCGGCGTCGAACACCACCCGATTGCGACCCTCACGCTTGGCGCGATAGAGCGCCACGTCGGCCCGTTTGATCAGCGATTCCGGCGTATCGGCCGCACTTTCGTTGAGCGTCACCCCGGCCGAGACAGTCACCGATAGCGGCCGGCCCGCATTGACCTCGAAGCTGCGTTCGGCAATCGACTGCCGCACCCGCTCGGCCACCAGTTCCGCCTGACCGAAATCGGTATCGGGCATCAGCACGACGAACTCCTCGCCGCCGAATCTGCAAGCAAGATCAACGCCCCGGATGTTGCGCTTGAGGCGCGAGGCGAATTCCTTGAGCACCGCGTCGCCGATATCGTGGCCATAGGTGTCGTTGACGGCCTTGAAGTGATCGATATCCAGGATCATCAGGGCCATGTCGCGCTCCTGGTTCTGGGCCTTGCCCAGCATGACACCCAGATGGCGATCGAAATAGCGGCGATTGTAGAGCCCGGTCATGTCGTCAGTGACGGCCAAGGCCATGGTATTGTTAACACTTTGGCGCAGCTCCAGGGCATAACGCTGCCGGCGGATCTGCGTCCGCACGCGCGCTGCCAGCTCGTTGCGCTCGACCGGCCGCGAGATGAAGTCGTTGACGCCCAGGTCGAGCGCCCGCACCACCTTGGGCTTGTCGGCATCGTCGGCGATCAGGATGATCGGCAGGTTGCGCGTATGCTCGAGCGTGCGGATCTGCGAGCAGACCCGCAGCGGATCGAAGTCGGTGAGCGCCATGGCGACGAGCGCCAATTCGTAACTGGCACCAGTGACTTGGAACACGGCGTCGGCCGGTTGCAGCAAGATATCCACGTCATGCTCGGGCGTGAGATAATTCTTGATACGCTCGGCATGCCGCTGATCGGTGTCGACAATCAGGATGGAGCCAGCCGCGGTGTTGATCTTGTCCATGGCGCGCATGGAATCTTCGATGGCGATCTGCTGGCCGGTCGTGGCCCGGGCGCGCAATTCATCGGTGAGCGACTTGAGACGCACCAGGCTCTTGACGCGCGCCATCAGCTGCATGTCGTCGACCGGCTTGGTCAGAAAGTCATCGGCGCCGACTTCCAGCCCCTTGACGCGGTCAGAGGGCTGGTCGAGCGCGGTGACCATCAGGACCGGGATATGCTGGGTCTTGGCGTTGGCCTTGAGCCGCCGGCAAACCTCGAAGCCGTCCATGTCGGGCATCATGACGTCGAGCAGGATGATGTCGACGTCGGAATTGTTACAGATTTCAAGGGCTTGCGGGCCGGATGATGCCGTGACGACTTCGTAGTATTCCGCAGTCAGCCGGGCTTCGAGCAGCCGGACATTGGTGGGAATGTCGTCAACGATCAGTACGCGTGCAGTCACTGGTATGGCCCCGAACCTGTCGCCGGCCGCTGGCGTCCCCCAGCGGCGTCGAGCGGGCTGATCAGGCAGGCAGACGGGCTGGCTCTGCGCGGTCAGGCCGGGCCAATGTAGCGGGCAATAGTTTCCAGAAAGTGAGGCACGGAGATCGGCTTGCTGATGTAACCCTCACAGCCGCCCTGCAAGATCCGCTCTTCGTCACCCTTCATGGCAAAGGCCGTGACGGCGATGACCGGGATATGCGCCAGATCGTCATCGTCCTTGAGCCACTTGGTCACGACCAGCCCCGAAACCTCGGGCAGCTGGATGTCCATGAGGATCAGGTCGGGATGGTGGGCGCGCGCAAGGTCGAGAGCCTCCATGCCATTGCGGGTCTGGATGACGGCATACCCGCGTGATTCCAGCAGATCGTTGAAGAGCTTCATATTGAGCTCGTTGTCTTCAACGATCATGACAGTCTTTGGCATCGATCCTTCTCCGCGCCGCTAAGGCGCTGGCGGCGCTTCGCTTTGCCGCCCGGTTCAGCTAACATTGAATCTCTTACAAAACACCAAATGAGGCTGGCGGTGCCGCGTTCCGAAAAAGCCCAGACTGCCGCTGCGTCCCTGGCCGATGCCTGTCTTGGCTACCTGGCCGAAAACCCAGATGAACTCCTGGCCTTCATGCAGTTTGCCGGCCTCGACCCGGATGCGCTGCGCCGGTCGGTCGGTTCATCCGCCCTCCAGCACGGCCTTGTCGACTATTTTGCCTCAAACGAACCGATTCTGCTCGCCCTCTGCGCAAATTCCGGTATTCCGCCGGAAGAGTTCATGCGGGTGTGGCATCGTCTCAATCCGTCGGGGTAGCGCGTGGCCCTCGACTGGCTTTGCCGCGACTGCCTGACCAGTGGCTCCAACGGGGCCGTTCCCGACCGTTGCCCGGGCTGCGGCTCGCCGCGCCTGCGCAGTCATGAGGAGCTGTTCGCTCTATCCACCGCCCATGTCGACTGCGACGCCTTCTATGCCTCGGTGGAAAAGCGCGACGACCCCAGCCTGCGCGACAAGCCGGTGATCATTGGCGGGGGCACCCGCGGCGTCGTTTCGACCTGCTGCTACATCGCCCGGCAATCGGGCGTGCGCTCCGCCATGCCCATGTTCCAGGCCCTCAAGCTCTGTCCGGACGCTGTGGTCATCAAGCCCGACATGGCCAAGTATGTCGGCGTCAGCCGGCAAATCCGGCAACACATGGAAGCGCTTACGCCGCTGGTCGAACCGCTGTCCATCGATGAGGCATTTCTCGATCTCTCCGGCACGCAGGCGCTGCACAAGGCCCCGCCCGCCCTCGTCCTTGCCCGTTTCGCCAAGACCATCGAGACCGAACTGGGTGTCACCATCTCGGTCGGGCTCAGCCACAACAAATTCCTGGCCAAGGTGGCCTCGGACCTCGACAAGCCACGCGGCTTTGCGATCATCGGCAAGGCGGAGACGCTGTCTTTCCTTGCCCCCCGGCCAATCAGCCTCATCTACGGTGTCGGCAAGGTATTCGCCGAGACGCTGCGCAAGGACGGGCTGACCACGATCGGCCAGTTGCAGGACGAGCCGCCCGAAAACCTGATGCGCCGCTATGGTGAAACCGGCGCCCGGCTCGCTCGCCTGGCGCGGGGCGAGGATAGCCGCCGCATATCGCCCGACGGTGAGATGAAGACCATCTCGTCCGAG
Source organism: uncultured Devosia sp. (assembly GCA_965650055.1). Classification (GTDB taxonomy): domain Bacteria; phylum Pseudomonadota; class Alphaproteobacteria; order Rhizobiales; family Devosiaceae; genus Devosia. Next base: position 7,605 of record CBFGMY010000116.1, read on the forward strand.
ACCACGTTCAACGGCGATATCAGCGACCTCGACCAGCTTTCTACCGAACTGCTCCATGTAACCGAGCGGCTGTCGGAACGCCTCAAGGCAAAGAATGTCGTGGGCGACACGGTGACTTTGAAGCTCAAGTCATCAGGTTTCCGCTTGCGCACGCGCGCCCGGCATTTGATGATCCCCACGCAATTGGCCAATGTGATCTACGAGACGGGCCGATCGCTCCTGGAGCGAGAGGTCGATGGCACCGCTTTCCGGCTGATCGGAATCGGTGTTTCCGGTATCGATACGGCCGATGGCAGCGATCCAGCCGATTTGCTGGAGCCGGCCATTGCCCGCAAGGCTGCGGCCGAACGCGCCATGGATCGTGTTCGTAACCGCTTCGGCCGTGAGGCTGTGGTCCGGGGCAAGCTCTACCGACACAAGCCGGCCCCAGCGCCGGCAGAACCAGACGACGACCAGAACGAAGGCAAGACCAGATGACCAGTCCGATCGAGAAGCTCCGCCAATACGGCTACGAACTGCCCAACGCCAAGGCGCCGGTCGCCAACTACGTGCCGGTGACCCGCACGGGCAATCTGCTCTACGTCTCGGGGCAGATTTCGAGCAATGAGCAGGGCGTGGTGACGGGCCTCCTCGGCGACACGATGAACGTCGTCCAGGGCGCCAATGCCGCCGAACTGGCCGCGCTCAACGTGCTGGCGCAGATCGTCCATATGGGCGGCGTGCAGCTGCAGGACATCAAGCGCATCCTCAAGATCACCGTTCTGGTGGCATCGACGCCCGACTTTACCGAGCAACACCTGGTGGCCAATGGCTGCTCGAACCTGCTGGTCGGCGTGCTCGGAGAGAACGGCAAGCATGCCCGCGCCGCGTTCGGCGTGGCCTCCCTCCCCTTCGGCGCCGCCGTGGAGATCGATGCAGTCGTCGAAGTCTAGCTGCATACCATCGTCACATTCCGGTGCCATTGAAGCACCCCAACAGCGACGAGGGCTTCCATGACCGACCCCCTGTTTCCAAATCCCATCGCGCATCGCGGACTGCATGACCGCGCCAACGGCGTTATCGAGAACAGCGCCAGCGCCTTCGAGGCCGCGATCGCCAAGGGACTGACGATCGAATGCGACATCCAGCTCAGCAGTGATGGCGTGCCATTCGTGTTCCATGATGATGACGGCGAGCGCCTGCTGGGCAAGCCGGGTGCCGTCGCCGACCGGACGGCGAGCGAACTCACGTCGAGTCCGCTGCTCGGCAGCGCGGCGGGCGATTGTCCGCAGAGGTTCACCGATTTCCTCGCCCAGATTGCCGGCCGGACCCTGCTTCAGATCGAGCTCAAGCATCAGCGCGACACCACCGGCACGCAGTTGCTGGCGCGGGCGGTTGCCGAAGCGCTCAAGGCCTATGACGGTCTGGTGACGATCGAATCGTTCGATCCAAACCTGCTGACCGCGATCCGACAGTTCGGCTTTTCCGGTCCGCGCGGCATCATCACCTATGACTATGCCGATGCGAGCGAGGACAGCCACCTCACCGAGGAGCAGCGCTACACGCTTCGCCATCTGCTGCACTGGCACGAGACGCAGTTCGACTTCATCTCCTGCGCCAAGGATGCCCTCCATCTGCCCGCCATTGTCTTCTGGCGCGCACTTGGCAAGCCGGTGACGGCCTGGACGATCCGTACACAGGCCGAAGCCGACGCTGTGCGACACCACTCGGACCAGCTCGTCTTCGAAGGCTTTCAGCCTGCGTAGCCCGCTCGCCATCGCGCTCATGGCGCTGGCGGTGGGCGATGCCGCGGCGGTCGACATGCGCCTGCCCCCCGCCGGCGGTCAGTATGATTCCCAGCTTGGCGGTGCCTACGAGCCGCCCGCTGGCACCCTGATCGTGAGCCGGGATCGGTCCGAGGCGCCGGAGCCGGGGCTCTACAGCATCTGCTACGTCAATGCCTTCCAGACCCAGCCCCAGGAGACCGCCTGGTGGGTGGCAAACCACCCTGATCTGCTGCTGCGGCAGGGCGGAGGCCTGGCCGAGGACCCCAACTGGCCCGGTGAGATCCTGCTCGACACCAGCACCGACAGTAAGCGCGCGTCCCTGGCGGTCATTGTCGGCGCTTGGATCGAGCAATGTGCCGCGGACGGCTACGATGCCATCGAGGCAGATAACCTCGATACCTATTCGCGCTCGAACGGAGCCCTCGATATCGGCGACAACCTCGCCTATGCCAAGCTGCTCATCGACCGCGCCCACGGCCTCGGGCTGGCCTTTGCCCAGAAGAACAGTGGGGAACTGGGCGCACGCGGCAAGGCGGCGGGCTTCGATTTCGCCATTGTCGAGTCTTGCCAGGTCTATGACGAGTGCGATGCGTATATGAATGTCTTCGGCGCGCATGTCCTGGCGATCGAATATACCGACACGGACGCCGCGCACTTCGAGACCAGTTGCGCGGTTCGCGGGCGCCAAATCTCCGTGATCCGACGCGATCGCAACCTTACAATGCCCGGCAAAGAGTCCTATTTCTATCAGACCTGTTGACCCACCGGGACCTGCCTTGGCTGATCAGCCGACCCTTCGCGCCACCATTCATCCCAGCACGGCCAGTATTCCTGCCGCCGTCTGGAATGCGCTCGTTCCCTCCACCGCTGGGCGGGTCGATAACCCATTCCTGGACCACGCATTTTTCGCGGCGCTGGAGGATTCCGGCTGCGCGACCAAACGGACCGGGTGGCAGCCGCAGCATATCCTGCTCAGCGATGATACAGGCCAGCCGCTGGGCCTGATGCCCCTGTTCCTCAAGTCCCACTCGATGGGCGAATATGTCTTTGACCATGGTTGGGCCAATGCGCTGGAACGCGCCGGCGGCAGCTACTACCCCAAGCTGCAATGTTCGGTGCCGTTTACCCCCGTGACGGCCCCCAAGCTGCTGGTGCCGTCGGGCGATCCGGCCATCAAGGCGGCCCTGCTGTCGACGGCGCAGCAGCTGGCGATCGAGCGCAACGCCTCATCGGTCCACGCGACCTTCGTGCCATCAGGCGAGGCGGACGAAATCGAATCCGACGGCTGGCTCAAGCGGTTCGACACCCAATTCCACTGGCATAACGAGGGCTTTGCGACCTTCGACGATTTCCTCGAGACCCTGTCGTCGCGCAAGCGCAAGACCATCCGTCGCGAACGACGCGATGCGCTGGGTGACGGGTTGACGGTAAAGTGGCTCTCGGGCGCGGACCTGCGCGAGGAGCATTGGGACGCGTTCTACGCCTTTTACGAGGATACCGGCGCGCGCAAGTGGGGCCGGCCCTACCTCAATCGGGAGTTTTTCTCGCGGCTCAACGCCACCATGGCTGACCGGATCGTGCTGATGCTGGCCTATGACGGCCGCGAGGCCATTGCCGGTGCCATCAACTTCCTGGGCAAGGACCGCATCTACGGCCGCAACTGGGGCTGCACCCGCGAGGTGCCGTTCCTGCACTTCGAGCTCTGCTACTACCAGGCCATCGACTATGCCATCGCGCACAAGCTCGACGTGGTGGAGGCCGGGGCGCAGGGCGAGCACAAGCTGGCCCGCGGCTATGCGCCAGCCACCACCTATTCGGTGCACTGGATCGCCCACAGGGGCCTTCGCGACGCGGTCGCCGATTTCCTTGAGCACGAGCGCGCCTCGGTGGAGGAGAACCAGGAATTGCTCGAGCAGTTCACGCCATTCCGCAAGGGCGAGCGGACCGACAGCTGAGCGTCAGTAGCGCGATCGCTACTTCCCCCCTCCCCCCATCCCCGCTAAGTAGAAAATATGATCTGGGACATAGTCATTTTTCTGCTGCAGGCCGTCCTGGCCTTCGTAGCGTCGACGGCCCTGTTCGACGCGCTGCATTGGATCCTGCATAAATGGGAGCGCTCAAGCATCCCGCTGTTGCGGACCTTCTCGTCCTGGCACTGGGTGCACCACAAGTTCCTCGGCCTCGACATGCAGATCAACCCGGCCTATGCCCGGGCCAATATCTGGTTCCACATCCTGCCTGAATACCTCACCTCCATGGCGGGGACTCTGGTGTTCCTGCTGGTCTTTCCCTGGCCGCCGATCGCTGCCGTGGCCGTTATCCGTACCGTGATGCTCGGGATGACGCTGCGCGAGGAAGGGCTGGACTACAATCACATGTCGATGGATCGAGTGGGCGGGCAGCAGGGGCTGCTGTGGGTGGACAACAATTACCACGCCATGCACCACGTCTATCCGCACAACTTCTTCTCGTCCTTCGCCAATGTGTTCGACATGATCGCGGGCACCAGTTGCCAGATCGAGGGACGGCGTTTCCTGGTGACGGGCGCCAGCGGCGCCTTCGGTTCGGCGATGGTGGCGACGCTGACCCGGCTCGGCGGCGTTGTTGAGACGGCCAAGTCGGGTGTCGATTTCACCGCCGGCAACTACGGCGCGATGCAGGACAAGCTGCTCCGCGCCGACGTGCTGGTGCTGGCGCACGGCGCCAAGACGGAGGACTGCTGGAACGCCAACAATGTCACGTTCCGCGAGCTCACAGAGCTTTTCACCGATCTGGGCAAGGCCCGGCTGACCCCGCCGGAAGTCTGGGCGCTGGGTTCGGAGGTCGAGTTCCACGGCGACATGGGCATGGACGAACTCAAGGCCTACTCTGCTTCCAAGCGCGCCTTCGCATTGCGGGCGCGTGACTACTATCGCTCCGATGCGCTGATCTACCGGCACATCGTGCCGTCGTCGTTCACCTCGCCCATGGGCAAGGGCGCTATGAGCGCCCAGACGGCGGTCAGCATTGCGCTATTCTTCATCCGCCGTGGCTTCCGCTACGTGCCGGTCACTCTGACCGGGCTGGCGCTGCTGAACTATTTCCGTTTTCGATTCTTCCAAAAGGGGCAGCCGGACGTTTCCCAGCCGGCCGAGTGACCATGAGCTACGATTCATCCAACATCTTCGGCAAGGTCCTGCGCGGCGAAATCCCGGCGCACAAGGTTTATGAGGACGATACGGCGCTCGTGATGATGGACATCTTCCCGCAGTCGCGCGGCCACACGCTGGTTGTTCCCAAAATGCCGTCGCGCAACCTGCTCGATGCCGATCCGGCGGCCCTGTCAGCTGTTATTCCGCTGGTGCAAAAAGTCGCCCAGGCGGTGAAGCGGGCCACGGGCGCCGATGGCGTCAGGCTGGCGCAGTTCAACGAGGCTGCCGCCGGGCAGACCGTGTTCCACCTGCATTTTCACGTAATTCCCGCCTATGACGGCGTGCCGCTGGGCGCGCATGGTGGCGGCAAGGCTGATGATGCCGAGCTGGCGGCTTTGGCCAAGGCGATAGCAGCCGCGCTCTAGTGGTGGCTGTGGCTGCCGCCCATGGTCAGCACCGCCACGATTGCCATAGTCCCAATGATCATCAGCAGGGTCATTTGCCGTTCTCCTTGAGCGGGGAGAACTCAGTATGCGCCTGTTCGGTTCGATCACAAAGTGTGATCGACGACCAGACCACCCTTGAGTGTGACGATGCGATCGGCGCGCCGCGCCAGATCGTGATTGTGCGTGGCGATAAGCGCGGCCGCGCCCTCGTTCTTGATGAGGTTGCCCAGGGCGGCAAAGACCAGGTCGCTGGTTTCCGGATCGAGATTGCCTGTGGGCTCATCCGCCAGGATCACCTTGGGGTGGTTGGCGGCGGCGCGGGCAATGGCGATGCGTTGCTGCTCGCCGCCTGACAGCTCGGCCGGCCGGTGGCTGGCGCGGGGCCCGACACCCAACAGGTCCAGCAGCTCCATCGACC
>CBFGMY010000117.1:0-12985 GCA_965650055.1 uncultured Devosia sp.
GACTGGGGCGCCCCGGAGATCAGCAATGTCTTCGCATCGGGAGAGCGGCTCGATGTCTCGGTCAAGAACCCGGTCGAGCTGCATTTCACTTACATTTCCGCGTGGGCAAACCGGCAGGGAACGGTGAGCTTCCGGGATGACGTCTACGAGTTCGACAAGGCCGGCAAGGTTAGTTTCGAGGCCTAGTCACAGGCTGCTCCCGCTGAGCGGCCCAATCGAAAAGTGAACGAATGGCGAGCTCTCCGCGCAAATGGCATTGGATCGTCCGCCTATCGCATTGGGTGACGGTAATCCTGCTGGTGCCGCTGTTCTATACGGGTCTCACTGGTCGAATGGGCCACTTCAGCTCGTCGGAGACGCACGCCAATTTTGGTGTCGCACTGCTGGTGGTCTTGTTGGTTCGGCTGTTGACCCGGGCAGTGGCGGCCCGCCCGGCGGGTTATCGCTCAAGGCCCTCTGCCTTGTCCCAGGCCGCGCTCTATGTCGTCTTGTTCAGCCTGCTCGTCTCCGGAGTGGCCGCGGTGCAAAACACCGCGTTTCTGCCTCGGGCCACTGTTCTCGGCGGCCTCGAAATACCGACGCTTGGCCTGGTGCCGCCGCAACTGGCTGGTGTGCTGCATCGATGGCTGGGGTATGTCCTGCTTGGGCTGGCTGGGCTGCATGTCGCCTCGGCCATTCGGCGCTGGACCGACGACCGGTCATTCTTGTCCCGGATGATGTAGCTATCGGTCGGCAGGCTGACGTTGAAGCGGAGCCACGTGGTGCCTAAAATCAGTTCGCATTTCCTGGCGGTTGTGCTGTTCCTCGCTTGGATCTCTGCTGTCCAGGCACACCCGCACATCATGATCGATGCCGAGACGACGATTGTCTTTGACGACAGCGGCGCCGTATCTGCGGTGCGTCACAGCTGGACCTTCGACCCCGCCTTCAGCGCCTGGTCCGTCCAGGGCATCGATACTGACCGGGACGGGACGGTGTCCCCTGAGGAGCTACAGGCGCGAGCCGACGACAACATGGTGGGTCTCTCGCAGTTCGAGTACTACACCTACGCCTTCGAAGAAGACCATGCCCTCACATTCGGAACTGATCTCCCGGCGACTTACGCCATCGACGACGGCCGCGTTACCTTGAGTTTCGAAGTGGCACCCCAGCCCTCTTACCGAGTGCGCGATACCCTTCACATGGCGATCAATGATCCGGAATACTATGTGGCGATCGAGTTCCCAGCCCCCGATGCGGTGACGACGGAGAACATGCCTGCGGGGTGCGATGTTGCCGTGGTACCGCCCGAGCCACTCGATCCAGCGCTGGAGGAACGCCTCTATTCATTGGGGCCCGAGGTCCTGGATCTGCCTCCAGACCTGGCGGCGGCCATGAAGTGGGTACAAGGCGAGATCTTGGTCCGCTGTGGAGCTGCGTCGTCCATCCAGCCGGACGATACGTCAGGTGCCGAACCCGCGGGAACCAACTTGCCATTCGGCGGGGCGCCACCAGATCCAGGCTCTATTGCGCCGCCGTGAGCAGCACTTCGAACGCCTCGATAATCTCTGCCCCTGACCCTTTGGCTCCGGCATCGACCCAACGGCGGATCGCGGTCACAAGGGCGCCGCTCAACATTGCCAGCATGATGCCGCGGCGCTCACCTGTCCCCACTTCGCCCGCCGCGACGGCCTCGATGATCGAGCTGAACTCTGCCTCCGCAAGCCCGCCGCCACCACCACGGACAAGCGCGGCGAAGAGCCCTGCATGCGATTTGGCGTGGCCAAGCAGAGCCGCAAGGAATGCCCTGCGGTCCTCTGGCGTTGAGCGCGGCAGGAGTTCGAGGTGCTCCCGCAGGCGGACAAAACCGAACCGCAGCAGGTCATCCTTGGTCTTGAAATGGGCGTAGAACGTGGTGCGCCCGACATCAGCTTCGTCGATGATGTCCTGGATAGATAGCCGGTCATAACCCCTTTCGGCGACGAGCGCGGCGAAGGCGGAATAGAGAGCTTCCCTGGTCTTTCTGACACGACGATCCATCGTTCCCGAACGCTTCCCTCTCATCCGTTCCGAAGCGGACACCCCTAGATGGACACCATGTGGGATTCCGAACATCTGTTCGGTAGCGGATAGCCCATCCGTCAGCAAGGGATCTGATCAATGTCCAAAACGTCAATGGCCTTCGCCTCTCTCGTGGCGCTCGTCACCACACTCATCGCCACCGGAATTCACCATATCTTCCGCCTCGGCCCGGCTCTGCTTCTACCCACGGCGATCGGCATAGCGGTGCCGGTTGTGCTCTGGGTTCTCTATGCCCGGACCGGTAAGCAAGCGCTGCTTTGGGCCTACACCCTCTACGCGGCATTGGTCGTGTTCTGGTTCGGACTTCTGGACGGCTTTCTCGATCACGTGGCCAAAGCCGCCGGCATGGACAACATCACCTTTCTGCCGGGGAGCGAGGAGGAAATCGTCACAACCGCGATACAACTCTGGTCCCCGTCCGCGACGACCGCTTTTTACGAGGGGACGGGCATTCTGAGCGCCGCCCTCGCCTTTCTGACCGTCGTCACCACCGGCCTCTACCTGTACCGCGAGCTACCGGCTCGGAGCGTGGCGCGGACGGAAATGTGACCAGGACGGTCCTGACCGGCACAAGTGGTCGCGGCGCACAATGCCGCGGTCCCTGCCCTAGACCGGTTGGCTCTGAAGTCGACCGGTAACGCCATCATATCGAAATGGCGGCCTTGCGGCGCACTCAGATGCGACCACACGTCCGCTACGGGCGACTTTACTTCGGGCCACCTTCGTGAGAGCGTTTTGCGATGACGACTTCGACGCCAAACTCCGCGCGGCATGTGCATCTCCCTTCGGGATACGCTCGCCTGGGCGCGAAGGTTCGTTTACTGCCCTCCATGCTCTTAACTGTCGTCTTGATGGTGGGTCTGCTGTCGATGCCATTTGCGGCTCAATCGGTCGCCACGATTTACGCTCTCCTCAAAGGCTGGCGGCTGCCGCTGGCGGCGGGCGAATCCTCGGTTGGAACGTCAGAGATCGACCTCCAAGCGGCTGCGCCATGACGTCTAGGTCCAGCGACGCGATTGAAGGGTGGCGCTGCCAATTGGCTTTCCGCCGGCCAGGCCTGAAGTGGCGATTATGTCGACCACGACTGACGGGAGGTAACGAGCAGAAGGCCCGACGCACGCGTCGGGCCTACGTTGGTCAGCCGCGCAACTCGCCGGTATATCCAGCGTCCTCGATGGCCTTGGCAAAGCTGGCCGCCGGCTTGTCGCTTTCGATCTTGACGGCGTGCGAGCCCAGATCGATCGCAACCTTCGAACTGGGGTCGACGCTTTTGACGGCTTTTTCGACCGTTGCGACGCAGTGGCCGCAGGTCATGTCGTTGACTTGAAAATCATACATCTCGTGATCCTTTTCGATGGATTGTCACAATGTGGACTTTCCAACGGTGGGAAGGTCAAGGGCCGATCATCACTTTTCTCGCATCGCCTTCACAGCGGCCGAAGTGCTGCCAGCGCTACCGAGACTAACCGCTCCACCGCCTGTTTCGATCGCAGCTCGGCCGCGCCCGCCACCGCGCTGAGGCAAAAGACCGCCAGTTCCTTGGCGGGCACGTCCTCTCGGACCTCGCCTGCGGCGACGGCCTCGGTGATGATGGCGGAAAGAAATGCCGTCAGGTGGTCTCGAGCATGAACCACGTGTCCGCCACGGTGCAGGGCGCTCGCCAACCCGCCACCTTCGTGGTCGTGAGCCATCAGCCCATAGGCGTCGAGTACATTGCGCAGACGCACAAGAGGTGAGCCCTTCCCTGACGCGATCGCCCTGAAGGACTCCAGATGCCGGTGAACCTGTCGTTCATGCCAGGCAAGCAGCACCGCCTCCACGTCAGGGAAATACTTGTACAGCGTGGCCCGGCCGATACCGGTCTCCTGCGCTATTTCCGACATGGTCACCGCGGCAAGGCCCTTTCGCGTGACGAGGTCGGCCGTCGCGTCGAGGGTCGAATCCCTGACGTTGCGCTTGTGTGCGTCGATCGTATCGTTCCAGAGCTTTGGCATAGCAGCGTCATATCGGACAAAGCGACTATCGTCCATACAGTGTGAATTGACAGAGACACACTGTCTCGATAAATGGAGTCGACAGGAGGGGCTTTATGACCGATCAAAACCGCAAACCCGCCACGGGCGGGTATTCGACACCGAGATGGGTGAAGGGGCTCGGCATTGCCGCCGCAATCGTCCTGGTGCTTGTGATCATCGCGATGGCCGGAGGGCTTGGGGGCAACCACGGTCCTGGACGCCACATGATGCAGGACCAGACAGCGCAATGAGGGTCGGACCGGCATCTCGCAAGCTGCTGCTGACGCTTCACATCATCACGTCGATGGGATTGGTGGGCGCCGTCGCGTCCTTCCTGGCTTTGGCCATTGTCGGCCTCTCCGCAGGTGCCGACGGGCCGCCGGTCTACCCCGCGATGGACTTGGTCACCGGCTACCTCATCGTACCGCTGGCGCTGATGAGTCTGGCAATCGGCACCTTTCAGTCATTGGTCACGCCTTGGGGGCTGATCAGGCACTATTGGGTGGTGGTGAAGCTGATCCTCACCCTTGTCGTGGTGGCGGTGCTCGGGATGCAAACCGGGAACATTCGGATGCTGGCAATGCAGCCGATCGGTGCCGACGGGCCGGAATTAGCCGCCGCGCGTGCGTCCATGGTTTTGCACGCGGGTGGCGGGCTTCTGGTCCTTCTCGGTGCCGCAATCCTATCGGTCTACAAGCCGCGGGGACTGACGCGATATGGCTGGAACAGGCGGGCGTCAGCGGGCGCCGAAGAGGCCTGAGCAACTGCCATCATCCATCATCATGTCAATCCGCGGCGGGCAATCTCGCGATAGAGAGCCTCGTTCGAGACGCCCAGCTCGTCGGCCAGCTCGGTGCGGGTCCCCCTCTTGGGCAAGGCATTGCCATGCAACTGCAACCAACCATCAAGCCTGTCGCGCACCGTGCGTCGGGAGAGCAACTCGGTTAGTTGCCTGGCTTTCATCAGCTCCCGAGCCAAATGCGCGTCCCACGTTTGGCGGAATGCTTCGTTCTCGGCCACGGCCCGTCGAAAAGCTTCGACCTCCACCGCGAGACATTGCGTGCGCTGCATCACGATCGCATCGCAATGGTAGCGGTCTGAATATAGCGACGCTTCCGCCAGAACCTGGTTGTCGCGAGCCCGCTGCAGGACCACGCGCCGGCCATCCGGCTGCGTCCGGATCAAGTCCACGCCCCCTTCGACCACGGCGAACAATGTCGTGACTGGGTCCGCGGCGAAGAACACGGACTGCCCCCGCGCCAAAGCCAGGACGCGGTGTCGGAGGCCGGACATGAAACCTAAGAGTTCGATGGACATGATCTCAATCATGTTTGCGGCTCGAGAGGTTTGCAAGGGTGCAGCTATGATAACCAGGAACATCCTAATGAAGACACTCATCATCTCGTTCGCTTCCTTCGCAATCCTCATCCTGCCAACAGTCGCCCAAGAGACACCGCACCATTCCCCTGCTTCGCATGAAACCGCAGAATTCTCGGTCCCTAAATCTTACTCGGCCGACGATGTCGAAGAGTTGCTCCAGGGCGCCGGTCGGGGCATGGCGAAGCCCGCAGAACTCAATGGAGCGCCGGGGCCAACCCATGTCCTGGAACTCGCGGAAGAGCTCGAACTACGGCCGGAGCAGCGCATGCAAATCGAAGCCATCCGGCTGGACATGAAGACGAACGCAATCGCCGTCGGTCAGAAGTTGATCGCCCTGGAATTGGCCCTCGACGAAACGTTCGCCGCCGGCGAGGTGGAGGCTGAAGCGTTGCTCGCGGCGCTTGACCAGATCGCGAACGCCGAACGGGATCTCCGGTACATTCATCTGTTGGCCCATCTTTCAACTCCAGCCCTCCTCACGGCCGACCAAATCCAACGCTACGACGCCTTGCGGGGCAATTGATCGGCGCCGCGGTCAAGCGTCGGCCGGGTTCGTTCCGGGGCGGCCAATCGTGTTTCGAGGATTGGGCCTTGACCTTACAATGGTGGGAAGGATTATCTAGATTTGCAGTTGGATAAAGGACTGCAGAAATGGCCTCGCAATCAGGATCGATTGACCTGACTCAACTTAAACTTCCCTCGACCGAATTTCAGATCGAGGGAATGACCTGCGCCTCATGCGTCTCCAGAGTTGAAAAGGCTATCCGCGCCGTTCCAGGCGTCGCGTCCGCTAACGTCAACCTGGCGACGGAGAAGGCAACCGTAGCTTTTTCCGGTCAACCGGATCCCCAGGCGATCATTGCCGCCATCGAGAAGGCCGGCTATGTGACCCCGGAAGAAACAGCCGAGCTTCAGATCGAAGGCATGACCTGCGCCTCCTGCGTGACGCGGATCGAGAAGGCCCTGGCAGCAGTGCCCGGCGTCACCTCGGCGGCCGTCAATCTCGCGACCGAACGTGCTGTCGTGCGCTATCCAGCCGGCTCGGTGACCCGCTCGATGCTGGAGAACGCCGTCCGTGTCAGCGGCTACGACGTCATCAAAAGCGCCGAGGGCGCCAAGAGCGACGACGCCGAGGACCGCCGTGCTGCCGAGATCGGGTCGCTGGGTCGATCCCTGGCTATTGCGGCCGCTTTGACCATCCCGCTCTTCGTCATGGAGATGGGCTCGCATTACGTGCCGGCGATCCACATGTGGATCATGACCAATATCGGCATGCCGACCAATCTCTACATCCAGTTCGCACTGGCCACGGTCGTCCTCTTTGGGCCTGGCCTGCGGTTCTTCCGCAAGGGCATCCCGAACCTTCTGCGCGGCACCCCGGACATGAACTCGCTGGTGGTGCTCGGCACGAGCGCTGCTTGGTTCTATTCGATCGTTTCCACCTTCCTGCCCTCGGTGCTGCCAAGCGGAACGGCCTATGTCTACTACGAGGCCGCCGCCGTCATCGTCACGCTGATCCTGCTGGGTCGCTTCCTCGAAGTCCGGGCCAAGGGCCGGACCAGCCAGGCGATCAAGCGCCTGGTCGGCCTGCAGCCCAAGACCGCCCGCGTGATCCGGAACGGGGTCGTCGTCGAACTAGGCCTGGAGCAGGTCGTCGTGGGCGACCGCGTCGAGATCCGGCCGGGCGATCGCGTGCCGGTCGATGGCGCGGTGCTGGAAGGCGACTCCTATGTTGACGAGTCGATGATCAGCGGCGAACCGGTGCCCGTGCGCAAAACCGTGGGCGCCGAGGTCGTCGGCGGCACCATCAACAAGACCGGCGCCTTTACCTATGCGGCCACTAAGGTCGGCGCCGACACCGTCCTGGCCCAGATCATCCGCATGATCGAAGAGGCCCAGGGTTCCAAGCTGCCGATCCAGGCCCTTGTCGACAAGGTCACGTCATGGTTCGTGCCGGCGGTCATCGGCGCAGCCGTGTTGACCTTCGCGGCCTGGTACGTGTTCGGTCCATCCCCTGCGCTCACTTTCGCGCTGGTCAACGCCGTCGCCGTGCTCATCATCGCCTGCCCGTGCGCCATGGGTCTGGCGACCCCGACCTCGATCATGGTCGGCACTGGTCGTGCCGCGGAACTCGGCATCCTCTTCCGCAAGGGCGAGGCGCTGCAGACCCTGCGGTCGGCCCAGGTGGTGGCGCTCGATAAAACCGGCACCCTCACCAAGGGCAAACCCGAACTTACTGACCTGACGGTGCGGACCGGCTTCGATCGCCACGAGGTGCTGCGCCTGGTCGCCAGCATCGAGACCAAGTCCGAGCATCCCATTGCCGAGGCTATCGTCGCCGCGGCCGACCAGGCTGGTCTCGCGCTGTCTGAAGTCACCGCATTCGAGGCCGAGCCCGGCTTCGGCGTTGCCGGCACCGTCTCCGGAAAGCGTATATTGGTCGGGGCGGACCGGGCCATGGCCAAGGCTGGGATTGACGTCTCCGAGTTCGCCGGCGTCGCCGGGACTCTCGGTGACGAAGGCAAGTCCCCGCTCTATGCCGCCGTCGACGGTCAACTCGCCGCCATCATCGCCGTCTCCGATCCGGTCAAGGAAACCTCGGCCGACGCAATCCGTGCCCTACACGATCTCGGCCTGCGCGTCGCGATGATCACCGGCGACAATGCCCGGACTGCCCAGGCCGTAGCCAAGCGGCTCGGAATCGACGAGGTGGTCTCCGAGGTGCTGCCGGACGGCAAGGTGAATGCCATCAAGCAGTTGCGGACCGGAAATCGCACCGTGGCCTTCGTCGGGGACGGGATCAACGATGCCCCTGCCCTGGCTGAAGCCGAGGTCGGCCTCGCCGTCGGCACCGGTACCGATATCGCGATCGAAAGCGCCGACGTCGTCCTGATGTCCGGCGACCTCCGCGGCGTGGTCAACGCGATCGCCATCTCCAAGGCGACGATCGGGAACATCAAGCAGAACCTGTTCTGGGCCTTTGCGTACAACGTGACGCTGATCCCGGTTGCCGCCGGCATCCTCTACCCCATCAACGGGACGCTGCTGTCGCCAATCCTGGCTGCCGGCGCCATGGCCCTCTCGAGCGTCTTCGTTCTGGGCAATGCGCTGCGCTTGCGGCGGTTCACGGCGCCCCTCGTCCTCACCGAGGAGACGCGTAAGTCGCGTGCCTCCGCTTCCGACGGTTTTGACATTCTGGAGCCTGCAACATGAATATCGGCGAAGCTTCCAAGGCGAGCGGCGTCTCCACCAAGATGATCCGCTATTACGAATCCATCGGTCTGATCAAAGCGCCCCTGCGCACCGAGGCAGGATATCGGGTCTATTCCGACAACGACGTCCACGCGTTGCGCTTCATCAGCCAGGCCCGCGATCTGGGGTTCTCGGTGGAGCAGATGGGGAGCCTATTGGCCCTGTGGCGGGACCGCAGTCGCGCAAGCGCCGACGTTAAGTCGATCGCACTCGAGCATATTCGGGCCCTCGATGAGAAGGCCCGAGCACTTCAGGCGATGAGCAAGACCTTGCGGCACCTGGCAGACCACTGCCATGGCGACGACCGTCCTGACTGCCCGATCATCGAAGGGTTCGCGGCGGCGGCGGCGCCGACGCCAAAGAAGCGGCAGCCACGCTTTGGCGTCACGGGGATCACGCCGGATCGGGCGCACGTGCAGTAGGCCGGCTGCGCCTCTGCGATATCGACATCCGCGGCCGGCCTACGAAGTTACGACCAATAGCGCCGGCCCGCATACCATGCTGTCAAAGCGGCAGCGATCAGCCAGACGGCCAACACTAAGAACAGACCCCACATGCTATTGGGTCGCTGCATTTGTTCAGCGGCTTTCCGAAATTCGACCATCAGGGGAGGCGGAATCATCCTCGCGGCCAAGGCGATGCCCAGCGGCAGAAGGATGAGGTCATCCAGGTACCCCAGGACCGGAATGAAATCGGGGATTAGGTCAATGGGGGACAGGGCATAGGCGGCGACTGCACCCGCCATGGCCTTAGCGTACCAAGGCGTGCGCGGATCCCCAGCGGCCAGCCAAAGGGCCATCACATCGCGCTTGAGGCGCCCCGCCCAAGACTTCACCTTGGTCCAGAATCCCGTCTTCTGCTCCATTCTAGCCAATCCTGATTGCGATACGCCGGCGGCGCCATCTGGCACCCCCTTCGAGGCCCCCGTCAATTTCCCTATTGACCCTCCAAGAGTTGGAAGCCTTAGGCGTCGAGAAAGTCACGCAAACCAGCGTGCTTCAAGTTGTTCCGGATCCCCCGGAACCCGACGCAAAGGAACTTCATAATGGAACTCTCAAGACCTGACCCCAAGAGGTGGCTGGCGCTCGCGCTCCTTTGCGCGGCCCAGTTCATCGTCATTCTCGATACTTCGATCATCGGCGTGGCACTTCCCGCGATCCAGACCGAACTCGGCTTCAGCCCCGGCGGCCTGAGCTGGATTTTCAACGCCTACGTCATCGCCTTCGGCGGCTTGCTGCTCTTGGGCGGTCGCCTGAGCGACCTTTTCGGCGCCCGGCGCATCTTCTCGGCCGGGTTTGTTGTCTTGACGGCTGCTTCGTTGCTTGCCGGGCTCGCCACAAGTCAGGAGGTCCTCCTCGCGGGGCGGGCACTGCAGGGCGTCGGCGCCGCCTTGATCGCTCCCGCGGCGCTCACCATCTTGATGCGCCTCTTCGCCCACAATGGCGCCGAGCTGGGCAAGGCCTTCGGCTTTTGGGGCGCTGCGGCCGCGGCTGGCGGTTCTGCCGGCGTGTTCCTCGGCGGCGTGATCACCGAGTGGCTCACCTGGCCGTGGACCTTCCTCATCAACGTCCCCCTCGGGCTGCTGGTGCTGGCGCTGGTCCCTGCGGTATTGCGGAAGTCCGTCCGCAGCAGCGGCAAGGTCGATTGGCTCGGTGCCATCACCGTCACCGGCGCCTTGGTCACCCTCGTCTACGCCATCGTCACCGCGGAAGCGGTCGGCTGGGCTTCAGTCCAGATCCTGAGCCTGCTGGCGATCGCCGCCGTGCTGCTGGTAATATTCCTGGTCATCCAGGCCCGGCGCCGGGAGCCGCTGCTGCCGCTGGCAATCTTCAAGGCGCCGAACCTCGCAGCGGGGAACCTGGTCATGGGCCTGCTAGGGGCTGCCTGGATCCCGCTCTGGTTCTTCCTCAACCTCTATCTGCAGCAAATCCTGGGCCTCTCTGCGCTCGCCAGCGGCCTTGCCCTGCTGCCCATGACGCTGCTGATCATGGTGGTGATGGTCGGCTTCTCGGGTCGCCTTATCGGCCGCTTCGGGGCCAAGACCAACCTGGTCACCGGCCTGCTGTTGATGGGCGCGGCCTTGATGCTCTTCGCTGGCCTACCGCAGCAAGGGACCTTCTGGATCAACGTGCTGCCGGCCTCGCTGCTGGCTGCGCTCGGCATGGCTCTCGCCTATATCCCGGCGACAATGTCGGGCATGTCCGGGGCCAAGCCCGAGGACACCGGGCTCGCCTCGGGTCTCATCAATACCACCTACCAGGTCGGATCTGCAGTCGGGCTGGCCGTGATGGTGGCGCTGGCGGCGTCGGTCGCGCCCCATGGGGCAACCGAGAGCGGAAACCTGCTGCCCGGTTTCCAGACTGCGTTCTTCGGTGCTGCGGTTACCGCCTTCCTGGGCGCGGCTGCGACGCTGCTGTTCATTCGGAGTTCGGCGCCGCAGCGCGAAGTGCCCGTGGGCTAAGGAGCGCGTCGGGCCGGCACATGCCGGCCCGACCTCATCCCAAGGAAAATACGATGATTGAAGACTTCGAACTTTATCTGGCCCCCCCAGGCCACGATCGAACTGGGTGCAGCGCCTACTTATGCCCTTCCGGTCGCGCCTACCCGCCGCGGTACCGACCAACATACATCTGCGCCGTGATCTCGGCCTCGCCGACGAACCAAGACGCCCCCGGCTCGGCTAGAGCCGCGCGATGTCCTGGGTTGCGGCCACACACCCATCAGTACAGCGCCGACATGCCACCTAATCCGCGAAGCACAGGATGTGAGCTGTCGTCAGACCCTCGACACCCATGGAGCCCGCATCAGCGGTGAAGGGCATGTCGAGTTCTGTTACAAGAGGATTGAACAGCAGGTTCATGCGGTTGGCGTCCCGGTCCGCATCGGACATGTTCGGTGCGACAATCGCCCGATAATAGGCTTGCGCGGCGTGCAGAACCGGAACCGCACCGCGGCTCGGGACAACTATGGCGCCATAGCCATCATCTTTGAGACGGTACACACGTCGCGACAGCGCAATTGCTGCCTTCGAATAGGCGACCACGTTCGTGGTGGTCATCAGGTCCTTCAAAGCGATTTTCATATGCTCCGTGGGATGAACAGCCAATTTGTAATGGCCTGGTGCCGACCGGACGATGGCAGATTTAGGGACGTTTCATCGGCCTGTGAGGTGGCGCCTGGCTGATGCCCCCGGAGATTAGGGAAAATTAACCGAATCTTACTAGACATAGCTTGTGTTGTCCGATGGTTTTGAGTTAGCCCCACCCCAATCAATCGCGTATGTCAGGCGGATCAATGCCCTTCGCACCGGTCAATTCGGATCACTCCGTGACCAACGCGCTGTTTCAGCTCGTGTTTTCCCAGCCCTTCCATGACAAAGTGCTCGAACTGGTGCGGGAGAACGCCGGTAAGTGGACGGCTCACCTTCCAGCTCATAAAACTCCTAGGGGCTTCGATCTTCAGATCGATGAAAACGGCCACAGTACGCATGAGACACAGGGCATTGAGTTTGCCTTTCTCCGGCCAGATGGCCGTCCTGCCTGGGCTTTCCGCGTTCTTGGCAATACCGTCATGGTCGAGTGTTCCCGATACACACGTTGGCGGAGTGTGTTTGGCCAGGCTCAACAGCATATACAGGCGTTCGTCGATCTCGTCGCCGACTGGTGCCCGGAGCACCATCTGGTTCAGACCATTCTTGTCATGCGCGATGACTTCGTGTGGTTCGGCGATAGGTCTGAATACGCACTTGCTGAGATCCTTCGGCCCACGGAGTTTGTGGCGGCCAAGTGTTTTGATGCAGGCGCAGTCTGGCACTCCAACGCAGCATGGTTCGATTCCGACGTCGAATCCGACACGCTGACGACGCTGGCGGTAATGTCGGCGCATTCAGATGATATCTGCGAAAGCAAAAACGCGGACGCCCACATCAACGTAACGCATGCGCAGGACTTTCGCCCGAAGGCGCCGATGACCATATCCGCATTGAAGCAGTCGTTTGGACCGGCATTTACAAGTGTGTTGGAAACGATGCATGCTCGTAATAAGGAACTGCTTCGCAAGATTCTCGTTGCCGAAACGGCACAACAGATTGGCCTGCACCAGTGACCGCAACCGCTTCCACCACTATGTCTCCGCATTCTTTGCCCGGCATCGTCGGTCGAATTGGCTCAGACAAAACCATAGCAACTTGGCTCCCTGCGCTTGCAATGGCGGGCGCGGTGCTTGCTACAGGCTGTCAGGTGGTGGGTATAGGCGCGGGCAGCGTCGCGCCGCATCAG
>CBFGMY010000118.1:0-12875 GCA_965650055.1 uncultured Devosia sp.
CGAAGCCGGTGATGAGCTGCAGCGCTGGCTTATAGGCCGCCGAATTGGCGCGCATGGCGCGAGTCACCTTGTCGGGGTCCTGCCCGGCCAGCATCATGGGATTGTCGCCGGCAATGGCCAGGCGCGCCGCATTGTTCTTGAAGGCTTCGGCCATGCCCGAATAGAGCCAGCCGGCAGCCTTGTCGAAGCTGGCGCTGTTGGCATGCCTGTAGCGGGCGAGGGTCGATTCCTCGTCCGAATAGATGGTGGTGACCAGCCCCGCGCCGGCCTTGTAGGCATGCTCGGTGATGCGGCGAACCAGCGGCGCGGCCGTCATGGGCGCAGTCATGATCAGGTCCTGGCCTTCCGCCAGTTGCAGACCCACCTTGATGGCAACCTGGGCGAGCTTGTCGAGCTTGACGGGATCGATGGTCATTGGGGCGAATGCCTCTTGGTTTTTTGAATCGGTTGGCCGGGAGGTTAGCCTCGGAAGGGGTGCCGGCGCCACCCGGGCAAATCGGAAAATCTGTTGACCTGGATCAAGCGCCCGATGGCGCCCTGGGTGAGGTTTACCGCAGCATTTCAAGGAGAGAGAAATGGCTGCTGGTCTGCCCCTGGTCATCGCCGCCGTGCTGGCCCTGTTCACTGTATTCGCGCTTGCCCTGGCCTATGCGCAGTGGACGACGCGCGGCATGGACGTCTATCGCGGCGAGCCCTGATGTTTGCCAGGGCTCCTTTGGCTCTGGGTGCGTAACAACGCGCCCAACCCATAGCGGCCAGCCAGGCCTGTCGGACTAACCCTCGGGGTGTGGTGCGCTGCGGCGCGCCTCGACCTGCGAGGGCAAGGCTGTTTGTGCCCACCCATGTGGCATTCCGGCATCATCTCCAATGCAACGTCACAATAGCCTGTTGGCAAGCCCGAACCGTTTCGATACAAAATGTCCACCGCTTTCAGATCCAGCCAGGGAGACGTGCATGCCAGTGACATTCATGGAACTCCCTTCAGGCGACTTCCGAGGTTAGGTTGTCGCCATCCGCGGCCCTCCTCGGGTTAGTCCCCAGGAACTGCCGCCCGCGGTTCTTCCCCTTGCAGCCCTGTTGATCTGACGGGACCAGTTTGTCTCCCGTTCCGGCTGCGTCTTTCATCTCTCCATTTTGAGGGCCGGCTGCCGGATAACGGGGCCGGGCTGCCAATATGAGTCGCAAGAAGCTCGATTTCCGCGCCGATGCCTATCGCAACGTGCTCGGCTTTACTTTCCGCCACTGGTCGGGCCGGCCGGCCCTCATTGCCGTCATCTGCGTGCTGGTGATCGTCTCGACGCTTGCCGAAGTCATGGTCCCGGTGTTTTCGGGCCAGATCGTCGACGCCATTGCCGGGGGCACCGGCACCGGCGCGGACGCGGCCCTGCGCGCCTTTGCCATCGTGGTCGGCCTGGGGCTGACCAGCGTCATCCTGCGCTGGTTCATCTTCCAGGGCATCATCCGGCTGACGATCCGCATGATGGCCGACATCGTCAATAACGGCTTCCACCGGGTGCAGCGCTTCTCGACCGACTGGCATGCCAACAGCTTTGCCGGCTCCACGGTGCGCAAGATCACCCGCGGCATGTGGGCGCTCGACTCGCTCAATGACGTGCTGTTGATCGCGCTGTTGCCATCCATTGTCATGCTGGTCGGCGCCACGGTCATCCTGGGTTCCTACTGGCCGGTCATGGGTCTCGTCGTCGGCCTGGGCTCGGTGATCTACATCGGCGTCACGGTGGCTCTGTCCATGGGCTTCGTCTCGCCGGCAGCCAGCCTAGCCAATGCCTGGGACACAAGGCTGGGCGGCGCTCTGGCCGATGCGGTGAGCTGCAACTCCGTGGTCAAGGCCTTCGGCGCCGAGGACCGGGAAGAGCAGCGGCTGCGCCATGTGCTGGGCAAGTGGGACAACCGCACCCGCCGCACCTGGAAGCGTGGCACGCTGAGCGGCACCATCCAGGGCTTCATGATGGTGACCATGCAGGCCGGCATCCTGGGCACGGGCCTGCTGATGTGGCAGCAGGGGCTGGCGACGCCGGGCGACATCACCTTCGTGCTGGCCATGTTCTTCGTGCTGCAGGGCTATCTGCGCGACGTGGGCCAGCACATCCGCAACCTGCAGCGGGCCGTCAACGACATGGAAGAACTGGTGGCGCTCGACCGGACGCCGCTGGGCATTGAAGACATCAGGGGCGCCAAGACCATTGCCATCGGCAAGGGCGAGATCGCCTTCGACCATGTCACGTTCCAATATGGTGCCCATCCGACGCCGCTCTACCGCGATTTCTCGGTCACCATCGCGCCGGGCGAACGGGTGGGCCTGGTTGGACATTCGGGATCGGGCAAGACCACCTTCGTCAAGCTGATCCAGCGTCTCTACGACGTGAAGGACGGCGCCATTCGCATCGACGGGCAGAATATCGCCGAAGTGAAACAGGCAAGCCTGCGCAGCCAGATCGCCATCGTGCAGCAGGAACCCATCCTGTTCCACCGCACGCTGGCCGAGAACATCGCCTATGCCCGCCCCGACGCCACGCGCGCCGAGATCGAGCTGGCGGCGCAGCAGGCCAATGCGCATGACTTCATTCTCGACCTGCCCAAGGGCTACGAAACCCTGGTCGGTGAGCGTGGCGTCAAGCTCTCGGGTGGCGAGCGCCAGCGCGTGGCCATTGCCCGGGCTTTCCTGGCCGATGCAAGGGTGCTGATCCTGGACGAAGCCACGTCGAGCCTGGACAGCGAGAGCGAAGTGCAGATCCAGCAGGCGATGGAACGCCTGATGGTGGGCCGCACCACGCTGGTCATCGCGCATCGCCTGTCGACTGTTCGTGCCCTCGATCGACTACTCGTGTTCGACAAGGGCAGGATCGTCGAAGAGGGCGATCACGCCGAGCTGATCCGCCTTAGCGGCGGCATCTATCGCCGGCTGTTCGAGCGGCAGGCGCTGGAGCTGACCAAGGGCCTCAAGATCGCATGATGCAACGCCGGGGTGAGAACCCCGGCGTTTTTTCGTTCATGTTCATGGCGAAAGCGCGTCCGCTACGCGGCGACAGACCTGTCAACTTTCACAGTATAGTCGTATTAAGTCCGGATTCGAACAGTATTCCGCAAGTCGATTGGCAGTCGATGTAAGGAGTATAAGTGTCTGCCTAAACTAATACTGTACATTAGTACAGTGGGCGGGCGAAGATATGCTAGACTTTGGTACAGGTATTGATCCTGCGGTGCTGAAATCCGCACTGAGGATGGTGCATTTTCTGGGCCTGGCCCTGGGGTTGGGCACCGCAACCTTTCTCGACATGATGATGGTCCGCTTCATGGTGCGCGGAAAGATCCGCCGCACCCACTGGCTGATGCTGGAATTCGGCTCGAAGATGGTCACGGGCGGCCTGGTGCTGCTGTGGTTGAGCGGCATTGGCTTTCTCGTCTGGTACGGCTTCTTCGAGCCCAAGAACCTGGGCAATCCGAAAATCTGGGCCAAGGTCAGTATCGTGGCCGTGCTGACGATCAACGGGCAATACCTGCACGGGGTGGTGCTGCCCATCTTCAAGGGGCAGGTAGGGCGGGGGCTGTTCGAGGGTGTCTCGACCCGCGAGCGAAACATGATGGTGGCGGGCGGCGTAACCTCGGTCCTGTCCTGGTATTTCCCAGTGGCGATCGCCGCCTCGCCCTGGCTCAACTTCAATGTGCCCATGGCCTATATCGATGGCGCCTATCTTGCGGTGCTGGTCTTTGGCCTCGTCTTCGCCATGACCCTGGTGGCCCTGTTCGCCCGGCCGCTCTCGGCGCCCATCGCCCGGCACATCCCCCGGCACCGGCGCGCCCTGGGCATGGAGCCGGCGGACGAGGCGGCCAAGGTCGCCGCGCTCCTGATCGGCCGCTATCGCACCAAGTACGGCGCCGAGACCGAGCTGCGGCAGGATGAAATGCCCCAAGCGCCGGCAAAATACCTGGAACTGACCTGACGTTCATGCGCCAATGCCAGTCGACCGGACTGTTCGACAAATGACGGGTGCCCCTGGGGCATCGCGGTCACTATCTAGAGCTGAACAACAGCGTGCCCCCGGCACGCCAGGCATTTCAGGAACTCCGCCATGATCGACACATCCATTCAGACCAATGTGAGGTCCAAGCCCATCCTGCCGCTGACGACCAGGCTGGGCCCGGTCCATATCGCGGTGACCGACCGCGCCAAGGCGCTCGCCATCTGGCAGGACGTGGTGGGGCTCGATCTCATCGACGAAACCGGCAATGCGCTGACGCTGGGCGCCGGCGGCAAGCCGCTGATCGTGCTGGAAACCGGCGCGGCAAGGCCCGTCGTGCCGCGCACGATCGGGCTCTATCATGTGGCCATCCACGTGCCCAAGCGCGCCGACCTGGCGCAACTGGCGGTGCGGGCGCTGCAGCGCAATGTGCGCATTTCCCCCACCGATCATCTGGTTTCCGAGGCGATTTATCTCTGGGACCTCGATGGCAATGGCATCGAAATCACCTTCGAGACGCCGTGGCGCGGTTCGCTCGGTGATCCCGACAAGGGGCAGACCTATGCGGTCACCGCGGGCGGCCAGCCGCATTCGGGGCGCGAGCCCATCGATATGGACGGATTGCTGGGCGAGCTGGGGTCGGCCCCGGAGCTGGCAACACGCATGCCTGACGGCACCCGGATCGGCCATGTGCATGTGCATGTCAACGACCTGCAGATCGCTATGAACTTCTATCGCGACGTCATCGGCTTTGCCGGCTTCCTGCTGATTACCTCGTTCGGCATGGGCGATGTCGGGCTCGACTACATGCCGCACACGCTGGCCTTCAACATCTGGTCGGGCCCCAATGCTACCCTGCCGCCGGCAGGCGCCGCCGGGCTGCGCTGGTTCACCATCGTCTTGCCCGATCAGCCCACGCTCGATGCCCTGACGGGCCGGCTCGCGGCAGCCGGCGCGCCGATCTCGACGGTGGATGGCGGTATCGAAACCGGTGATCCCTTCGGCAACCGCATCAGGGTGCTGCTCGGCTGAGGCAAGTCACTCCTGCCGGACAAAAAAGCTGCAGGCAGGTGCATGATCCAGTGGTCAGGCGCCAACTAACATGTTAGTCCTCCCGATCAGAGATCGAGAGGACTTCCCATGCGGGCTATTTCTTGTGCGGCGCCGGGCGAACTGGCTTTGGTGGACATCGAGCGGCCCGCGCTCAAGCCGGGCTGGGTGCGGGTGGGCATTCGCCATATCGGCATCTGCGGCACCGACTATCACATCTTCGAAGGCAAGCACCCGTTCCTGCAATATCCCCGCATCATGGGGCATGAGCTGAGCGGGGTGGTGCTCGACGCCAATGGCGCAACCACGCTCACCGATGGTGACGCCGTGGTGATCAACCCCTATCTGCCCTGCTACCAGTGCCCCGCCTGTAGCGAAGGCAAGACCAATTGCTGCGAGACGCTGAGCGTACTCGGTGTGCATACCGATGGCGGCATGGCCGAGGAAATCGTCATGCCGGAGGCCAATCTCTACCTGGCCGAAGGCCTGAGCCTGCGCGACGCCGCCATGGTGGAATTCCTCGCCATCGGCGCCCATGCGGTGCGCCGGACCGAGCTCAAGGCCGGCTGGCGCGTGCTGGTGGTGGGTGGCGGCCCGATCGGCTTGGGCGTGGCGTTTTTCGCTCGCATTGCCGGCGCCGACGTCACCATCCTCGATGCCGCCGCCGACAAGCTGGATGCGGCGCGCAATTTCGGCTTTGGCGCGGCCACGCTGGACGAGCGCGACGGCCCCGTGTTCAAGGCCCGGATGGCGACCGGCTTCGACGCGGTATTCGACGCCACCGGCTCGATACAAGCCATGAACCAGGCCGTCAGCTATTGCCGCAATGGCGGCGCGCTGACCCTGGTCGGCGTGGTCAAGGGCACGCTGGCCTGGGAGGATCCCGAGATCCATCGGCGCGAGCTGACCATTCGCGCCTCGCGCAACGCAACGCGCGAAGATTTCGACCACGTGGCCGAATCCATCCGCAATGGCAGCGTGCCGACGGACCAGCTTGCCACGCATACGACGAGCTTTGACGACGTGCCGGTCAACCTGCCGAAATGGGCCCATGAACGCCACGGGCTGATCAAGGCGATCATCACGGTTTAGGAACGATCCCTCCCCACCGGGGGGAGGGGCCACCCGACCGTCGTGGAGACAATCATGCGCAGGCCCGACGACGTCATCCGCTTCTGGTTCGTCGAGCATGGCATCGACGACTGGTTTGGTGGCAAGGCCGAATTCGACCACCTGTTGGCCGGGCAGTTTGGCGACACCCATGCTTGCGTCGCGCGGGGCGAGGCCTGGCAGTGGCGGGCGACACCCGAGGGGCGGCTGGCCGAGATCATCGTGCTGGATCAGTTTTCGCGCCAGTTGCATCGCGGCTCGGCCAGGGCCTTTGCGCAGGACACCATGGCGCTGACACTGGCGCAGGAAGCCATCGCTGGTGGTGCCGACCGGGCCATTCTCCCGCAGCGGCGCATGTTCCTGTTCATGCCCTTCGTGCATGCGGAATCGCTGGTGATCCAGGACGAGGGCATCAGGCACTTCGCCCAGTTGGACTCGGGCATGATGAAATATGCCACCGGCCATCGCGACGTGATCGCAAGGTTTGGGCGGTTCCCGTTTCGGAATGCGGCGCTGGGGCGGGAGAGTACGCCTGAGGAAGTGGCGTATATGGCGGACGGCGGGGGATTTTGAGGCGAAGACGAGTCTTTGCTGGTATCCGCTAGGAAAGCAGCTTCGGATCGACCAGCGCGCCCTTTTGCCCGATCACGACCCCGGCTACCCGGTGCCCCTCTTCGGCGGACGCCAGCAGTGACTTGCCGGCCAGGCGGGCCGACAGATAGGCGCCATTGAAGCTGTCACCGGCCCCGGTGGCATCGACCACCGTGGCGCCCGGCTTGGGCGCGACTTTCACGCGCTCCGACGCAGTAGCGATCAGCGCCTCGCCGGCGCCGTCTTTGACCACCACTTCCTCGACGCCCAGTTCGAGATAGCGGTCGGCGGTGTCATCGACGCTCTTGTCGCCAAACAGCGGCGCCTCGTCGGTATGGGTCGGCAGCACCACGTCGCACATGGTGGCGGCGGCGGTCAGCACTGCGGTCATGACGCGCGGGCTGGTCCAGAGGGCCGGGCGGATATTGGTGTCGAAGACGATCCTGGCGCCGGCATCGCGCGCCTTGACGATGGCCCCCAGCAGCCGGCCGCGGGCGCGGGGCGCCAGGATGGCCAGGGTAATGCCGGAGAAATAGACCATGCTGGCGCCCTTGACCGCCGCCGCCAGGGCGTCCTTGTCATCGGCCAGCAATTTGGCGGCGGAAGTATCGCGCCAATAGGTGAAGTGGCGATCGCCCTTTTCCTGGTGGATCAGGTAGAGGCCGGGACGGCGACCGGGCACGGTGCGGATATGGCCGGTGCCGATCTGGTTGGCATCGAGAAAGGCGCGGATATCGCCGGAATAGCGGTCTTCCCCCAGCCCGGTGAAGTAATCCACCGACCAGTCCTTGCCGAGCAGCGCGCGCATATACCAGGCGGTGTTGAGCGTGTCGCCGGCATAGCCGAGGCGATACTGGCGATCCTCGCCGCCGCTCATCTCGATCATACATTCCCCGATGCTGACGAAACGCTGCTGTGCCAAAATTCTTGCCCTCCACGGCTGCCGTAAGGCTTATGCCGGGAAAGCCGATTTGGCCGCAAGCCACTATCTTCCATACAAGCCCGGAAGGCCTTATGGTGCGCGCGATTTTACCGCCGGAGACTTCCATGACGCGACTGAGCGCCAAGACCCTGAGCAATGTCCCATCGGGCGTGGCCGTGCCGAAATATGATCGGGCCAAGATCACGCCCGGCATCGTCCATCTGGGCATCGGCGCCTTCCACCGGGCGCATATGGCCGTCTATGTCGATGACCTGCTGGCCGACAATCCGGATTGGGCCATTATCGGCGCCAGCCTGCGCCGCCCGGACACCAAGGAAGCGCTGGAGCCGCAGGACGGGCTTTATACCGTGGCTGTTCGCGACGCCGCGGGGACCCATCCGCGCGTCATCGGCTCCATCCTTGGCGTGCTCGACGCCAATACGCAGCGCGAGGAATTGCTGGCGCTGATGGCCAGCCCGCAAATCCGGATTGTCTCGCTGACTGTGACCGAGAAGGGCTATTGCCACGATCCGGCGACGGGGGAGCTCGACCAGCGCCACCCCGATGTGGTGCATGACCTGGCCAACCCGGCCGCGCCGAAATCGGCCCCCGGCATGCTGGTGGAGGCGCTGGCGCGCCGCAAGGCGGCGGGCATTGCCCCCTTTGCGGTGATGAGCTGCGACAACCTGCCCAGCAATGGCGCGACGGTGAAGCGCATCGTCACCAAATTCGCCAGCCTGCGCGACGCGGCGCTCGGCGAGTGGGTGGGCCAGGTGGCCTTTCCCGGCACCATGGTCGATCGCATCGTGCCCTCGACCACCGATGCCGATCGGGAGACGGTGGCCGGCTTGATCGGCGCCGAGGATGCCTGGCCGATCATGACCGAGCCCTTCACCCAATGGGTGATCGAGGACCATTTCCCCGAGGGGCGTCCGCCCTTCGAAAAGGTCGGCGCGCAGCTGGTGGCGGATGTCGAGCCGTTCGAGCGCATGAAGCTCAGGATGCTCAATGGCAGCCACTCGACCATGGCCTATCTCGGCTATCTCGCGGGCTACGAGTACATTTCCGACGTGATGGGCGATGCCGACTTCGTCAAGCTGATCCATGGGCTGATGACCGAGGAAGCCATGCCGACGCTGGACATGCCCGGCGTTGACCTGGGCGCCTATCGCGACCAGTTGCTCGATCGCTTCCGCAATCCGGCGCTCAAGCACCGCACCTGGCAGATCGCCATGGATGGCAGCCAGAAGCTGCCGCAGCGCCTGCTCGGCACCATCCGCGAGCGTTTGAAGGCTGGGCAACCGTTTGACCGGCTCGGCCTCGGGGTGGCGGCGTGGATGCGCTATGTCGTGGGCATCGACGAGAAGGGCGACAGCATCGACGTGCGCGATCCGCTGGCCATGCGCATGATGGCGATCGCCGCTGACGCCGGTGATGATGCCGAGGCGCTCTATGTCGGGCTGGTGGCGCTGACCGAGGTATTTGGCAGTGACCTGGGCGACAATCAGGCGTTTGGCGAGACGGTGGCGACCCATCTCGATGAACTGTTCGAGGTGGGGGTGAAGGAGACGGTTGCTGGAGTGGTGGGCGGCTGAATTTTTCAGTCGACTCCCTCCCCCTTGCGGGGAGGGATCAAGGGTGGGGGAACGGTCGGCCCGAATATCGGGGCTGTCGACCCCCCACCCAGCTGCGCTAGGGCCGCTGGCCCAAGCTTCGCTGCCCTCCCCGCGAGGGGGAGGGTGTCGACTGGCAATTCGGCGAGAAAATTAGCCCCGTGCTTCCATCAGTTCCATCGGACGTCGTCGCCGGCTAGAAACTCACGCAGCCGACTTCGCTGTTGAAGTCGGGGTGGTAGATGACGAAGCTGTCGCCGGCTTCGGCCCGGCTCTCGGCAACGTCGCGTGGCAGCCATTCGGTGACGATGACCGGCGCGAAGGGGTCACCGGGCGTATCGGTGGTGACGAGGCAGACTTCATCCACTTCGGGCGGCGGCGCCACGATCACCAGCTCCGGCGGCAGCAGCTTCTTGGCCTGGCCCGGCGGCATGGGGTGACCGGGCTTGTGATGGGCCGACGTGTTGGCCACGCCGGCAATCAGGGTGAGACAGGTCGCAAGCAGGATCGCGCGCATATCGGGTACTCCATGAGGCCCCGGTCCAACGCGCGGTCATCTCGTTCGTTTCAGACCCGCCCTTCCATCGCGCGATCAAAAATCTCCAGCGCGCGGTCTTTCGTCAGTTCCAGCGGATTGCCGCCCGCCGTCGGATCGACAATCGCCATGTCGCCGATCAGGTCGCGCTTGGAGCCATCCACCTTGAACTCGGCCAGGGTATGCGGCACGTCGAGGCGGAGGCGCAGGCCGATAACGGCATGCTGTAAGGCCTCAAAGCTCGGCGCCAGGCCCAGATAGGCGGCGAGGCGGGCAATGCGGGCTTCGATGGCCGATTTGTTGACCGCCAGCACATAGGGCATGAACACCGCATTGGTCATGCCGTGATGCGTGTCATAGAGCGCGCCGACCGGGTGGCTGAGCGCATGGATGGCGCCCAAGCCCTTCTGGAAGGCGGTGGCGCCCATGGCGGCGGCGCTCATCATATGGCCGCGCGCTTCGACATCGTTGGGATTGGCATGGACCTTGGGCAGGTTCTCGAACACCAGGCGGATGCCTTCGACGGCAATGCCATCGGCCAGCGGGTGATAGCCCGGGGCGCAATAGGCTTCGAGGCAGTGGGCGAGCGCGTCCATGCCGGTGCCCACGGTGATGAACTTGGGCATGCCGACGGTGAGTTCAGGATCGGCGATGACCACCTTGGGCATCATCAGCGGGTGGAAGATCACCTTCTTGGTATGGGTCGTCTCATCGGTGATGACGCCGGCGCGGCCGACTTCCGAGCCGGTGCCGGCCGTGGTCGGCACGGCGACGATGGGGAAGATGCCCTTGGGATCGGCGCGGGTCCACCAGTCGCCGATATCCTCGAAATCCCACATCGGGCGGGTCTGCCCGGCCATGAAGGCGATGACCTTGCCGACATCGAGCCCCGAGCCGCCGCCAAAGGCGATGACACCATCATGCCCGCCCTCGCGCAGCACCTTGATGCCGGCTTCGACATTGGCCGAGATCGGATTGGGCTTCACCTCGGCGAAAAGGCCCACGGGAATGCCGGCGGCCTTGAGCAGCGCGAGCGTGTTCTGTGTCACCGGCAGGCTGGCGAGCCCGGCATCGGTGACCAGCAGCGGCTTGCTGATTCCGGCGGCCTTCAGCGCCTCGGGCAGTTCGGCAATGCGGCCGGGGCCGAATTTGACTGCGGTGGGGTAGTTCCAGTTGGCTTTGGTCGCCATCATTGTCGTCCTTAGTTCACGAAGGTGTTCTGCACGCGCTTCGAATTGAGCATGTAGGGGATCCAGATCGCCGCGCCGAAGAAGGCCTGTCCCACATCCCGCATGGTTTGCTCGTCCCAGAACACGACGCCGGGCGTGTCGTAATAGGCGCGGAACGCGTGGTAGACGAATAGCAGGTCGAGCAGGAGGAACGTCAGGCCGGCTACGAGCCAGGTGATAATGGACAAGGGGAACCACCGCTTCTTCCGGAAGAAGAGGATAAGCAGGGCCACCGGTGCAACGCACTTGACCACCGTGATGGTTATCAACTCGAACCAGACGACCAGCCTTTGGGCTGCCGTAAGGGCTTGTTCCCCGAGGAGCGGCCATATCTCATACAGTGTAATCGCCGCGATTATTGGCGCCGCCAGCATTCCAAACAGCGGCAGGACCAGCCAGCCTCCCAAACCGACTGCACCCGGATCCGCCGCCGCGCGCCGATCCTGCTCTCGTAGTTGCTCCAAAGTCTGCATGCGATGCCCCCGCTCGCGTTTAGCCGTGTTTCAGATGATAGCTCTTGGGCTGTGTCAAATTGGCGTAGCCGATCTCGCTCAGCCCACCGCCTTTGCCGGTGTCCTTGACGCCGGTCCAGACCAAAGCCGGATCGAGATAGTCGCAGCGGTTGGCAAAGACCGTGCCGGTTTCGATCTGGCCGCCCAGCTTGGCGGCGGCGTCGAGGTCTTCCGTCCAGATCGAGGCGGTGAGGCCATAGGGGCTGTCGTTCATCAGCGTGATAGCCTCGGCATCGTCGGCCACCTTCATGATGCCGACCACGGGGCCGAAACTCTCCTCGCGCATGACCGACATCTGGTGATTGACGTTGGTCAGCACTTCCGGCGCCAGATAGGGCGAGCCGGCCTTGTCGAGTTCGTGGCGCGTATTGAGGTGGCGGGTCGCACCACCGCGCAGCGCTTCCTCGGTCTGCTGGCGCACATGGTCGGCAAAGTTGCCGCGCGCCATCGGGCCGACAATGGTGTCGGCATCGAGCGGATTGCCCAGCGTCCAGCCCTTGGCATTTTCGATGAAGCGCTCGACGAAACTGCCGTAGACGGCTTCATGCACATAGATGCGCTCGACGCCGCAGCACGACTGGCCGGAATTGAAGAAGGAACCATCGACCAGGTTTTCGACCGCATTGTCGAGATTGGCGTCTGGCCGAACATAGGCCGGGTCCTTGCCGCCCAGTTCGAGGCCGAGTGTGGCAAAGGTGCCGGCGGCGGCCTTCTCGATGCGGCGACCGCCTTCGACCGAACCGGTGAAATTGATGTGGTCGATCTGGCCCGAGGCGATGAGCTTTTCGGTATCGGCATGGCCGAGCACCAGATTCTGGAACAGGCCTGATGGCAGGCCGGCGCTTTCGGCGGCGGCGGCAAAGCGCTCGCCGGCCAGCAGCGTCTGCGATGCGTGCTTGAGGATGATCGAGTTGCCGGCCATCAGACCCGGCACGATGGAATTGACCGCTGTCAGGAACGGGTAGTTCCAGGGCGCGATGACCATGACGGTGCCCAGCGCCTCGCGGGTGATGTAGCGGGTGAAGCCTTCTTTCTCGGGTTTCACCGATGGTGCCAGGGCTTCGGCCGCCAGCGCGATCATATAGCGGCTGCGCTCCTCGACGCCGCGCTTCTCGCCGCCGAAGCGGATGGGGCGACCCATCTGCCAGGCAAGTTCGGGCACGATGTCGTCATTCATGAGCAGCAGCGCATCGACGAAATGGCTGAGGATCTTCTGCCGCTCGGGGATGGTCGTGGCAGCCCAGGCGTGGCGGGCGGCCTTGGCACGGATGACGGCCGAGTCGATTTCGGCGCCGGTGGCGACAGGCCGCTCGGCATAGACGCTGCCATCGAT
>CBFGMY010000119.1:0-12863 GCA_965650055.1 uncultured Devosia sp.
ACGAAAAATGGGGCGGGCTCCTCGTCACGCTCATCATCTCGGTGGTCGGCATCACCTGCTCGTTCCCGCTGGGCATCATCCTGGCGTTGGGGCGGCAGTCCAAGCTCCCGGTCATTAAGACCCTCTGCATCGCCTTCATCGAGCTGATCCGCGCCGTGCCGCTGATCACCATCCTGTTCATGGCGTCGATCATGCTGCCGCTCTTCATGCCGCAAGGCACGACGGTGGATAAGCTGCTCCGCGCCCTGGTGGGTGTGACCCTCTTCACCTCGGCCTATATGGCCGAAGTGGTGCGCGGGGGCCTCCAGGCCATTCCGCGCGGACAATATGAGGCCGGCGCGTCGCTCGGCCTCGGCTACTGGCAGCGGATGTACTTCATCATCCTGCCCCAGGCGCTCAAGCACGTGATCCCGGGCATCGTGAATAACTTCATCTCGCTCTTCAAGGACACGTCGCTCGTCTACATCGTGGGCATGAAGGACCTGCTCGAGGCGGTAAAGACCAAGAACGATACCGCTCTCGAATGGCAATCCGCCAACACAGCGACAACAGGCTACCTGTTTGCCGCCATGGTCTTCTGGGTCTTCTGCTTCGGCATGTCGCGCTATTCCATGTACATGGAGCGCCGTCTCAATACTGGCTACAAGAGGTAGTTCCAATGTCACAAGTCTCTGAAACTACCGTCGATCGGCCGGTTGATACCTCCCATATGAAGGTGTCATCGACCAATGTGGCCATCGAGGTCATCGGCATGCACAAGTGGTATGCCGACTTCCACGTGCTGCGCGATATCAACCTCAAGGTGATGGAGGGCGAGCGCATCGTCATCGCCGGGCCCTCCGGCTCGGGCAAGTCGACGCTCATCCGCTGCATCAATCGGCTCGAAGAGCACCAGGAAGGGCAGATCATCGTCAGCGGCACCGAGCTGACGGCCGACCTCAAGCGCATCGATGAAGTGCGCCGCGAAGTCGGCATGGTCTTCCAGCACTTCAATCTCTTCCCCCACCTCACGATCCTCCAGAACCTGACGCTGGCCCCCATCTGGGTCCGCGGCATTCCCAAGGCTGAGGCGGAAGAGACGGCGATGCACTATCTCAACCGGGTCAAGATCCCCGAGCAGGCCAACAAGTTCCCCGGCCAGCTCTCGGGCGGCCAGCAGCAGCGCGTGGCGATCGCCCGCTCGCTCTGCATGCAGCCCAAGATCATGCTGTTTGACGAACCCACCTCGGCCCTCGACCCCGAAATGGTCAAGGAAGTGCTCGAGGTGATGATCTCCCTGGCCGAAGAAGGCATGACCATGCTGTGCGTGACCCACGAAATGGGCTTTGCGCGCCAGGTGGCCAACCGCGTCATCTTCATGGATCAGGGCCAGATTATCGAGCAGAACGAGCCCGAAGCCTTCTTCTCCAACCCGCAGCACGAGCGCACCAAGCTCTTCCTCAGCCAGATCCTTCACTAGCTTCGAGCCGGCCGCAGGAAAATCAGCGCCGGTGGCGCTGATTTAGGCGAGAAGGCCATGAGACCTATGGTCGAATGGCCCAGGCGTCCCGCACTCTCGATACCACTAACGGCTGGTCCATCGGCCGTTGCGTCTCCCTTCCCACAAGGGGGAGGGAGACGCTGGAGACCAACTCTCGGTGGACGAGACGCGTCAGCTGCCTTGACCTCACGTCACGCCCAGCCAATATGCTGGCGGAGGCAGGAAGGCCGTTCGATTGACCAGTTTTTTCAAGCGATTGCTGTCGATGGCGGCGGGACTGGCCTGCGCGCTTTGTCTTGCCTCGCCGGCTCTCGCCCAAGCGCGGATCTCCACCCTCGACACGGTGCGCGCCCGCGGCTTCCTCATCTGCGGTGCGACCAATCCGCTGCCCGGCTTTGCCCAGCAGGATGCCCAGGGCCGCTGGTCCGGCTTTGATGTCGATCTCTGCCGAAGCATCGCCGCTGCCGTTTTCGGCGATGCCGACAAGATCGAGTTCCGCTCGCTGCGCGGGGAAACCCGTTTTGCACCATTGCAGACGGGCATGGTCGACGTCTTGACCCGCAACGGTCCCTGGACCCAGCGGCGCGACACCCTCTATGGCGCCGCCTATATCGGCACCGCCTTCTTCGACGGCCAGGCCTTCCTCGTGCCGCAGTCGATGGGTGTGGTTTCCGCTTTCGAGCTCGACAATATCAGCGTCTGCATCATCGATGGCGGCGAAGAGCTGGAGCGTGTTGCCGAGTTCTTCTTCACCAATCAGGCGAGCTACACCGAAGTCCCCTACGAGGACGTGGCCGATCTGGCCGTCGCTTATCAAGCCGGTCTCTGCCAGGTGGTTTCAGCCTCCGGCCGGCAGCTCCAGGCCATCCGCCGGGCGCTGCCCGACCCATCCGCTCATCGCATCCTGCCCGAGCGCATCTCCAAGGAGCTCCTTGGCCCCGTGGTGCGCGAGGGCGATCCGCAATGGTTCAACATCGTCCGCTGGACGCTGTTCACCCTGATCAATGCCGAGGAAGCCGGCATCACCCAGCTCAACGTCGATTCCCTGCTCGCCGCGCGCACGCCGGCCGTGCGCCGGATTCTCGGTGTAGAGGGCGATTACGGCACGGCCTTGGGCCTGCGACCGTCTTTCATGGCCGACGTCCTGCGCGCCGTCGGCAATTACGGCGAGCTCTATGACCGCCACTTCGGACCGCAGACCGGCGCGGCCCTGCTGCGTGGCCAGAACGCCTTATGGGGCAATGGCGGTCTGCTCTACGCCGCCCCGGTTCGCTAGTAGCCGATAACCGCGATCTCGCCGCGCCGGGTCACGGTGTTGAACCGCGTCGCCGCCACCTTGCGCCCCTCGAGCCACACCAATTCGTCCCACTGCGCGCTATGGGTGGGGATGCGCTGCACCAGTTCCTTGCTCTGCGCGTCCCAGATGACAAGCGCCGATGTCTCCTTGCCCCAGACGGGCGCGCCATCGAATGCGGCGGCCACGAACTTGCTGTCGGGGCTGAACCACAGCCTGGGCAGGATTTGCTGGCTCCACGCCCCCAGCGGCGCCGTCAGCAGGAAGCCGGACCATGCGGCAAACCTGGCATCGGCCAGCCGGATAGCCACGATCCCGCTATCGCCCAGGCTTTCGACATGCTGCGCCAGCAGCGCCCCATCGGGTGACAGCGCAGCCGATATGCCTGAATCGAACAGCGGCAGCGCCGCCGGTCCACTGGCCTCGGGGAGCTCCGCCGCATCGGCCAGGGCAAAGGCCTGCGCCACCGGCTGCGGCGGGCGCTCCGAACTCATCACCCCGCCATCGAGCAACACGCGATCGGGCCCATCAAAGCCGATGCCGGCCGCCGAGTAGAGCGGCAGGTCGATCACCGTATTGCCGGTGGCCCGATCCAGCACCATCGCCGGTTCATCGAGCATGGTCGCGCCGATCAGCGTCCCGTCCGGCGACAACGCTGCGCTCATCCACGACGCCCCGGGCGGCACGCCCTCGAATTCGAGCTCGCTGCTGATCGAGCCGTCGCTGGGCGAAATCTCGGCCAGCCTTTGCCGTCGCGTCGGCTCGCTGCCATCCTGGCGCAGCACGGTCACGAGGTCGCCATCCGCGTCGAGCAGCAGCGTCTCGAGCTGGGTCGCCTCGAAACTCGCGAGAACCCGGCATTGGCTGAGCTGGATAATCCGGTCGACCGGCCCACAGGGCAACAGCCAACCGATCCCCCAGGCATAGGTGGCGCCAGCGGCCAAGGCCACGCCGGTGATCGCCCCAATCACTGTCCAGATGCGCATTGCCGGCCTCCGCTCTTTCGGCACAGCAGTGCATGAGACTGTGACAAGACGACTGCGGGCAAGCGGAATCTACTCCGCAAACAACAGGCTTACGCGCCTGTTCTGCTTGCCCTTTTTCTCGATCTTGCCCAGTGCGAGCCGACCGATCTCGCTGGTGTTGCGCACATGCGTGCCGCCGCACGGCTGCAGATCCACGTCGCCGATGCGGATCAGCCGCACGCGCCCCTGGCCCATGGGCGGCTTGACGTTCATCGTCTTGATCAGGTCCGGATTGGCGGCCATTTCGGCATCGGTGATCCATTCCTGCGTCACCGCATGGTTGCCCGCCACCATGTCGTTGAGCTGCGCCTCGAGTGCGGCAAGATTGTCGGGCACCTCGGGCATGTCGAAATCGAGCCGCCCTTTGTCGTCGCCGACCGAGCCGCCCGTCACCGGAAATGGGAACACCACCGACAGCAGGTGCAGCGCCGTATGCATGCGCATCAGCCGGTAGCGCCGCGCCCAGTCGATGCCCGGGGTGACGCTCTCGCCAACCCCGACCGAACTCTGCCCTTCCGCGGGCACATGCACGATCCGCGTCTTGTCGCCTTCGGGGTGTATCGCTGTCGCAATGGTGATGGCCGACCCATCGGCCCGCATGATCGTGCCATTGTCGCCCGGCTGTCCGCCCGAAGCCGCATAGAACACCGTGCGGTCCAGCACGATGCCGCCGTCCTCGGTCAGCGCCACCACATTGGCTTGCGTCGAGGGCAGGTAGCTGTCGTCGCGAAACAGGAATTCGGTCATGGCAATACTCAGAGCACGGGGGAGAGCAGGCGGGCGGCCTGGGTCATGAAGCGCATGGGCAGCGACCGGCCCTTGACCTCGGGCATTTCAACCTGGCGGCAGAGCTTGAAATCCTCCACCAGCATGGCCTCGATCTGGTCGATCGCTTGCCGGTCGGCAAACCACAGCGTGATCTCGAAATTGATGGCAAAGGATCGGTTGTCGAAATTGACACTGCCGACCGACGCGATCTGGTCATCCATCAGCACCACCTTCTGGTGCAGGAACCCGTCCTGATAGCGATAGATCGACACGCCATGCTCGATCATGGCATCGGCATGGGCAATGCTGGCCAGCCAGACCAGCTTGTGATCGGGCTCATTGGGCAGCATGACGCGGACATCCACGCCGCGCAGTTTGGCCGCGAACAGCGCCGTGCGGATATCGGTGTCGGGGACGAAATAGGGGCTGACGATCCACAGCCGCTCGCGCGCCCGCCCGATGATGTCGGTGAAGGCAATGGCGCATTCCTCGAGCTTGTCGGCCGGCCCGCTCCCCATGACGAGCACCGATTGCTCGCCGGGCGTCGCCACGCTTTCGGGCGGGGTCGCCGGCAGCGCTTCGCCGGTCGCCCATTCCCAGTCTTCGCGGAACAGCAATGCGCAGCCCAGCGCGGCCGGGCCCGACACCCGCACATGCGTATCGCGCCAGCGTCCGAACCGCGGGTTCTCGCCGAGATATTCGACGCCCACATTATGCCCGCCGACCCAGGCATGCTCGCCGTCCACCACCACGATCTTGCGGTGGTTGCGATAGTTGATGCGTGTCGGCCCGAATATGCGCAGGAACTTGTGGCGCTGGTTGAACCCGGCCACCTTGATTCCGGCCTTGCGCAGCTCGGCGCGATAGCGCTTGGGCATGCCCGTGCTGCCGATATCATCGTAGAGCAGGTAGACCTTGACCCCGGCATTGGCGCGCTCGATCAGCCGCTCGGCCAGTTCCTGGCCCAGCGCATCGTCCCGCACGATATAGAACTGCACCAGCAGGTAGTCCTTGGCCTTGGCGATACCCGCGAAAATCGAGTCGAACGTCGCCCGCCCGTCCACCAACAGTTCCACATCGTTGCCGTTGAGAAACGGCACTTCCGACACCTTGGTCTGCACCGGCCATTTTTCGCTGGTTTCCCGGTCGATCAGCGCCAGGTCTTTCGCCCGGAGCGGCCGCGCCGAGCGGCCGTTGCGGATGCGGTCGGTGGCGTAATCGTCAAACGCCTTCCAGCCCAGCACCAGATAGAGAAACGCCGTCGGAAAGGGGAGGAGCGCCAGCGCCAGGATCCAGGCGATGGAGCCCTGCGATGTCCGCGAATTCATCACTTCGCGCACGGCGCAGACAAAGGCCAGCAGATACAGGGCCCCGGTGATCGCGGCCACGATATGCAGGTCGGCAATGATCGCCCTCAGGATGTCGTCGATACCGATCAAGGCGTGCCCCGCAGTCGTTGGGGGGCCACTCTATCAGCCTGCGGCGATTGAACAATCCGCCGGTTGACAACTTTGGCCTGCGGCGTAGTCTTTCACCATGGTTCGTGCAGCCAGCCGCTCGCGCCCCGTTGGGGACGGTGAATGCACGTTAGGTCTGCAGGTTTGACCCCGATCACCGGGCAAGCCGTCAGTAATGCGAGCGCTGACTTCGACGTTCTTGCCCATGTGAGAGGTTCAAACCATGCACAGCTTCATGGACGCAAAACTCATGGCCAAACTCCTGCGACAGGGGCTGGCCGAACGCAACATCGAGCTTTCGCACAGCGACTGTCTCGAACTCGTCGCCCGTCAGTTTGGTTTTGCCAACTGGAACATACTCAGCGCCCGGATCGATGCCGGCGCCGGCATATCCGACGGCGAGACGCCCAATGGCTGGATCAGGACGGGCAAGAGCCCGAAATTCTACCGCGTGGGCGTGGATGCTGGCCTCAACGCTGCCTGGATCGAGAGCAAACCGGAACTGATCGACACCATCCGCGGCGATGATTTCTGCACCCTGATGCAGTCGGTCGATGCCAAACCCTATCTCGGCCAGCGTATGCGGGTGAGCAGCCAGTTGCGCGCGGCCCAGGTTGATGGCGGCGTCACCATCTGGTTCCGGGTCGATGGCCCCAGCGGTTCGCTGCGCTTCGAAAATCTCGAACGCTACGACAGGAATGGTCCGGTAGCCGGCAATACCGACTGGATCGAGCGCGACATCGTCCTCGACGTGCCGCCCGAAGCCACTACGCTCAACTACGGCTTCTACCTCAAGGGCAATGGCAGAGGCTGGGCCCGCGGCTTCAATCTGGAGGCTGTCGACGAAACGGTCCTGCCGAACACGCCAGACGGCGGCGTGCTGCGGCAACCTACCAATCTCAGCTTCGTGGAACTGCGCTGAGTCAAAAGGCGGAGCCGGTCTCAGACCGGCTCCGCCTCGATCACGCTGGAAATGTCGATGGGCGCACGCTCTTCAAGCCATGCCGGGACCGGCAGGTCCTTGGCGCGCAGGAAGTCGGGATTGAAGATCTTGCTGGCATAGCGGTTGCCGTAGTCGCACAGCACCGTGACGATGGTCTTGCCCGGCCCCAGGTCGCGCGCCATGCGCACCGCGCCGGCAATGTTGATGGCGCTCGATCCACCCAGGCACAGCCCCTCATGCTCGAGCAGGTCGAAGATATAGGGCAGGGCCTCTGCATCGGAAATCTGGTACGGATTGTCGATCCGGAGGCCTTCCAGGTTGGCCGTGATGCGGCCCTGGCCGATGCCTTCGGTGATCGAGTTGCCCGACGATTTCAGTTCGCCATTGGCGTAGTAGTTGTAGAGCGCGGCGCCCTCGGGGTCGGCCAAGCCAATCTTGACGTCGGGGTTGCGGGCCCGCAGCGCTTCCGCAACGCCGGCCAGCGTGCCGCCCGAACCGACCGCGCAGATGAAGCCGTCGATCCGGCCATTGGTCTGCTGCCAGATTTCGGGGCCGGTGGTTTCCACATGCGCCCGCTTGTTGGACGTGTTGTCGAACTGGTTGGCCCACACGGCGCCTTCAGGCAGCTCGCGATTGAGCTTCTCGGCCAGCCGGCCGGAAATCTTGATGTAGTTGTTGGGGTTCTTGTAGGGCTTGGCCGGAACCTCGATCACCTCAGCACCATAGAGGCGCAGCGCGTCCTTCTTTTCCTGGCTCTGCGTTTCGGGGATCACGATCACCGATTTGAAGCCCAGCGAGTTTGCCACCAGCGTCAGCCCGATGCCGGTATTGCCCGCCGTCCCCTCGACGATCGTGCCGCCCGGCTTCAGCGCACCCGACTTCACCGCATCATGGATGATGAACAAAGCCGCCCGATCCTTGACCGACTGGCCCGGATTGAGAAACTCGGCCTTGCCCCAGATCTCGCAACCCGTGAGCGCGGATACGCGGTTGAGGCGGATCAGCGGTGTGTTGCCGATGGCAGAGATCAGGTCTTTGTGCTTGGACATGTGGGCAATCTGCAGGGAGCGAGGAACCGGCATGCTAGGTGGCGCTACCGTCACCCGCAAGCCATAACCGCCTCTAGCGGCACGGCTTTTCGTCATTGGCCCTTGTCGCGCAATGCCAGCGCGCCTATCGCGAACCGGCGCAATATCATTCCCAACCAC
Source organism: uncultured Devosia sp. (assembly GCA_965650055.1). Taxonomy (GTDB): domain Bacteria; phylum Pseudomonadota; class Alphaproteobacteria; order Rhizobiales; family Devosiaceae; genus Devosia. Next base: position 8,176 of record CBFGMY010000119.1, read on the forward strand.
CGCAGGTGACACTAAAGCCCCTTCGCCGCCTCCAGCGCCCGAACCCGGCTCGACTTCAAATCCACGATCGGCTCCGGATACGTTTCCCCGATCACCACCCCCGCCTTACTCAGCACGTCTTTGGGCGCGCCCGCCGGTTGGTGGATCCACTCGTCCGGCAGGCGCGCCAACTCGGGGACCCATTGCCGTACATAGTCGCCGCCGGCGTCGAACCGTTCGCCCTGCGTTACCGGATTGAAGATGCGGAAATAGGGCGAGGCATCGAGCCCGCTGCCGGCCACCCACTGCCAATTGCCCGGATTGTTCGCCATGTCCGCGTCGACGAGGCAATCCCAGAACCATTGCTCGCCCAGCCGCCAGTCGACCAGCAGGTTCTTCGCCAGCAGCGACGCGGTCAGCATGCGCACCCGGTTCTGCATGAAGCCGGTCTCCCACAGCTCCCGCATACCCGCATCGACAATGGGCAGGCCCGTGCGGCCCTGCTGCCACGCCGCCAGATCGGCGTCCGCATCCCGCCAGACCATGCCGGTATATTTCGTCTGCATCGGCTGGGTGGCGATATCATCGCGATGATAGAGCTGGTGGTAGTTGAAATCCCGCCACGCCAGTTCGGACAGGAACTTGTCGACCGCGGCCTGCTTGGTGTGGTCGGCATGGGCGACGGCCTGCGCCGCGTGCAAGATCTGCCGGGCGCTGATCTCGCCAAACCGCAAATGCGGTGATAGCCGGGACGTTGAGACCTTGGCAGGGAAGTCTCGGCCCTGGGCATAGTCGGCCAGCCGTTCGTCAAGGAACGCCACCAGCCGCTCATGTGCCGCGGCCTCGCCAATCTCCCAATGGGCGGCCAGCTTGTCGCTCCAGGCTGGAGCTTTGTAGCCGGTGCCGGCAGGTTCGTAAGCGATTGGCTTGCCCGCAGCAGGTTGCCGCCGCGGCGCCGTGATGGGCATCTCGCGCAGCCGTTTCCAGAATGGCGTGAACACCGAGTATGGCTTGCCTTCGCCGGTGGCGATGGTCCAGGGCTCGACCAGCAGATTGCCGGCAAAGGACTGCACGGCGATGCCATCATATTTGAGCCGCGCCATGATCGCGGTGTCCGCATCCCGCTCGCCGGGCGCATAGCGCCGGTTCCAGAATACCGAGCTGGCGTCACGCTCCGCCACGATCCCGGGCAGCACGATCGATGCATCCCCGGCGCGCGTGACAAGCTCGATTCCCCGCTCCGCCAGCGCGGCGCCGAGCGTTTCGAGGCTGTGATGCAGCCACCAGCGCGCCGCAGCGCCCGGCGGGCGAACACCTTTGGTGGTTTCGTGGATATAGACCGCGACGGTTGTCCGCCCGGCGGCAACGGCCGCGCCGAGAGCTTCGTTATCGGCGATGCGCAGGTCGTTGCGCAGCCAGGCTATGCTGGTTGAACCCATGCGATTCCCTCCGGCAGACGATACGGGCCGGAGCGCAAAATGGTTTCAGCTATTCCATGACTTCCGCCAGGTGCTCCAGCGCCGCGCTCCAGGCCTCCATGGAGAAAATGCGCGATTCCGGGTCCGAATGGGCCAGTCCGCGCTCGGTGAGGGTCACGCGCGTCTGGTCTTCGCCCAGCGCCTTGAAGGCGATTTCGAGCACGAAGATCAGCTCTTCCGCATCCTCATCGTCGCTGTCCCTGTGGACCCACGACATCACGAGCTTTTCGTTCTCGACGAATTGCAGGATTTCCCCGCTGACGACGTGATCTTCCGGGTCCTCGTCGTCGCCAAAGGTGGTGAACTTGTATTCGCCGCCCTCGAAGGCATCGAGCTCTGCCTCGTCGGCCTGCCATTGCTCGATCAGCGCCGGGTCCGTCCAGGCGGCAAACACGTCGTCGATATTGGCGTCGATGGTCCGCGTCAGGGTGATCTGGCTCTCGTTGTCGGTATCGTGGCCGTTGCCATTGCTCTTGGTCATGCCGGCTCCTTATGCAGTTCTGAATGTCGAGGCAGGAAGATGGTCAGAAAGCCCAGGAACGGCAAGAAGGCGCAAATACCAAACACCTGGACGATGCCGATCCAGTCCGCCAGTGCGCCCAGCACTGCCGCGCCGATGGCGCCGATGCCGAACGCAAAGCCGAAGACAAACCCCGCTACCATGCCCACCTTGCCGGGCACCAGCTCCTGGGCATAGACCACGATCGCGGAAAACGCCGATGACAGGATAAGGCCGACAAACACGCTGACCACCGCGGTGCCGAACAGGTTCATATGCGGCAATAGCAGCGTGAAGGGCAGGGCCCCCACGATCGAGCACCAGATCACCGTCAGCCGTCCAAAACGGTCGCCCACCGGGCCGCCGATGAACGTGCCGGCCGCGATCGCGCCGAGGAACAGGAACAGGTAGAGCTGGGCGTCCTGGGCCGAAAGCCCAAACTTCTCGATCAGGAAGAAGCTGTAATAGCTGGTGATCGAGGAAATATAGACATACTTGCTGAGCAGCAGTGCGCCGATGACGAGGAACGCCACCGTCAGTCGCCGCCGCGACAGGATCTGCTGCGCGGCCTTGATCACCGGCCTGCCCGAATGGGCCCGCTGATGCGCGGCATACCAGCGACCCACCGCGGTAAGGATCACCAGCGCCGTCACCGCGACAATGGCGAACCAGGCCGTGCTGCCCTGGCCGCGCGGCAGCAGGAAATACGCGGCCGCCAGCGGGCCGATTGACGTTCCGAGATTGCCGCCCACCTGGAACAGCGACTGCGCGAAGCCAAGCCTGCCCCCCGAGGCCAGCCGCGCCACGCGCGACGCTTCCGGATGGAAGATGGCCGAGCCGATGCCGCCGATCATCGCAGCCAGCACCAACAGGCCAAAGCTGTTGGCGGTCGCGATCAGCACGATGCCGGCCAGCGCGAACAGCATTGAGGTGGCCACCGCGTACGGCATGGGGCGCTTGTCGGTGTAGTAGCCCACCAGCGGCTGCAGGATCGACGCCGTCATCTGCTGGGCGAGCGTGATCAACCCGATCTGCACATAGTCCAGCCCATAGGCCTGCTTGAGCAGGGGATAGAGCGCCGGCAGCAGGAACTGCATCAGGTCGTTGAGCAGGTGCGAGGCGCTGACTGCCAGGATGATGGCAAGCGATGTCTGCTGCACAGCAGGCGCAGCCTTGGCCGAAACGGCGTCCATGGGAGGGAGTCCAAAATGCCGGAAAGTATGGACGCACCCCTAGCGCGCCCCGCCAGCGCTGGCAATGCTTGCAGGCCGCCTGCGCTGGCAATGCTTGCAGGCAATGCAACGCGCCTGCCTTCACCGGCGTTTCTCCGGGGCAGGAGAACCATCGCCATGTCGAGCAATCATTTCGTCGTTTCGCAGCGCGATAGTGTCTGGCAGTTCAGCTTTCGCGGCGACGTCACCGCGCCGTTCACCAGCAAGGGCGACGCTGTCCACGCTGCCATTGTGGCCGCCGGAGAGATCAGCGGCACCCATGTGGAAGTCGTGGTCCACGATGCCGATCTGCTGGTCGAAACCGTTTGGCAGAGCGGGCAGCCGGGTCGCGCCAAGCCGGGTGACGGCAAGCGGTGATCTAGCGCCGTTCTACCGACTGGTCTGCACGCACGCCCCCCCTGGATTCTTGTGGCTGATCGGCTATGCCGCCGCGGCCAGGTAGCCTATGAAAGCCGTCGGCTTATTGGCGGCCTGCTCGCCGCCGCGTCTGCCCCGTCACGACACCAGTTTGCTTGGGGGGCCGGCAAAGGCTCAACCCGGCGCCCTACGGAAGGAATCCTGCGTCCAAATGATCAAGATCATCGGCGGCGTTGTTGCCGCAATCGTTCTCATTGTCGGCATCAGCGTCTTGTTCGGTAGCTTCTACACGATCGACCAGGGCGAACGCGGCGTGCTGCTGCGCAACGGCGCCGTAACCGGCACGGCAGAGCCCGGCCTCGGCTATAAGCTGCCCTTCATCGACAGCGTCGTCGAAGTCAATGTGCAGAGCCGCTCGCGCAATTATCCGGACGTCGAGTCCTACAGCCGTGATCAGCAGCTCGCCACGCTCGTGCTCTCGGTCAACTACCGGATTCCGGCCGACCAGGTCGAACAGGTCTACGCGCAATATGGCGGCGAAGAGGGTGTGGTTACGCGCTTGCTCGATCGCCGGGTGTTCGAGCTCGCCAAGACCGTGTTCGGACAGTTCAATGCCGAGACGGCCATTCGCGAGCGCGGTCGCCTCAATGCCGACGTCGCCGCCGCCATCCAGGGTGCCGTGAAGGGGCCTGTCATCATCGAGTCGGTGCAGATCGAAGACATCTCGTTCTCCGACGTCTACGAACAGTCGATCGAAGCCCGCATGCTCGCCGAGGTCGAAGTCCAGAAGCGCCAGCAGGAACTGGCGCAGCAGAAAGTTCAGGCTGAAATCACGGTGACGCAGGCCAAGGCAGCTGCCGATGCCCAGGTGGCCGAAGCAGAGGCCCGGGCCAAGGCTGTGACCCTCGCCGGCGAAGCTCAGGCCAACATTACCCGCCTTGCCGGTATTGCTGAGGCCGACGCCATCAAGGCGAAGGGCGATGCGCTGCGCGCCAATCCCGAACTGGTCTCGCTGATCACGGCTGAAAACTGGAACGGCGAGCTGCCCACCACCATGGTGCCCGGCGGCGCCGTCCCGTTCATCAACGCGGCGCCCGGCACACCATAGGCGCCGAACCCCGTTTTCCGGCTCTGGCGTCAGCG
>CBFGMY010000120.1:0-12724 GCA_965650055.1 uncultured Devosia sp.
TTCCACATCATCGAGAACGATGCGGGCGGTGTAGTAGGCCGCCCCGGTCCGCTGGTCGCGCGTCAGATCGGGAGCGAGGCGGGATACCGTCCCCTGGGCCTCTGGGGTGGCGCCAAGATTGAAGGCCGAGAACCGGACGAGAACTTTCTGACCGAGATACACCTGGTCGATGTCCTGTGGAGCGATGTCCACTTCAACCGTCAGGGCCTCGGCGATTGGCACGATCCGCATCAACGGCTCGCCCGCAGCGAGCACGCCCCCTAGGGTGTGGACAGCCAGTTCGTGAACCTGGCCACCTTGCGGTGCGCGAATGGTGGCCTTGGCGAGCTCCACTTCCCCCGCGACTCGCCGCTCCTCAAGTTCCGCGGACTTTGCCCGGTCATCGCTCAACTGGGCAGCGCTCTCGCTTCGGAATGTCTGTTCGATCTGCGCCGCCTGGAGTTCGACCTCGGCAATCTTGCCCCGCGCTTGTGCCGCGGCAGCAATAAGCTCACCGAGCTGGCCCTCGGTTCGGGCCAACTCCCGATCCAGCGCGACCACGCGTTCGTTGGAAACGAGCTTGCTTGCCAGTAGCGCGCGCGTGCTGGCCAATTCCGTTTCCAGCAGGGCCTTCTCGCGCTCCTTGGCGGTGATCTGGGTCTCGATGCCTGTAATCTCGTCGCGCAATTGCAGTACGCGCTCCTGCAACTGCCCCTTCTGGCTCGCCGCGGCCATTCGGCGGAGTTCGAACAACCGAGTCTCCGCGGTCATCAAGCTGGCGGCCGCGGGATTGCCCGAGAGCGCTCTCAATGCCTCCGGGAAGTCGACGACATCGCTGCCTTCTACTTCGGCCTGCAGCCGCGCCTGTCGAGCCTCCAGCTGCCGCAGGCTCTGCACCACGATCTCGAGGCTTGCTCTGATCGCGGTGTCGTCGAGGCGCGCAAGCACGTCACCGGCCTTAACGATGTCGCCTTCCGACACATTGAGCTCGGTGATGACGCCACCCGCCGGATGCTGAACCAGCTTGACGTTGCTCTCGGCAACCAGTCGCCCGGGGGCAATGACCGCGCCCGACAGTTGCGTCGTGGCCGCCCAGCCCCCCACACCAAGCACCAGAAATGCTGCGGCGACTGAGGCCGCCAACAGGTGCAGCCGGATGGATCGCTGCGTGTTGCGCCCTGGCTGCGTCATCCGCCTGACCTCGTCATGTCGATCTGTGCGCCACCGCGGGCCAGCTTGTTCAGGATCGTGTCCCGCTCGCCGAAAGCCTGGGGCCGCCCATCCTGCATGATCATCACAAGATTGACCGCGGCCAACACACTTGGGCGATGGGCGGCGACGATGACCACGCCACCCCGGTTCCTGACGCCCAGCAGTGCCTGGGTCAAAGCCGCTTCGCCTTCCGCGTCCAGATTGGAATTGGGTTCGTCCAACACGACCAGGAACGGGTCGCCGTAGAGTGCTCTGGCGAGGGCAATACGTTGCCTTTGCCCGGCAGAGAGGGCCGCGCCGTCCTCCCCAACCTCGGTCTCATACCCCCTGGGCAACCGCAGGATCATCTCATGCACGCCAGCCGCGGCGGCTGCCGCGGTTACGGCTGCGGCATCCGCGTAAGGCGCGAACCGGGCTATGTTTTGATGCACGGTGCCAGCGAAGAGTTCGACCGTCTGCGGCAGGTAGCCGACGCTTTCTCCCAGCTGTTCAATACTCCACTGGTCGAGTGCGGCACCATCAAGGCGGATCGTGCCACGGACCGTGCGCCAGACGCCGGCGAGGGCACGGACCAGTGAGGACTTGCCCGAGGCGCTGGGTCCGATAATCCCCAGGCCGTCTCCCGCCGCCAGGGTAAACCTGGTGTCAGTGACGATCGGCTTGCCCCCGCCAGGAGGAGCTACGCTGAGATTGTCCACTGTCAGGCTTCGCTTAGGCGCGGCCAGCTCGAGGCGATGTTCCTCGGGCGGCATCAGTGCGAAAGCCTCCTTGAGCCGGCGCCAGCCTTGTCTCGCCGCCAACAGGCCCTGCCAGTTGCCGACGACAAGCTCAACGGGCGCCAACGCCCGCGAGGTCAGGATGGAAGCGGCGATCATCAGGCCGCCCGTGGCCTCTTCGCCGATGACCAGATAGGCGCCAACGCCAAGAACTGCCGACTGAATGACCATGCGCAGCACCTTGGACAGCGCCCCCAGTCCCCCCGAAATGTCGGCCACGCGCTGACTGTGCGCGACAAACTCGTCGTTGGCGGCGCCCCAGACGACCTGCAGGCGCCTCGCCAATCCCATCGAGCCCACGACATCGGCATTGCGACGCCCTGCTTCCGCCAGGGCCGATCGCCGGACGGCGAAATCCTGCGCCAGTCGGCTGGCCCGGCGCGCCGTCAATTCCGTCAGGATGGCAATGGTAAGGAGCAGAATGGCGCCGACCGTCGCCATCCAGCCGATCAGCGGATGAAAGGCGAAGCAGATGAACAGGTAGAAGGGCATCCATGGCAGGTCAAACAGCGCCGATGGGCCCATGCCACTCAGAAAAGTGCGTATCTGATCAACGCTGCGCAAGGGTTGCAGCGCGTCGGCCCTGGGGCCGGCCACGAGCGGCAGCTGCACAAGAGCCTGAAAGGCGCTCGCGGCAACGCGTTCGCCAAACGCCGATCCGATGCGCACCAAGACGCGCCCGCGGATGAAATCGAAGAAGCCCTGAAAGGCAAAGAGCAGGGCAACCAATAGCGCCAGCCCGACCAGGGTGGGAAGGCTGCGGCTCGGCAGCACCCGGTCATAGACCTCCAGCATGAAGAATGGCCCGGCGAGGTAGAGGATATTGACCAGTGCGGAAACCAGCGCGACGCCCGCCAGGGCTGCGCGACTCGCGCGCAAAGCCTGGGTGAGATGATCGCCTCCGGGAGGTCGGCCAGAGTATTTCACGCGTATTCTCCAGTCGTCCCGGTCCGGCACAACCTCAGTTCAGTTTCCCGCAGAGGCGGCCGGCAGGTCCTGTCTCCGCAGGAACTACGCCTGTGCGTCCAAGCATTTGCCGAGCCAAGTGGTCGGGCGCAACTGGATAGCAGATGCACCGGGGATTTCTCCACACGACTTATTGACCCCTGCCAGTGGCCGCCTTACAGGCGCGTGTTAACAACGTGTTAACCGGAGGGGTTGAAGGTGCGTTGTGACCTGGGAGACACCGTTGGCCGCCATCACTTCCGTTGTTCGTTCATCCGATCCTTACACCAACGCCCTCTTGGGTGACTACAAGTGGGCATCAGGAAATCTGACTTACAGCTTTCCCACCAGTGCTGCGGCCTATGGATCGCCTTACTATCAAAATGAACCCGGGACCTTCCTGGCGCTGAACACAGCGCAGCAGGATGCCGCCCGCGCGGCATTTGCCAACTATGCCGCGGTCGCCGGCGTCACGTTCACCGAGCTGACGGGCGGCGGCACCGCCAATGCCACATTGCGGTTGGCCATGTCGGACGTGCCCAGCACCGCTTGGGCGTATTATCCCAACACCGCCGCCGAGGGCGGGGACGCGTGGTTCAACAAGTCGGACTACAGCAGTCCGTTCAAGGGCAACTACGCCTTCGCCACCTTCATTCACGAGATCGGTCATTCCCTGGGTCTCGAGCACCCCCATGAAAATGGCATGGCGCTCGACCACGACTCGATGGAATTCTCCGTGATGAGCTACCGCTCCTACGTCGGAGCCTCCACGTCGATGGGGTATACCAACGAGCAGTGGGGCTTTGCGCAGTCGCTGATGATGTACGACATCGCAGCGGTCCAACAAATGTATGGCGCCAATTTCAATACCAACAACGGGAACACCACATACTCCTGGAGCCCGTCCACGGGGGAGATGTCGGTCAACGGCGTTGGCCAGGGGGCCGCAGGGGGCAACAAGATATTCCAGACCGTCTGGGATGGCGGCGGGACCGACACCTACGATTTTTCCAACTACTCGACCAATCTCACCATCAACCTGCAGCCAGGTGCCTGGACCACGACCTCAACTGCGCAGTTGGCAAAGCTCTATTACACCGGAAGTCAGGTCGCCGACGGCAACATTGCCAACGCGCTCCAATACAATGGTGATGTGAGATCGCTGATCGAAAATGCCATTGGCGGCAGCGGGAATGACACGATCATCGGCAACTCCGCGGCCAACCTGCTTTACGGAAGCGGGGGCAACGACACGCTGTTTGGCATGGACGGCAACGACCGCTTCTTTGGGGAGGCGGGCAGCGATCACATGGATGGCGGCTCCGGCTTCGACTATGTGGACTATAGCGCCGTAGCGACCGCGATGACGGTTTCCCTGCACTATGCCGGCTGGAACAGTGGTTTTGCCGCCGGAGATAGCTATGCGGGCATCGAAGGGCTGTTGTTGGGCTCTGGCGGCGACGTGGCCTATGGCGATGCAGCCAGCAACTACATCTATGCCGGAAGCGGCAACGACACCATCTTTGGCTTTGGCGAACAGGACTTCATTTTCGGCCAGGACGGCGACGACAACCTGATGGGCGACGATGGCCATGACCACCTGTTCGGTGGCCTTGGCGCAGACCTGCTTCAGGGTGGTAGCGGCTTTGACTATGCGCGCTACGACGACGCAAATTATGCCAGCTTCATCATTGCTTTGGGCGGGCAGGTTGCCAATACCGGTGTCGCCGCGGGCGATACGTTCGTGGGCATCGAGAGCTTTGTGCTCGGCTCGGGTAACGACGTTGCTTACGGCAATGCCGGGGACAACTACATTTACGGACGTGGCGGCAATGACACCATCTACGGCATGGAGGGTCATGACACGCTTTTCGGGGAGGCGGGCAGGGACCGTTTCATCTTCGACAGCCAGATAAATGCGGCCAGTTCCGACGTGATCGGGGACTTTATCTCAGGTGTCGATAGTATCGGGCTCGCCCAGTATTTCTACGGCGCGGCTGCCGCTGGCGCGGGGGAAATCAGGTTCTTTGAGGCGGCCGGAATCACCGGCGCCGCCGTTCATGCGTATCTCGGTGCCATGCTGTTCGACACCGTCACGTCAGTTCTCTCGTTCGACGCCGATGGCGCGGGTTCAGGCGCGGCGGTTCAAATCGCCACGCTGACGGGCGTCAATCATATGACGGGGTCCGATTTCTTCTTTGTGTAGGGCAATCGGACGGAGCGTCGGCTCGCCTCTAGGGCCGATGCCCGTCTGTCTTGACGTGTCTCCGAAGGAGGGGCTTGGTGGACTAAGCGCAACCGCGACTTTGCGCGATGATGCCATCTTGTCGTCTTCCTGAAACCGGAGCGGCCCATGTCGGAATGGATAGACTTCTCGCGCTGGGACGAATGTGCGCTCATGGAGCGTCCTGGCTACGTATTCGAAGTGGTCAACGCGGAATCGCAAAGCCTGCTGACCGACTGCACCCTCGTGCTACCGGTACCAACCGACTGGTCGTCGCCCCCAGCCAGGTTTCGCATAGTGCCGGCCCCGCCCTTGCGGCGATCGGACCCGATACCTCAGCCAACCAATCAAGGCTGAGCGAAAGGGGACGACGAACCGTCTGGGAGGGCCGCTGCAGGTCATGGGGTCGGGTTCGGCACCACTCCAAACGTTGCTCGCGGAGCGACCAAACCTCCTTTGTTCCTTTTCCAAGAAATTCGGGCTTGCCTCAAATCCCCAGCTTCTCTATGTCTCCGCGCAGTCGGGGCGTAGCGCAGCCTGGTAGCGCATTTGTCTGGGGGGCAAAGCGCCTTTCCGAATTTATGCCTTTCCTTACAATTACTTAGCACCCTTTCGCCGCGTTCCTGTGGGACGTTCGGTGGGACTGGCCGCTTCGAGCGCTGCCCGCACGTCCTCGGTCATAGCGTGGGTGTACTTCACCGTTGTGGCGATATCGGCATGCCCCAACAGCTGCTGTACTACCTTGAGATTTGACTTGCGTAGCGCGCGCGTCGCAGCGGTGTGGCGCGTGTCGTGAAAGCGAAAATTCTTGACGCCGGCCCTTTTCACCGCGCGGCGCGCGGCGACTTTGAAGCCCTCGTAAGTGAGGGGGTAGCGCTTTCCCTTCACCAGTCCCTGTTTCTTGTTGGTCCGCCGCGCTTCGTAGGTGAAGACCTTTTCCAAATGGTGATCCTTTTGCGCCCAAAGCATCTCGTACAGCTTGTTGGACATCGGGATCGTGCGCGGGTGCCCGTTCTTCCCGAGCACGGTGAACTGGCGCGAAAAGAAATCAACGTCATGCCAACACAAGCGGATGATTTCGATGCGGCGACAGCCTGATATGAGCGCGAAATCGTGGGCCACATCGTAGCCCGGCGACAACTTGGCCCTAATTGCATTCTCCTCGCCGACCGATGCCTCGCGGATGCGCTCTTTCGGCTCCGGCAGCATGTGCTGCCGCCAGTTTATCTTGCTGACTTTTACGTTCCAGATAGTCTCCGCCCGGCGCAGGACCTTGCGCAACTGCTCCGTGCATGTGCGGTTGACAGTGGCGTTGGAGACGCGCGCTGTGCGGTTCTTAACTTGTCCAACTTGCCGAAAGTCCCCCCGACGGCGGGCAATCACACGGGCAACAAGCTCGTTATCGATATCGGCAAGAAGTGTATTGGTTCCGATGTATTGCTCGAGCCGCTCGAGGTCGGTCAAGGCATTGACGTGATGTTCCCCGACTTGCCGCATATAGGCGGCTGCCGCGGCACCAAACGTCATTCGAGGTCCAATTGGGGCCGCCTCTACCTGCGCTTTGGCTTCTCGCCTTATCTGGGCTTCGACCTGTTCTGCTTCTCTCTTATTAGTCTTGCCCGTGTCCCCACTAAGGCGCTGGCCGGCGATCCAGAAGTCATAGCTGTAGGTCTTCCGACCGGTACGTTGATAGACCATGATGACCTTGTCCTTTTGTCCCTCAGTTGTTCAATCATATCTACGCGCCAGCGCCGGTCGGGGCGCGTCTCAGAAGTGCCGACGTTCACGAATGCCACTCCTTCCCTTTTGGCGATCTTGATGAGCTGGCGAGGCGTGCAGCGGAAATAATGCGCGGCCTGCTTCGTCGTCATCATTGGTGCGCCAAGCTCGGCCACAACCGTATTTTGGACCGGCGAAATACCCAAACCAGGCCCAGGCCGCGGCTCAGCGGATGGTATGGGTAAACCTTGATCTGTGGCGACGAGACGGGGCATCGGAAGTGTTCATTACTCTATTCACGCATGAAACATGACAACGAGAAACGGCTTGCAAAACCGCGGTTCTGCTAAAAAATACGTCGTGAAGCGAGATTTTTGAGTAGACAGATTTGTACTGGTGAAAAATCCACAAATTGATGGTTACTGCGCAACGCCGACCCAAGGTGAAGTATACTTCTTGCTGGAGGATCCATTCAAATGAACATGTGACCCATAGCTTGCCAAGCCGTAAAGTTGCTAGCTAGCTAGCAAGATAGATTTAGGGCGGGTCGAGGTTGTGCCTCAGTTCCAAACTGAGCCAGCAGCATCGGTGCCGCCGTTGCCGCTTTGGTCCACTCAATCGCTGGCAATGAGCTTTGGGTTAGGGCGGACAAAATTCCGCAAACTCTGACACATCGAGCAAGTGGAAGCCGCTGCATATGGGTCGGCTGGCCGGCGTCGCTATTCGATGAGGTGGTATCGTGGCGTTCAGCGCGGGGCAGGCGGGATAGGGGGCCTTTTCTTGCGGGGCGCACAGAGGTCCGGCCCGCTCTTCCAGTCTCAAATGCCGCTGGGATTGACCTCGACCAGCTAGTGCTTGGTCGAGGGTAGAGTGCTGCGCATGCATTGGAGACTGGAGCCTTGAGCTGGCCTTGACTCCAAGCCCGGCCGCGGCGCCTGCGGCGCTGTCCCCCGTTCCGATGGAACTGGGGTTGGAAAGGATATGCGGCCTGTCTAGGCGTCAACCTCTGTGCTCGGGTGTCCAACCCGACGTCAGATCGCCCACTAGGCCTCGTCCTAGGGGGCCTCCTTTCAGCTTGAGTCCTAGCTGACGATTGGGCTGATGATGCTCATGGCCGAGCAGTCGAGATAGACCATTGGCAGGCCCGCCGCGGCGGCCAGCTTGTTGACGAAGGTCGTCTTTCCAGCGCCTGGCGGCGACTGGATGACGATCGGCTAGATCTGCAGCCACTGTGCGCCGCGCCGGATATGGACCTGAGCGTTGTTCCGGATGGCCTCGATGGCAGGGGCGAAGTTCTGCGCGCCCGCGAACAGCTGGGCGGCCATTTCGTCGACGGCATGGATGCTGGCGGGAGACGCGCTAGGAGATAGCCTTACCGAGTAGCCATCTTGCTCTAGCTGACTGCGGCGTGTTCTGAGTTTCTGGGCGCGACCGGTTTGGCGCCGTTTGCGGAACGACCGCTTCCGGCAAGGAAGCAGCGAAAGCGGACCTTCCAACGTATTGCCTGATGGCGTGAGCTCTACCTAAGCCGCAATGCGGCTGCCCGACTCGGCGTCGAACAGATGCACCGAATTGCTCTCGGCGCGGATCTTCAGCATCTGGCCCGGCTGCGTGGTGATGCGCTCGCGGAACGCCCCCATGATCTCGTTGCCGGCGAAACGGGCGACCACGTGCGTTTCGGAGCCCGTCGGCTCGACCGTCAGCACCTCGGCATCTACGCCGCTAGGGTCGAGGCTGAAATGCTCGGGCCGAACCCCCAGCGTCACTGATCGGCCGGCCGAATTGCCGGGCACCATGCCGAGCGGAATCCTGGTACCATCGTCAGCGACAAAGCTGTCGCCCTCGATCTTGCCTTTAATCATGTTCATCGCCGGTGAGCCGATAAAGCCGGCGACGAACAAGTTCGCGGGACGGTCGTAGAGCTCGAGCGGCGTGCCGATCTGTTCGATCACCCCGTCATGCATTACGACGATCCGGTCCGCCATGGTCATGGCTTCGATCTGGTCGTGCGTCACATAGACCGTGGTGGTCTTCAGCCGCTGGTGGTTCTGCTTGATTTCCGAACGCATCTGCACGCGGAGTTTTGCGTCGAGATTGGACAACGGTTCGTCGAACAGAAACACAGCCGGGTTGCGCACGATGGCGCGGCCCATGGCGACGCGCTGGCGCTGCCCACCCGACAGGTGCCTCGGAAAGCGGTCGAGATAGGGCCCAAGGCCGAGGATCGACGCGGCGTTCGTCACCCGCTTCTGTGTCTCTTCCTTGCTGACGCGCTGCAACCTCAGCGAGAAGCCCATATTCTGCTCCACAGTCATATGCGGATAGAGCGCGTATGACTGGAAGACCATCGCAATGTCGCGATCCTTGGGGGGCAGATCGTTGACCACGCGCCCGTCGATCACGATGTCGCCCGAGGTAATTTCCTCAAGCCCGGCGATCATGCGCAGCAGCGTCGATTTTCCGCAGCCCGACGGGCCGACCAGGATCACGAACTCGCCATCGGCGATATCGACGGAGACGCCGTGCAGCACCTCCATATTGCCGTAGCTCTTGCGCACATTGTCGATGCTGACAGCACCCATTTGAAACTCCTTCCTGTCGCCTGATCCTGACTAAGCCAGCTCGATGATGCTGCAGCCATAAGCGGGGAGCCGCATGCGGCCTGCCTTCACCTGCGCGTCGCCAAGCAGCTCGGTGCCATCTGGAATATTGGGCACGTTGGCCGGCTCACCCAGCGTGTTGAGGATGAACAGCAGGCGGCGGTCCTTGCTCTCGCGGATCGTCGCTTCGACACCACCAGGCATGTCGGCGATGAGCGGCACGATACCGGCGGGCGCCAGCACCTGATCGGCCAGCACCTCGACCAAGGCGTCGCTGAGATAGGTGCCGAGATAGATCACATTGCCCTTGCCGACTTTGCGCGAAGTCATCGCGGCTTGGCCGTCGGCGAAACGGCTGGCCCAGCTGCCGATAACCTCTGTGCCGGGCGCGACGTTGAGCAGCTCATAAAGATGCGCCGCCGTTACCTGCGCATTCCCGATCTTGAGCTCGTATTGGCGGCTCGCCGACGTCGCCGGCAGCTTCATGCGCACCGTGTTGGTGCCGAAGCGGCCACCTTTCTCGACCAGGCCATCGCCGCCGATGGACGTCAGAAGGCCGAACTCCTCGACCGTGACACCAGCCAGCGCCGAGAGCGCCCTGCCCGGCGAGGTGTCGCGGATGACGTGGTTGTTGACGTCGCGTGATCCGGTGCGGCCGCCCAGAATGACCGTTCCACCCGCCTTGGCGAAGGCCTCGATGCGCGCCGTCCACGCATCGGTCCATTTCAGCCAATGCGGCACATAGAGTGCCTTGAGCTTGCTAAGATCATCCTCGGGGTGGATGAAGCCGCAAGCGATGTTGTGACGGTAGCAGTAGCGGTGCAGCAACGTCGCATCATCCTGCGGGCTCGGCATGCCGATGGGGTAGGAGCGGTACATCTCCTGATTGTCGAAATCAGATCCGGCAATGCCCAAATCCATGCGCACATGCGTGCCCAGGACCTTGTCCTTTAGCGCTGTGACCTCACCGGCAAACTGCTTGGCCTCGTCATAGCGTCGCCGCGGGATGTCGTCGTGATCGATGATGCCCATCCAATAGATCTCGGCGCCGAAATGCGCCGGCCGCCAACGGAAGAACATCACGCCATCGGCGCCGCGCGCCACTGAGGTATAGGCCATGCGGCGCATCTCGCCGGGTTCTGGGGTCAGCGTCGAGATGTGCGGCTGCGAACCAAAGCCGGACTGCTGCTCGGGGACGATGAAGTTGCCGGTGAAGCCGCGGCAGATGTCGAGATGCAGCGCCTGCACCTCGCCGACGCCGCCGACCCGTTGCAGTTCGTCATAGAGATGGGGGTAGATGTCGAAGCCGAGAAAATCGAGATCGGTCGAGAACTCGCCGCGGAAGTCGATGTCGTCGATGCGCCCCAGATTGTGGAAGATGAACCAGTCTGGATTGGTGGCCCGCAGGATCAGCACCTGATCGTGCTGGAACCGCGCCGTGACGAAGGCCAGGAACCGGTGATAGTCGAGCGCATGGCCAGGCCCGACCGGAGCAGGAGCGTAGTCGAGGGGTAGCACCACTTGATCGAAATCGTCGTAGGCGGTGGCCCAGAAATGCCCGCCCCACGCATCGTTGAGCGCGGCGATGGTCTTGTACTTGTCCTTGAGGAATTCCTGGAACTCGGCCAGCGTCACCGGACCGTAGGACAGCGATCCAGAGGTATTGAGCTCATTGTCCGTCTGCCAGCCAATGACGTGCGAATTGCCGCGATAATGCTCGGCCATCGCTTTGGTGATGCGCTTGGAATGCTCGCGGAACACGCCGCTCGCAAGATTGGCGTGCTGGCGTGAACCATGGCTCATGGTGCGGCCATTGGCATCGACGCGCAGCACTTCGGGATAGCGCGCGGTCAGCCAGCGCGGCGGCGTCGCCGTCGGCGTGCACATGATGATCTTGAGGCCAGCCTTGCCCAGAACATCTATGGCGCGGTCGAACAAATCGAAGTCGAACGTCCCCTCCCGCGGCTCGATAATGTGCCAGGCGAATTCGGCAAGTCGCACCGCGTTGAAGCCCGCTTCTGCCATGCGGTCAGCGTCGCGCTGCCAATAGCTCTCGTCGACATGCTCCGGGTAATGCGGAGCGCCGACGAGGAAAGTGTCGGTCGCGATCGGCCGCCAGACAGAGAGCGGCGCGGATTTCGGGGCAGTCGTCATAGCGGGAAAACTCCAGGCGATAGTCTATTTGATGGCCCCGGCGGTGAGGCCGCCCTGCCAGAACCGCTGCAGCAGCAGGAACACTATGATGACCGGGATGATGCTGACCAGCGCGCCGGTAATGACGATCGAGAACAGCACCTGTCCGCCGCCACCGCCCTGCTGGGCGAGCTGATACCAGGTCGAAAGGCCTACCGTGATCGGCTGATACTCTTGCGAGCGCAGCACGATGAGCGGCAGGAAGTAGTTGTTCCAGGTCCCGACGAACGAGAGCAGCGCCACCGTCACCATGCCCGGCGCCACAAGGCGAAGCACAATGGCGCGGAAGATCATGAATTCGCCGGCACCATCGATACGTGCGGCGTCGAGCAGTTCGTCATCGACCCCCTGGTCGATATAGACGCGCATCAGATAGACGCCGATTGGCGAGATCATCGAGGGCAGGATCACGCCCAGCGGATTGTCGCTGAGACCCGAAAGCGCCAGCAGCAGGAAGATCGGCACGACGAGTGCCGTCTGCGGGACAAACACCGCGCCCAGCACGAGCCCAAAGGTCAGATCACGCCCGCGGAACTTGAACTTCGCGAACGCATAGCCCGCCGCTGTCGCCAGCAGCGCCGCACCCGCCCCCGAAATGGTCGAGTAGGCAACGCTGTTGAACATCCAACGCAGGAACATGCCATTGTCGCGCGAGAACAGATCGACCAGATTCTGCCAGAGGTTGAACTCGGTGCCGAAGCCGAAGCCGAACGTGGCGAACAGGTCGCCGTTCGTCTTGGTTGCCGATAGGACCAGATAGACCAACGGCGCGAGGCTGTAGACGAGGAACAGCGACAGCAGCAGCGTGAGCATGATCCGCGAGTGCCGCCGTTCGCCCGGCAGGCGCCCGGCAGCTTCGAATGTGGCAATGTCGGTGGTCGCGGTCATCGTTGCTCCGGCCGACGGCGGTTGGTGATCAAGGTGAAGATGTAGGAGGCACCGGCGATCACGATGCCAAGCACGAACGAGACCGCGGCCGCATAGCCATACTGCTGGTTCTGCGTTGCCAGCGAATAGGCATAGAGGTTCGGCGTGTAGCTCGAATTGATGGTGTTTCTGGCGAGCGCGCGCATCAA
>CBFGMY010000121.1:0-12656 GCA_965650055.1 uncultured Devosia sp.
GACGACCATAAGACCAAAACGTCCCAGGGAGGGATTACCACAATGAAACTCTTGAAGCTCTTGGCGGCCACCACCGCCGTCGCAGCCCTGCTGGCCAGCCCGGCCTTCGCCCAGACCCGCATCGCGCTTGTCGTCAAGTCGCTCGGCAACGGCTTCTTCGATGCCGCCAACAAGGGCGCCCAGGAAGCTGCCGCCGAACTGGGTGACGTCGAAGTCATCTATACCGGCCCGACCGCCGCCACTGCCGAAGCCCAGATCGAAGTCATCAACTCGCTGATCGCCCAGCAGGTCGACGCCATCGCCATCTCGGCCAACGATCCGGACGCTCTCGTCCCGGCCCTGCAGAAGGCCATGGAACGCGGCATCAAGGTGATTTCGTGGGACTCGGGCGTTGCTCCCGAGGGCCGCCAGCTCCACCTGAACCCGTCCGAAACCGCCCTGATCGGCGAGACCATCATCAAGCTGGCTGCCGATTACCTGCCTGAGGGCGGCGATGTCGCCATCCTGTCGGCTTCCTCGACCGCGACCAACCAGAACGCCTGGATCGAAGCCGCCAAGGCCGCCTTGCCCGAGAAGTTCGCCAACATCAACCTCGTTGCCGTGGTTTATGGCGATGACGACTCGGTCAAGTCGACCGACGAAGCCAAGGGTCTGATCGCCTCCTATCCCGACCTCAAGGCCATCATTGCCCCGACCACCGTCGGCGTCGTGGCTGCCGCCCAGGTCGTGACCGACCAGGGCCTGATCGGCAAGGTCAACGTGACCGGCCTCGCGCTGCCGTCCGAGTTCAAGCAGTTCATCGACAACGGTGCTTCGCAGGCGGTTGCCCTGTGGAACCCGATTGACCTGGGCTACTCGGCCGTGATGCTGGCCAATGATCTGGTCAAGGGCGACGAAGCCAAGCCAGGCGCCGTGCTCTCGATGGGCCGCATGGGTGAACTCACCCTCGACGACACCAACTCGGGCGCCATGGCTGCCCCCTTCACCTTCGACAAGTCCAACATCGAAGAGTTTTCCAAGATCTACTGATCTGACTTCGGCTCGGCGCTTCGGCGCCGAGCCAGCTTCCAACCACGGCGTCATTCCCGCGAAAGCGGGAATCCCCTTCGGTCACAAGGGAGATTCCCGCTTTCGCGGGAATGACGTGGTGAAGGACCGCGACACTGCGGTGAAGGACCATGACGCAATGACCGACCCCATCCTCACCCTGTCAGGCATCTCCAAGAGCTTTCCCGGCGTGCGGGCGCTGCATGATGTGTCGCTGGAACTCTATGCCGGCCAGGTCACCGCGCTGATCGGCGAGAACGGGGCGGGCAAGTCGACCTTGGTCAAGACGCTGACCGGCATCTACCAGCCCGATGGCGGCGAGATCCGCGTCGGTGGGCAGCTCGTGACGCTGCCCACGGCGCACTCGGCCTCGGCTTTGGGCATCACCGCCATCCATCAGGAAACGGTGCTGTTCGACGAGATGACGGTGGCCGAAAACATCTATCTGGGCCACGCGCCGCGCAATCGCTTCGGGATGATCGATTGGCGCACGATGCGGGCCGAAGCACAGGCGACGCTCGATTCCATGGCCGCTGGCATCGATGCCGGCATCAAGCTCAAGGAACTGGGCATCGCCAAGAAGCACCTGGTGGCCGTGGCGAGGGCGCTGAGCATCGATGCGCAGGTCGTCATCATGGACGAACCCACTGCGGCTCTCAGCCAGAAGGAAATCGAAGAGCTCTATGTGCTCATCGAATTGCTCAAGCAGGACGGCAAGGCCATCCTCTTCATCTCCCACAAGTTCGATGAAATCTACCGCATCGCCGACCGCTTCACCGTGTTTCGCGATGGCGAGCAGGTGGGCAAGGGCTTCATCAAGGACACAACCCAAAGCCAGATCGTGCAGATGATGGTCGGCCGCGCCGTCGATCACATTTTCCCCGAACGCACGGCGGTGATCGGGCAGACCGTGCTGGAGGCCAAGGGCCTGAGCCATCCCACGGAGTTCGAGAACATCTCCTTCTCCGTCCGCAAGGGCGAAATCCTCGGCTTTTACGGCCTGGTCGGGGCAGGGCGCTCAGAGGTGATGCAGGCCGTCTTCGGTCTGACGCAGACCTCGGCGGGCACGCTGACCCTCGATGGGGTGGCCATTGCGCCCAAGTCGCCGGCCGATGCCGTCGATGCAGGCATCGTCTATGTGCCCGAAGAGCGCGGCAAGCAGGGCGTCATCACCGGAGAACCCATCTTCAAGAATGTGTCGCTGCCCTCGCTGGGCAAGACCAGCAAGTCCGGCTTCCTGCGCATGGCCGAGGAATATGCGCTGGCGCGCACCTATACCGAGCGGCTGGACCTGCGCGCCTCTTCGCTCAGCCAGGATGTGTCGACCCTGTCGGGCGGCAACCAGCAGAAGGTGGTCATCGCCAAGTGGCTGGCCACCCTGCCCAAGGTGATCATTCTCGATGAGCCGACCAAGGGCATCGATATCGGCTCCAAGGCCGCCGTGCACGGCTTCATGGCGGAGCTGGTGGCGCAGGGGCTGAGCGTGATCATGGTGTCGTCCGAGCTGCCCGAAGTGCTCGGCATGAGCGATCGTATCGTCGTGATGCGCGAGGGGCGCCTGATCGACACGCTGGATAACAAGGGTCTCAAGCCTGAAACGCTGGTGCGCCTGGCTGCCGGCATTGCCGAGGAGCGGGCCGCATGAACCGGCTTTTCAAGCACCGCGAAATCTTCCTCGGCCTCGCCATCCTGCTGGTCCTCGTGCTGGTCACGGCGCGCTTCCCGCGCTTTGCCCAACCGGGCAACCTGCTGACCATCTTCAACGACACGTCCATCCTGATGATGCTGGCGCTGGGCCAGATGACGGTGATCCTCACGCGCTCGATCGACCTCTCCATGGCCGCCAACCTGGCGCTGACAGGCATGATCGTCGCCATGACCAACGCGGCCTTTCCCGGCGTGCCCGTGCCGCTGCTGATGGCCATGTGCGTCGTGATCGGCGCCGGCCTGGGTGCCTTCAACGGCATTCTGGTCTGGAAGCTCAATATTCCGTCCATCGTGGTGACGCTGGGCACGCTGACCATCTATCGCGGCCTGGTTTTCGTTATCTCGGGCGGCGCCTGGGTCAACGCGGCGCAAATGAGCCCCGATTTCATCGGCCTGCAGCGCGCCGTATTCCTCGGCCTTCCAGTGTTGAGCTGGTTTGCCATTGTCACGGCGCTGCTGTTCTGGGTGGTCATGACGCGCACCCCGCTCGGCCGCTCGCTCTACGCCATCGGCGTCAATCCGACCGCTTCGGTCTATACCGGCATCAATGTAGGTCGCACCAAGTTCTACGCCTTCGTCATCTCCGGTGCCGTCGCGGGCCTCTGCGGTTACCTCTGGATTTCGCGCTACGTCATCGCCTCGGTGGAAGTCGCTGGCGGCTATGAACTGACCATCATCGCGGCCTGCGTCATTGGCGGCGTCTCGATCGCTGGCGGCATCGGCAGCGTGGCCGGCGTGTTGCTCGGCGCGATCTTCCTCGGCGTCATCAACAACGCCCTACCGGTCATCAATATCAGCCCGTTCTGGCAGATGGCGATCTCGGGCACCGCAATCCTGCTGGCCGTAGTGTTGAATGCGCGCGGCGAGCGCCGCAAGGGCCGGGTAATTTTGAAGAAGGCGGAGGCGGTGTGATGGCAAATCCGCTGAGCGCAAGGCTCCCCTCCCCCTTGAGGGGAGGGGTTGGGGGTGGGGGTCCATCAGTGCGTCACCGAACGACCCCCACCCTCATTCCCTCCCCTCAAGGGGGAGGGAGGCTCGCACTGTGGCTCTCCATCATCGGGCACATTTACAAATGACCGACACCCCCCTTCATCGCAGCCTGCCCAACCGTCTCGACAACCCGCTCAAGTCCGCTGTGCTGAGCTGGGAGTCGTTGCTCATCCTTGTGGCTGTCGCGATCTTCATCCTCAATTCGTTCGCCTCGCCCTATTTCCTCAATGCCTGGAGCCTCTCCGATCTCACCTTCAACTTCACCGAAAAGGCCCTGATCGCGCTGGCCATGGCGCTGCTGATCATTGCCGGTGAGATTGATCTGTCGGTGGCTGCGATCATCGCACTGGCCTCAACCATGATGGGCCTGGCCCTGCAATATGGTGCGGATACGCCCAGTCTGGTGGCCGTCGGTGTTGGCGTCGGCATACTCTGCGGCGCCTTCAATGGCTTCCTGGTGACCGGCCTCAAGCTGCCATCGATCGTGGTCACCATCGGCACGATGAGCCTCTTCCGCGGCATCGCCTTCATCATCCTGGGCGACCAGAGCTTTAAGGGCTATCCGGCCAGCTTCTCCTGGTTCGGACAGGGCTATGTCTGGTGGGTGATTTCGTTCGAACTGGTGCTGTTCCTCGTTTGCGCCGTCATCTACTGGGTGCTGCTGCACCGCACCAATTTCGGCCGCCGTGTCTTTGCCATCGGCAACAATGATGTCGCGGCGCAGTTCTCCGGCGTCCGCGTCGATCGTATCAAGTTCATCCTGTTCTGCCTGACAGGACTGATGAGCGGCATCGCCGCCGTGCTGCTGACGGCGCGGCTGGGCTCGACCCGTCCGTCTATTGCCGAGGGCTTCGAACTCGAGGCCATCACCATGGTGGTGCTGGGTGGCGTGTCGATCCTGGGCGGCGCCGGATCGATCCTGGGCGTCGTGCTGGCGGCGTTGATCGTCGGGCTTGTCACCTTCGGCCTGGGCCTGCTCAACGTCCCGGGCATCGTCATGACCATCTTCACCGGCACGCTGCTGATCGTCGTCATCGCGCTGCCCATCCTGTTCCGCATGTGGAGGCAGCGCGCATGATCGAGGATGGTGGCTACCAAAAGCATGCCTTCAAGATGCAGCTCAATCCCGGCATGGCCGCCGAATACCGCAAGCGCCATGACGAGATTTTTCCTGAGCTGGTCGACCTGCTGCATGAAGCGGGCGTGAAGGACTATTCGATCCATCTCGACGAAGAGACCAACATCCTCTTTGGCGTGCTGTGGCGGCGCGTGGACCACGCGATGGCCGACCTGCCCAATACGGCAATCATGCAGCGCTGGTGGGCCCATATGGCCGACGTGATGGCGACCAACGACAAGAATGAGCCTGTCGCGACCGACCTGGTGCCGATGTTCTGGATGAAGTAGTGGTCAGCCCGCGAGCAGCTTGCCCAGCCGGTCCAGCCGCGCGATCCACGCGCGCTTGCGGTTCTCGATGATGGTCCACAGCAGCCTGGCCATGATCATGCCTCAGTTAAGTGCTCGCCTTAGTAACATGGTTTGGTGCGCCGCCAAACGATTAAGCGATCACTTTAGCGTTTGCGGCGTGTGGGCGCTCCGCACGGCCCGCGCCATCAGCCACACGCCCAGCACCACGAAGGGCGCGGCGATGGACAGCGTCATGGTCTTTTGCCAGTGCAGCTCTTCCAGCGGACCGGCCAGGGCGTAGCTGAGGATCCCGAGCAGGTAGTAGCTGATGGCAATGGTGGACAGTCCCTCGACCGTCCGCTGCAGCAGGAACTGGCTGCGCGCGGTCTGCGCGATACTGTCCAGCACCGCGGCATTCTGCATCTGCATATCCACCCCGATGCGCACATCGAGCAGGCCAATGGCCCGCTCGATCTTGGCCGAGAGCACGGCGAGGCGCTTCTCCATGGCCGCGCAGGTGGCCAACCCCGGATCGACGCGATTGCCGATATAGTGGGTCAGGGTAGAGCCGCGCGTCGTGCCACTCTCGCGCAGGCCCGCAAGGCGCATGCGCAGGATGTCGCCATAGGCGTGGCCGGCGGCGAAGCGGTAGCCCAGCCGCTCCGACAGCTGCCCGGAGCGAACCGACAGCGCATGCAGCGCCACAAGCGCTGTTTGCACGGCGACCGGCGTCGTTGCGGCCGACAGGCTTTCCACCAGTCCGGTCAGTTCGATCTCGATGCCGCGCAGCTCGGGCGACACGCTGCGCGCGAGCGGCAGGCCGAGCAGGGCCATGGTGCGGTAGGTTTCGATTTCGAGCAGACGCCGTACGATGATCGAGCGGCGCAGGGTGGTGAGGCCACCCGCCGCGAGTTCGAACCGGGTGAATGTATCGGCATCGGGCACGAAATCGGTCGCCACCTGCGCCTTGCCGCCCTCGATATCGGCGAGGCAGAGGCTGGCCAGACTGAAGCCGGGCACCAGCCGCTCCGGGATGCAGCCGTCGGCGATGACGTCGATCCGCATGGCGCCGATCAACAGGGCATCGTCCAGCATGTCGAGGCCGATATCGTCGGGCCAGTTCTGCCTGTCGGCGAGATCGGCGCGCCAGGTGACGGTGACGAACTCGGTGTGGAATTCCCAGGTCGCGTGGCGCTCCGCCGTGGCAAAGCCGTGCTGGCGGTCACCCGCCTTGGGCGCAGGAGCGCCGATGCTGCGGCAGAAATCGGCAAAGCGCAGCAGCACGCGCTGCGTTGCACCGATCTCGGTGGGTGTCATAAAGACCAGCCGCCGCAGGCGGCAGGTCTCGGGGACGATGTCGACGGGTCGCGCATGGACCTCGTCCATGATCGCGGCACGGTAGGGGTGATCGACGGGCAGCATCTCGACTACGCAATGGTTTTGGGCTGCCTGATGAGGCGCTCAAGCGTCGGGCTTGGCAATTAGACCTTCTGGCGCGCTACTTTGGTTGAGGGTGGCGAGGATCGCCCGGCCGAGCGCCTCGCCGCTGTCGCGCGGCCAGCACAGCCAGAAGTTCATGTCGTAGCGCGGCTCCAGCGGCAATTGCCGCAGGTCGCCACGAATGCGCGCCACCGACGCCTGTGGCAGCACCGAGACGAAGCCGTGATGCAGCACGAGGTTGAGGATGACAGGGATGGAGTCGATCTCGATCAGCCGCAGGGCGCCCCGCTCGGTCTCGTTGAGGTGGTGGTCGAGAATGGCATTGATGCGCTGCCGCAGGCCGCTGCGGGCACTGGGCACGGCCAGTGGCGCGGCCAGCAGGGCATCGGCAATGCTTGCATGCCCCTCGGGCACCCCGACGACGGCCAGCGGCGTCCGCCCCACCACCGCGCCATCAAGATCGGCCGGGAGATGCTCGGTATCGAGGAAGGCCACATCGAACAGGCCCGATTTGAGCCCGGCCAGCAGGTCTTCGGCGGTGGTGGAACTGACAAAGAGCGGTGCGCGCGGCCGCTCGGCCAGCCAGCGCGCCGCCAGGTTGGCCAACAGCCGCGCGATCTCGCTTTCATAGCCCAGCGGAATGACCGACCCCAGCCGCGTGGTCGCCGCGCTCTTGTGGAACCGCTCCTCGGAGGCGCGCGACAGGCGGTGCCACGCCGCCAGCAGGCTCTCGCTTGCGGCAGCGACGCGCGCGCCCTCGACCGTCACGCTCGAGCCATCATTACCGCGCCGCAGCAGCGCCACGCCGAGCAGCGCCTCAAGCTGCGCGATCTGGCGCGTCAGTTGCGGCTGGCCCAGGCCGAGTTCGCGCGCCGCGCGGCGGATGCTGCCCTGGCTGGCGACCTGAGCGAAGCGGCGGAGCGCCTCGAGCTTGATCGCGTGCCTTGGCGATATGCGACGCGCCAGGTCGGCGGCTGCGGCAATTTCGGGTTCAAGCCTGACAGCCTCGAGGCTGACCACCAGGCCCGAGCCGGCCCGCTCGACCAGGCGCACCGAGATTTCCGCCTCGAACCGGGCTATAGATGCAGCGATCGTAGACGCCGGCCGAGCGAGGTTGCGGGCGCTGGCCCTGATGCTGCGCGTCTGCAGCACGCTTTCCATCGCGATCAGCGTTGCCGTATCCATCTGCCCACCATTGCAGCAGGCCCTGACGGTGCACACAAAAACCGCATAGCCTGTTCAACATTTGGGATATCCCATGTTCAGAGTCTATCCAATAGCGTGGCCCCATGAATGATCTGGCGATGACAGTGTTCGGCGCGCCCATCACCCTCAGCGGCAAGCCGCTGAGCTTTGCCGACATTGCCCGGATCGGCGCGCGCAAGGCCCGCCTGGTGGCCGACGCCGATGCCCTGGTACGGGTCGCCCAGGCGCGCACCGTGGTCGAAGAGGCCATCGCCAACCACCAGCCCGTCTATGGCTCGACCACCGGCGTCGGTGCCATGAAGGATGTCGAGTGGACCGATGACCAGCTCGACACCTTCAATATGGGTCTGGTCCGCGCCCACCATTTCGGCACCGGCGAGGCCTTTTCCAGCGAGATCGTCCGCATCGCCATGGCGATCCGCGTCAACATGGCGCTGACCGGACGGGTGGGCTGCACCACCGATCTGGTGGATGCCTATCTGGCGCTGCTCTCGGCCGACGTGGTTCCCGTGGTTCGTCGCACCGGCTCGATCGGCTGCGCCGATATCGGCCTGATGGGTCAGATCGGCGCCGTGCTGACCGGGGCAGGCGAAGCCGTGTTCGACGGCCGCCGCCAGCCGGCCGGCGATGCCCTGGCCGCCGCTGGCCTCAAGGCCTTCCGCCTGGCGCCGCGCGACAGTCTTGCCTCGATATCGACCAATGCGGTGGGCTATGCCGCCGCGGCCAGCGCCATTCGCGAGGCCGCGGGCGCGGTGCGCGTCATGCTGGCGACCGGGCTCACGACGGCCGGGGCATTGGGTGCCTCGCGCGATCCGTGGAAGGCGGTGGCCCACGTCGGCACCGAACGCGAAGCCGGCATCGGCGCCTGGCTCTACTTCAACGCCATGGGCTGGGACTGGCCCAACGCCACCCACATCCAGGATCCGCTGTCGCTGCGCATGATGAGCCAGGTGTTCGCCACCGGCTTCGAGACGCTGGTCGCGGCGGGCAAGATCCTGCTGGCCGCCACCGGCCGGACGGACGACAATCCTGTGGTCGCCGGCGGGCAGGTGCTGACCTCGGGCGGTTCGCTGCCGCTCGATGTCACGGTGTTCCTGCAGACCGCGCAGCTGGGCCTGGCCCACATCGCGCGCAATTCCTTCAATCGCTGCGTGCTGCTGGGCAATGGCGGCCGGCGTGACCTGCCGGTCAATCTGGTCAAGCCCGGCGCCATCGCCACCGGCTTCGGGCCCATCATCAAGCTGGCCGGCGAGCTGTTTGCGCGCGTGCTGACCATGACCAACCCCATCTCGGCCAATTCCATGGTCGTGGCCGGTGGGCTGGAGGACGAAGCGGCTTTCCTGCCGCTGGTGGTGGAGCGGCTGGAGCGCCAGGTGCTGGCCCTGCGGCGCCTCGCAGCCCTCGAAGCCATGCTGGCGGCGCAGGCCATGGACATATCCGGCGATACGCCCGGCAATGTCCCGGCCATCATTTACCGGCTGGTGCGCCAGCATGCTGACACATACTGGCAGGATCGGCCGCTATCGGCCGAAGTGGAAGCCGTCGAACAGGCCCTCGCCTCTGACGCGCTGATGAACGAACTAATTTCTCACTCGACGATTATGGAGTTGGACGAGTTTTTCGCGCTGGGCCCAGTCGCCTAGCACGTGCGGCCTCGCCCAATTCTGCCAAAGGATTACCCTAGGGACAGCCGGGATTTAGGTCTCAACGATCAGGCCCGGAGAAAACGGAGAAACCAATGCGCCTCACTTCCACGCTGCTGACCGCCGTTGCCGCACTCGCCATCACGCTGACCGCAGCCAATGCCCAGGTCGTCGTTTCGTCCAAGATCGACACCGAGGGCGGCGTTCTGGGCAACATCATCAAGCAGGTGCTCGAAGCCAACGATATTCCGGTCGAGGACCGCATCCAGCTGGGCGGCACGCCCATCGTGCGCGAGGCCATCACTGCCGGCGAAATCGACATCTATCCCGAATATACCGGCAACGCCGCCTTCTTCTTCGAGAAGGCCGATGACCCGCTGTGGAACAATGCTGCCTCGGCCTATGCCGAAGCCGCCAAGCTCGATTTCGACGCCAACAAGATCGTCTGGCTGACCCCCTCGCCGGCCAACAACACCTGGGCCGTCGCCGTCCGCAACGATGTGGCCGAAGCCAACAAGCTCAATACCTTCACCGAATTCGGTGCCTGGGTTGCCGGCGGTGGCGAGGTCAAGCTTGCCGCTTCCGCCGAGTTCGTGAACTCGCCGGCTGCCCTGCCCAAGTTCCAGGAAGTCTATGGCTTTACCCTCAAGCCCGACCAGCTCGTGACCCTCAGCGGTGGCGATACGGCCGCGACCATCGCTGCCGCCGCGCAGCAGACCAACGGCGTCAACGCCGCCATGGTCTATGGCACCGACGGCGGCATCGCCCCCTCGGGCCTCAAGGTGCTCGAAGACGACAAGGGCGTGCAGCCGGTTTACCAGCCCGCGCCGATCATCCGCGAGGAAGTGCTGGCCGAATACCCACAGATCGAAGAGCTGCTCAAGCCGGTGTTTGAAGGCCTGACGCTCGAAGTGCTGCAGGACCTCAACGGTCGCGTCCAGGTCGGCGGCGAAGCCGCCGCTGCCGTGGCCACCGACTACCTGACCAAGGGCGGCTTCTTGAAGTAAGGCGAACCGGGGTGGGGGACCTTCAACCCCCACCCTCACTCCCTCCCCACAAGGGGGAGGGAAGTCTGTCCGGCGTGCGCGGTACTATTGTGCCACGGCACGTCGCCCCATCGCCTCCCTCCCTCTTGTGGGGAGGGACCGAGGGTGGGGGTAAGCCTCCGCATACGCGAAACCCGGAGCCAGCATGAGCATCGCCGATACCACGACCTCGGCAGACCGCCCCGCCTGGCTTTCGCTCGACAAGCTCGGCGTCCTCATCGCGCTGATAACAGCGGCCGGCGCCGCGCTGCCTTTCGCACTGTTTCGCGCCAATCGCATTGTGCCGGGCGAGCCGAAGTCCGTCTTGGACGCGCTGCCTGCCGCGCCATCGGCATTTCTCATTGCCGCGCTGCTGGTCGGTTTCGTGGTGGCGCTGCTGCGCTTTCAGATCCTGGTCAAACTGGCGGCCGCCTTCCTTGTGCTGGCCATACTCTTCATTTCCGTCGGCTGGTCCGGGAGTTATCTGACCCCAGAAGGCGACACCTTCGCCCGCGTTTCGCCTGGTGCTGGCTTCTGGCTGCTGGTCTTTGCGTTTGCCTTGCTGGTGACCGACGCGCTGACCCGCCTGCGCCTGGCGCCGCTCGTCCGCATCGCCATCCTGCTCGTGGTCGGCATCGCGGGCGCGGCCTTGTTGTGGAGCGGCAGCTGGAACGACCTCTCCATGCTCAAGGAATACAGCACGCGGGCCCCCGCCTTCTGGGCCGAGGCGCGCACCCACCTGGCACTGGCTTTCGGCTCCGTAGCGATCGCCACGGTCGTCGGCGTGCCGGTCGGCATCCTCTGCTACAAGGTACGGCCCTTGCGCGCGGCCGTGCTGAATGTGCTCAACATCGTTCAGACCATCCCCTCCATCGCCCTGTTTGGTCTCCTGATCGCGCCACTCGCCTGGGTGGCCGCCAATGTGCCGGGGGCGTCGGAGATCGGCATTTCGGGTATCGGGGCGGCGCCGGCCATGGTGGCCCTCTTCGCCTATTCGCTGCTGCCCATCGTGTCCAACACCGTGGTCGGCTTGCAAAGCGTATCGCCATCAGCGGTGGATGCCGCCAAGGGCATGGGCATGACCGGCACGCAGCGGCTGGTGCAAGTCGAACTGCCGCTGGCCTTCCCGGTCATCCTCACCGGCATCCGCATCGTGCTGGTGCAGAATATCGGCCTGGCTACCATCGCCGCGCTGATCGGCGGCGGTGGCTTTGGCGTCTTCGTCTTCCAGGGCATCGGGCAGACGGCCATGGACCTCGTCCTGCTGGGCGCCGTGCCGACGGTAGCCCTGGCCTTTGCTGCCGCAGTGGTGCTCGACGCGCTGGTGGAAATGACCAGCCGGGGAGGGCGGCGATGAATGTGGCATTCAACATCGCCCTGAACTTTCGGTTCCTGCCCACCCTCCCTCTTGAGCGGAGGGTAGCGCCGCTCGGCCCGAAGGGCCGCAGCAGAGCTGGGGAGGGGGTAGATCTGTGGGCCACTGATGGACCCCCTCCCTCGATCCCTCCCCTCAAGGGGGAGGGAGGCGCAAGATCTACCGCGTTTGGCGTCACTCAAGGGAAGCGTGGTTCATGATCGAGATCGACGACATCACCAAGAGCTACGACGGCACGGTCGTGGTCGATCGCGTGAACCTCACCATCGAGCCGCGCACCATCTGCGTCATCGTGGGCACGTCAGGCTCGGGCAAGACCACGCTGATGCGCATGATCAACAAGCTGGTCGAGCCCACCTCGGGCCATATCCGCATCGATGGCGAGGATATTGCGGGCATTCCAGCCTACGAGCTGCGCCGGCGCATCGGCTACGCCATCCAGGGGCATGGTCTGTTCCCACATCGCAGCGTGGGGCAGAATATCGCGACGGTGCCCAAGCTGCTCGGCTGGGACAAGGCCAAGATCGCCGCCCGCGTCGATGAACTGCTCAGCCTCTTCCAGCTCGATCCGGGCCAGTTCCGCGATCGGCTACCGCATGAGCTTTCGGGCGGCCAGCAGCAGCGCGTCGGGGTGGCGCGCGCCCTCGCGGCCTCGCCCAATATCCTGCTGATGGACGAACCCTATGGCGCGCTCGATCCGGTGATCCGGGCCAAGGCGCAGGAAGATCTGCTCGCCATACAGCGCCAGTTCGGCACCACCAACGTTTTGGTGACCCACGACATGGAAGAGGCCATTCACCTGGGCCACACCATTGC
>CBFGMY010000122.1:0-12630 GCA_965650055.1 uncultured Devosia sp.
CGTGGCACTGCGGCCAATGAGGAAGCCCGCGACGCCGTGTTGGCAGCGATTGCGGCCGCGCCCGATGCCGCAGCCTGGACCACTCAGATCGATCTGCTTCCCCCGCCGCCCGAACCGGAGCCGGTGGCGCCGCCGACCCAACCGGCGACCCCTCCGCCGGTCGATACCAGTGCCTGCTCGGCGCCGGTTTCGGAGTTTTCCGCGCGCAATTCCATCCTGTTCCAGTCGGGGGCGGCGCTGATTGCTGCCGAATCCGAGGCGGCACTCGATGAGTTGGCCCTGGATCTGGCGGCCTGTCCCGATGCCATAGTTCACATCGAGGGTCATACCGACGCCGATGGTGACGAGGGGCTCAACATGGCTCTGTCGGTGGCTCGGGCCGAAGCGGTGGTCAACGCGTTGGTGGTTCGCGGGGTGACTCCAGGCCGGCTCTACGCCGTGGGCTATGGCGAAACCGCCCCGATCGGCGACAATGAAACGGCACAAGGCAAGCGCCTCAACCGGCGCATTGTCGTGACCATCATACCGCAGCATTATTGAGGCAGGTTGGCGATGGCGGTGAACTGGGCTTCGCTACCCTATCTGGTAGTGGCCTATTGGCCATACCTCGCCGGGGTGGGGCTGATCGGCATCGTCGTCGGCTGGCGCAGCTTCACGCCGCCAAAGGCGTGATGCAGTGATGACCAACCTGGCTCACATCACCGAGACGGCGCTGCTGCTGCTGGCGGCCTATCTGCTGGGCTGCGCTTTTGGTTATGCCGTCCGCATAGTCCTCCATGCTGGTCGCGGCACCAGACAGGTTACGCCGACAGCCGCCGTCGCCGCCACGTCGCCCGACCTGCGCAAGCCACGCAGCTCAGCCGCTCGCCTAGCCGCCAGTGCCGGCGACGAGCCACCGGCTCGGAATGTGGCGCCAATTCCGGTGGCCAGCCCGCCGCGGAGCGGTATCGCGGCGGTTGCTTCGGCTACGCCGGGACCGTCGCCAACGCCTCCCGCGACGGTGCATGTCAAGCCGGCCAGCAAGGCCAAGTCAGCCGATCCCAAGCCCGTTGCACTCGATCAACCTCGCGACGGTCAACCAGACAACCTCAAGCAGATCAAGGGAATCGGACCGAAAATTGAAGCGTCGCTTTATGCGATGGGGATATTCCACATCGACCAGATCGCCGGCTGGACCAAGGCGAATGTCGAGTGGGTCGATGCCCAGCTTTCCTTCAAGGGCCGCATTCGCCGCGAGCGCTGGGTCGAGCAGGCCACGGAACTGAGTGCGGCCAGCGCCGGCGCTCCGCCAAGGCTGTCGAACCGCGTCTAGCCGGTCCGGCCCAGCAATTGCGTGCTGGTGCGCGTCACGAACTCGGCGACGGCCTCGATTTCCTCGTGCTGGTCAAACAGCGCCGGCGATCCCTGGCCAGCGATTGTCAGCGCCACCGCATCCGGCCGCCGCCGCACCATTTCATCGTAGGTTTCGCGGCGCAACTGGTCGGTCAACTGCGTCCGCAGCAGCATCAGCGGTGCGCAGGTGAGGGCGTCGAATAGCGGCCATTGCGCCATCAGCACGTCGTCGAAATTGATGCTGGCCAGTGCCTCGATCAGCCGCCGATCGAAGAGCGGTCGCGCGCGCCCGCGCTTGTCGATGATGTGGCTGCGACCGGCCAATGCGTCGAGCCGATCATCGGGCAGGCCCGGATAGTCGCCGCCCAGAATCTTGCGAAACCCTGATGCTACTGGCTTGGCGCCGCGCAGCGCCTCGATATGCGCCAGGTTGTTGCGCAGGCGCACGATGCCGCGCGAGTCGATGACCGGTCCAGCATCGAGCAGCACGGTGCCCGCAATCAGCAGCGGGTGGCTTGCAGCGAGCGCCATGGCGACTTGCCCGCCATGTCCCTGACCCAGCACCACCGCCTTGCCGATGCCCAGCGCGGCCATCACCGACGCGACGTCGCGCGCATCGGCCAGCGAGCTGTAGTCGCTGTCCTTGGCACGGTCGTCGGCTCGGCCCCGGCCGGGCAGGTCGAGCAGCACCACCGGCCATTCCCCGCGGCCCATACGGCGAAAGTAATCGGCGAATTCGGTGAAATCGCTCATGTTGCGCTGATAGCCGGGAATACAGAGGACCGGCAGCCGCCGGCTCGACAGCGTGCCCGCGACATGCACCGCAGCGCGAAGCCGGGGGCCCAGCGTCACATGGGTGACCGGCAGGGCGGCAAAGGGCGGATGGTCGGCGGAAACGGTTCTGGGGCGAGGCATGGCGGGGCCATTTAGAGGGAACGGCCGCCATGTCTCAAGCGGTTTCGCCTGAAGCGCTGCCAGCACGTATCGCCAACCGACAATGCCGGGAAATGCAGCCAACGAAAACGTTGTCGTGGTCGGCAAGTGAAAGTATGGTGCGCCACTCAAAGCGGACCGCTTCAAGCGGCTCACGCCATCCAGCCACCGCAGGGTGGCAATCCAACTGAGGAAATTTCGACAATGCTGCGAGGATCGATTACGGCGCTCATCACTCCCATGCTCAATGGGAATGTCGATGAGAAAGCCTTCGCCAGCTTTGTCGATTGGCAGATATCGGAGGGCACGCACGGCCTGGTGCCGGTCGGCACCACGGGCGAAAGCCCCACGGTCAGCCACGAAGAGCACCGCCGCGTCGTCGAAATCGCCATCGAGGTCGCCAACAAGCGCGTGCCGGTGATTGCCGGGGCAGGGTCCAACTCCACCGCCGAAGCCGTGTCGCTCGCCAAGTTCGCCGAGGAAGCCGGCGCTGATGCCGTGCTGTCGATCGTGCCCTACTACAACAAGCCCAACCAGGAGGGCATGTTCCAGCATTTCTCGGCTGTGGCGAAGGCGGTGGGCATCCCGGTCATCCTCTACAGCGTGCCCGGCCGCACCGTGGTCGATCTCACCGTCGACACTATCGCGCGGTTGCACGAAGCCCATTCCAACATCATCGGCGTCAAGGATGCGACGGCCGATCTGGGCCGCACCAGCCTGCAGCGCGACAAGCTGGGCAAGGATTTCATCCTGCTCTCGGGCGAGGATATCACCGCGCTTGCTTTCAACGCCCATGGCGGCCATGGCTGCATTTCGGTGACCTCCAACATCGCGCCGCGCCTCTGCTCGCAGATGCAGGAGCTGTCGCTGGCCGGCGATTTCAAGGGGGCGCTGCTGGTGCAGGACAAGCTGGTGCACCTGCACAAGAACCTGTTCATGGAGCCCAATCCGACGGCGGTGAAATATGCCGCGAGCCGCCTCAACCGCTGCGCCAACGAACTGCGCCTGCCGCTGGTCCCCGTCGCCAAGGCGACCGAGGAAGCCGTGGACTTTGCAATGCGCCATGCAGGTCTTATCTAAAGCCGATGGCCCCCAAGAACGACAAGAGCAAGAACGGCATCATCAGCCACGGTCTCGTGGCTGAAAACCGTCGCTCGCGCTACGACTACGAAATCGGCGAGACCATGGAGGCCGGCCTCGTGCTGACGGGCACCGAGGTCAAGTCTTTGCGCCTGGGCAAGGCTCAGATCACCGAATCCTATGCGTCCCCTGAACGGGGTGAGCTGTGGCTCATAAATGCCCATATCCCGGAATACCTGCAGGCCAACCGCTTCAACCATGAAGAACGGCGTCCGCGCAAATTGCTGGTGTCCAAGAAACAGCTGGCCCACCTCGATCAGGAAGTCGCCCGCGCCGGTAACACCATCGTGCCGCTCAAGCTCTTCTTCAACGACCAGGGTCGCGCAAAGGTGCTGATCGGCGTTGGCAAGGGCAAGAAGAACTACGACAAGCGCGCCACCGAGCGCGATCGCGACTGGAACCGCGACAAATCCCGCATCATGAAAGAAGGCGGCCGGGGCTAGGCTTGTGCCACGCCCTCGTGGTTCGAGGCGCTGAAGAAGCGCACATCACCATGAGGGCTGTTGATACACAGAGTTCCTGGTAGCCCTCATGGTGAGGTGCTAGCTCTTCGCGAGAACAGAACCACGAGGGCGTGCCCCAAGTCCTATTCCGTCTCAGCCGCCACCGTCGGCGTTACCACCGGCGCCGGAGGCCGTGTGCTCGGCGGGCGGCCGACGGTCTTTGCCAGGTCCGCCACATCGATGAAGAAGTCCGCCTGCCGGCGCAGGTCATCCGAGATCATCGGGGTGGACGTGGTCAGCGTGGAGACGACCGTCACCCGCTTGCCTTTGCGCTGCAAGGCGGCGACCAGGGCGGTGAAATCGCCGTCGCCGGAAAACAATACCATGTGGTCGTAGAACGGGGCCAGTTCGAGCGCGTCCACGCACAGCTCGATATCCATGTTGCCCTTGATCTTCCGGCGTCCCGTGGCGTCGGTGAATTCCTTGGCCGGCTTGGTCACCACCGTGAAGCCATTATAGTCCAGCCAGTCGATCAGCGGACGGATCGAGGAATATTCCTGATCTTCGACCAGCGCTGTGTAGTAGTTGGCGCGCAGCAGATAGGCCCGGGCGTTGAAATCGGCCAGCAGACGCCGGTAGTCGATATCGACCCCTATCGCCTTGGACGTGGCGTAGAGATTGGCGCCATCGATAAACAGAACGATCTTTTCCCGCGGATCGATAGGCATCGCAATCTCCTGATTGGCGGCGCGCCGCCTGAAAAGCCTGTGCCGCAAGCGGCTAATGTCTTAAATTCCGCCGAGAACATTATGTTAATTTCGCTATTCGCACGTTTTCCCGCAGGGGACAAGACATCTGCATGTCACATGCGCGTGCTGCGAGGGCAGGCAATCCTTGTGCCGGCTGGGTGTCTCGTGTATGGGAGGCGTTCATTCCATAAGTTTTGGAGACGTTTGTGGCACGCGTCACCGTTGAAGACTGCATCGAAAAGATCGAAAACCGCTTCGATCTCGTTCTCATGGCCGCCCATCGCGCGCGCATGATTTCGTCTGGCGCCCAGATCACCGTTTCCCGCGACAACGACAAGAATCCCGTTGTGGCGCTGCGTGAAATCGGCGACGGCGCGATTTCCCCTGATGACCTGCGCGAGGATCTGATCCACTCGCTGCAGAAATATGTCGAGGTCGACGAGCCCGAGGAGCACGCCGCTCCGCTGATCGAAAGCGCCAATGGCGACGATTCGATCAACTTCGATACCATCAGCGAAGAAGAACTGCTGCGCGGCATCGAAAGCCTGGCCCCGCCGGAACGCCGCGACGACTGATTTGTTGGTTTTTCGCGACCAATCAACACCCTCGGCGTGAGCCGGGGGTGTTTTCGTTTTGGGGCACCATGTCTGATCCCCACCGGCGTTCCCTCGGGCTTGACCCGAGGGCCACCCTCAATAAGACGCAGGCGGCGAATGGCCCTCGGATCAAGTCCGAGGGAACGCTGTGGGTGAAATGGCTTGGTGCCAGCCGGCCTCGCCCCTTCCCATCGCCCCGCAACTCAGATACTCCCGCTCCGCCCTTCCCATTTTCTTTCAAAGCGCTAAGCTCGATTCTTCGAGCGAGCGGCGACAATCCTCCATGATGCGTCAGTATGAGCTTGTCGAACGCGTTCAGGCCTATAACCCGAACGTCGACGAGCAGTTGTTGAACAAGGCCTATGTGTACGCCATGCAAAAGCATGGCTCGCAGAAGCGTGCCTCCGGCGATCCCTACTTCAATCATCCGCTCGAAGTCGCGGCCATCCTGACCGAGCTCAAGCTCGACGATGCCTCCATCGCGGTGGGCCTGCTGCACGATACCATCGAGGATACCGACGCCACGCGCGCCGAGATCGACCAGCTCTTCGGCGGCGAAATCGCCACCATCGTCGATGGCCTGACCAAGATCGAGCGGCTGAACCTGGTGTCGCGCGAAGAGGCCCAGGCGGAGAACCTGCGCAAGCTGCTGCTGGCCATCAGCCAGGACGTGCGGGTGC
The DNA here is from genome assembly GCA_965650055.1 of uncultured Devosia sp. Lineage (GTDB taxonomy): Bacteria > Pseudomonadota > Alphaproteobacteria > Rhizobiales > Devosiaceae > Devosia. Next base: position 5,874 of record CBFGMY010000122.1, read on the forward strand.
TTTTGGTCAAGCTCGCCGATCGCCTGCACAATATGCGCACCCTGCAATACATGCCGGCTGAGAAGCAGACGCGCATCGCGCAGGAGACCATGGATATCTATGCCCCGCTCGCCGGTCGCATGGGTATGCAGGATATGCGCAACGAGCTGGAGAACATCTCCTTCAAGATTCTCCAGCCCGAGCATTACCAGGCCATCGTCGCCCGCCTCGACGAGATGCAGGAAGAATATCGCGAGACGATTTCGACCATTTCGGCCGAGCTCAGCGAGCGCCTCGCCGCCGAGGGCATCACCGCCCGGGTCAAGGCGCGGGTAAAGTCACCCTTCTCGATCTTCAACAAGATCGAGCGCAAGTCGATCGCGCTGGAACAGCTCTCCGACATGATCGGCTTCCGCGTCATCGTCGGTTCGCTCGAGGAATGCTATCGCACGGTCGGCGTCGTCCACACCCGCTGGAAGGTCGTGCCCGGCCGCTTCAAGGACTATATCTCGGTCCCCAAGCACAACGATTACCAGTCGATCCATACCACCATTGTTGGCCCCGGCCGCCAGCGCGTCGAGCTGCAGATTCGCACCGAGGAAATGGATCGCATCGCCGAATTCGGCATCGCCGCCCATGCCCTCTACAAGGACGGTGCCTCGGCCGATCTCAGCCGCATCGAGCATGAATCACAGGCCTATGGCTCGCTGCGCCAGACCATCGGCCACCTGACGACCGGCAATTCCTCCACCGAGGACTTCCTCGAATATACCAAGCTCGAGCTGTTCCAGGACCAGGTGTTCTGCTTCACCCCGCGCGGCCGGCTGATCGCGCTGCCGCGTGGCGCCACGCCCATCGATTTCGCCTATGCGCTGCATACCGATATCGGCGACACTACGGTCGGCGCCAAGATCAACGGCTCCATCCTGCCGCTGGTGACCCAGCTTCGAAGCGGCGACGAAGTCGAGATCATCCGCGACCAGAACCACCTGCCGCCAGTGAACTGGTTGGGCATTGCTGCCACCGGCAAGGCCCGCGCCGCCATCCGGCGCGCCGTGCGTCATGCCGCCACCCAGCGCGCCTTCGCTTTGGGCGAGCATGTGCTCAACATGCTGCTCGAGCGCGAAGGCGTCATGCTCGACGATAGCGAGGCCAAGGCCCTGGCCGAGGCTCTGGGTACACCGGGCCGGCGTGACCTGCTGATCGCTGTCGGCGAAGGCAAGATCGGCTCCGAACCGCTCGGCGCCGAACTCGCCAAGCTCAAGGGCCTGCGCAAGCGCCGTCGCAAGCTCGATCTGCCCGTCGCCGATACGGCAGACGGCTGGTTTGCCCTGCGTGCCACCGATCTCTTCCGCTTCCGCGTGCCCGGCGGCCAGCGCTCCGGCCCGCGTGCCAAGGCCGCCTTGGCGCAGCTCGATTTCCATATGCCGGTGACCGTCTCGGCCGAGGGCGTTGTGCCGGGGGACCGGCTGGTGGGCATCCTCCAGCCCGATACGCCCATGCTGGTCTATCCGATCCATTCCGATGCGCTCACCGACAAGCATGACAGCGACGTGGCCTGGGTGGACGTGCGCTGGAGCCTCAAGGGCGGCGAGGACAAGCTCTACCCCATCGTCATCACGATGGAGTCGGTGAACAAGCCCGGCTCGCTGGCGCAGATTTCCTCGGCCATTGCTGCCTGTGACGCCAACATCAACAATCTGGTGATGCGGATGATTTCACCCGACTTTCACCAGATGATCTTCGAAATCGAGGTGCGCGACCTTGCGCAACTCACCGATGTTCTGGCAACGCTCAAGCGCAGTCCGGGGCTTTCTGCCGTCCAGCGCGCCGGCGTCCGCGAAGCGGGCATGATTTCGACCCTCGAATGGGACGGCAAGGTCGACCGGAGATTTGTTGATGACGAAAGATGAAGTGCTGAACATTTTCCGCGACTGCGGAGCCATGCTCGAAGGTCATTTCATCCTGTCGTCCGGCCTTCGCTCGCCGGTCTTCCTGCAAAAGGCCAGGGTGTTCCAGTACGCGGCGCAGACCGAAAAGCTCTGCAAGGCGCTGGCCGAGCGTATCCGTGCCGAGTTCCCCGGCGTCACCAAGGTCGTCTCGCCCGCCATTGGCGGCATCATCCCGGGCTACGAAACCTCCCGTCATCTGGGCGTGCCCGCGCTCTACACCGAGCGCGTCGAAGGCAAGTTCGAGCTGCGCCGCGGCTTTGAAATCAACGCCGACGATCAGGTGATCGTGGTTGAAGACATCGTCTCCACCGGCCTCTCCATCCGCGAATGCGTCGAGGCCCTGCGCGGCATCGGCGTCAATGTCGTCGCCGCCGCCTGCCTGATCGACCGTTCGGGCGGCGAAGCCGATGTCGGCGTTCCCTTGGTATCGCTGATCGAATTCAAGGTCCCCGCCTATCCCGCCGACCAGCTGCCGCCCGAACTGGCCGCCATCCCGGCCGTCAAGCCAGGCAGCCGCGGTATCCAGGGGGTGAAGTGAGTTTTTTGCTGGATACCCCCACCCAGCCTCCCCCTGGCAGGGGGAGGGGCACGGCCGGTGTATCTGGCAACATGGCGCCACAAACTCGATGCGGTTCCTCCCCCTATACGGGGGAGGCTGGGAGGGGGTATCCCCTTCGAAAAGGAGCCACCCCATGATCATCGGCCTCGGCTCCGACCTCATCCAGATTCATCGCGTCGAGCAGACCCTCGCCAAATACGGTGACCGCTTCACCAACCGGTGCTTTACCGAAACCGAGCGTCGCAAGTCCGATCGGCGAGCGCAGCGCGCCGCCTCCTACGCCAAGCGCTTTGCCGCCAAGGAGGCCTGTTCCAAGGCTCTGGGCACGGGCATTTCCTGGGGCGTCTATTGGCGCGACATGGGCGTGGTGAACCTGCCATCGGGCAAGCCGACCATGCATCTGACCAATGGCGCGGCAAAAGCACTGGCCCGCCTTGTGCCGCCGGGCCATGTCCCCCACATCCACATCACCATCACTGACGATGCAGGTCTTGCCCAGGCCTTCGTCGTCATCGAAGCGTTGCCGATTGCTGGCCCCGAAAAGTTGTAGACTTTTCGGATTGGGCCGACGACCCTGCCGATTGACCCCGCCGGGACAAAGGCATAACCCTGCCGCGCCACCTTTCCGGGGAAATCAATGAGCCAGCCCGCCGACAAGTCCATCAAGAAGCCCGCGTCCAACGAATGGGTCGAAACCATCGTTGTCGTGGTCGAGGCTTTGCTGATCGCGATCGTCTTGCGCTCGTTCCTCTATCAGCCGTTCTCGATCCCCACGGCCTCCATGCAGCAGACCATGATGATCGGCGACTACTTCGTCGCCAACAAGTTCGTCTGGGGCTATGGCAAGCACTCCTTCTCGCTGGGCCGCTACGGCGATTTCACCCTGCTCGATTTCGAACTGCCGATCGCCAATCGCATTTTCGGCCGCGAGCCCAATCGCGGCGACGTCGCCGTGTTCCGCCCGGTGCCGCAGAATATCGAATACATCAAGCGCGTCGTCGGCCTGCCGGGCGATACCATCCAGGTCAAGCAGGGCCGCCTCTACATCAATGGCACGATGGTCGAGCGCGAGCAGATCGGCACGGCAACCGACACCGACAGCAATGGTGATACCCGCGACGTCACCGTCTACCGCGAGACCTTCCCGGAAGGCACAACCCACATCATCCAGGAAATCTCCGACGACGGTCCGCTCGACAACACCTCCGAATATGTCGTGCCTGCCGGCCACTACTTCATGATGGGCGACAACCGCGACCGTTCCGCCGATAGCCGCGTGCTGAGCCAGGTCGGCTACGTGCCGGCGGTGAACCTCATCGCCAAGGCCGAGTTCCGCTTCTTCTCCATCACCAACAACATTCCGCCGTGGCAGCTCTGGCAGTGGCCGGCCAATGTGCGCTGGGACCGTATGTTCCAGGGCGTCTCCAGCGACCAGCAGTATCCCGGTACCGCGACGCCGTGAGCCGTGGCGCGCGCAATCACGACAAGCTGCAGTTCCGGCTCGGCTACAAATTTGCCGATCCGGACCTGCTGAGCCGCGCGCTCACCCATTCCAGCGCCGTCTCGCCGGCCAAGCGCATCGAGCGCAGCTACCAGCGGCTCGAGTTTCTCGGTGACCGCGTGCTCGGCCTCGTCGTCGCCGACATGCTTTACCGCCGCTATCCCAAGGCCAATGAGGGCGAACTGAGCCGCACGCTCAACACCCTGGTGCGCAAGGAAACCTGCGCCATCATCGCCCGCACGCTCGATCTGGGTTCCGAAATGCACCTGGGCGACAGCGAAGCCCGCACCGGCGGTGCCGAAAAGGAAGCCATCCTTGGCGACATCACCGAGTCCATCATCGGCGCCATCTATTGCGACGGCGGCCTGGGCAAGGCCTATGAATTCGTCGAGCGCATGTTCGAGGAATTCCTGGCTGACGGCCAGGCCAACAAGGCCGATGCCAAGACGACCCTGCAGGAATGGGCCCAGGCCCGTGGCCTTGAGCCACCCACCTATACCCAGACCGCGCGCAGCGGACCCGATCACGCCCCCGAATTCACCATCACTGTCACCCTGGGTGATTATGATAGCCTCAGCGCCACCGGCCCTTCCAAGAAGATCGCCGAACACAAGGCTGCCGAGCTGTTCCTGATTGCCCAGAAGGTGTGGAAGGAAGCGACCAGATGACCGATCTCCAACCCGTCGACACCGCCTGTGGCTTCATTGCCCTGGTTGGTGCGCCCAATGCCGGCAAGTCGACTTTGCTCAATTCGCTCGTTGGCACCAAGGTCTCCATCGTCACCCACAAGGCGCAGACTACGCGGTCGCAGGTGCGGGGCGTTGTCACGACCGACAAGGCGCAGCTGGTCTTCATCGATACGCCGGGTATTTTCGCGCCAAAGCGTCGGCTCGACCGCGCCATGGTCGATAGCGCCTGGGGCGGGGCAGGGGATGCCGACATCGTCGCCCTCATCGTCGATGTCGATCGCGGCCTGACGTCCGACCTCGAAAAGCTGATCGAGGGCCTAGAAAACATCAATCATCCGCGCATCCTGATCCTCAACAAGATCGACACGATCAAGAACGAGGATCTGCTCAAGCTCTCCGAGGCCATCAACGCCAAGCTGCGCTTCGAAGCCACCTTCATGATTTCGGCGCTCAAGGGCTATGGCGTCAGCGATTTCATGGACTGGTGCATCAAGCACATCCCGCCTGGCCCCTGGCACTTCCCCGAGGATCACCTCACCGATCTCACCATGGCCATCACCGCCGCCGAGATCACGCGCGAAAAGCTGTTTCTGCGCGTCCATGACGAGATACCCTACAATTCCACGGTCGAAACCGAGAGCTTCAAGATCCAGAAGGACGGCTCCTACAAGATCGACCAGGTGATCTATCTCTCCCGCGAGAGCCACAAGAAGATTGTGCTCGGCGCCGGCGGGCAGACCATCAAGGCCATTGGCGCGGAATCGCGCAAGGAACTGATGGCGATGTACGAGGTGCCGATCCACCTCTTCCTGTTCGTCAAGGTCCGCGAAAAGTGGGGCGACGACCCCGAACGCTACCGCGAAATGGGCCTGGAATACCCGCATGGGAAGAGCTGAAGACAGCAGACCGCCCAGTCACAAAACCGAGCGGTCGTTGGCCGCTTTGACCCTGCTGCTGTTGTCGCCCTTCGTCGGCGAGTTTGTGCTGGGAAATTCCCCGGCCACTGAGCTCTATCTTCTGCCTGTCCTCGTGCCGCTGTATGGCGCCGGCGCGCTGTTGGTCCGCGAGCTGGGCCGGCGCGCCGGGGGCTGGCCCTCAATCGCGCTATTGGCGCTTGCCTATTCTCTGCTGCAGCCGGCCCTCATCGAAATGTCGCTGTTCAATCCCCGCTTCGGAGGGGTGGATTTCAGCGCGCTCTTCCTGCCCGGCTTCAGCCCACACTACGCTCTGGTCTTCGTCGGCGGCCATTTCATCTGGAGCATCTGCCTGCCCATCCTGCTCGTGGAATTGATCTGCCGCCGCGACGTGGCAACTGCGCCGTGGCTGGGGCGCTTGGGTCTGGTTGGCGTAGCCATCCTGTTTGTGCTTGGCCTCGCCCTGTATCTCGATGAGTTTCAGACCACGCAGCACTTTGTCGCGCCCTGGCCCCACCTTGCGGTCTCTGCCCTCGCCGTTGTCGCTCTCATTGCCCTGGCGCTGCGTTGGCCCTCCATCCGCGTCGCATCGGGGGATGGCTGGGTGCCGAACCCGCTGGCTATTGGCCTTGGCGCATTGGTCCTATCCAGCGCCTTCTTCGCCGCCCCCGAGGACTGGAGTGGTGTGGCGCTGAAGCTCGCCGCGCTGGCTATTGCCGCCTTTTGCATTCTGCGCTGGACCAGATCCGTCCGCTGGACCCGGCTGCATGGCAGTGCGCTCGCAGCCGGCACGATGCTGACCTATGTCTGGGGTTCGTTCATCTTGATCAGCCTGATGGGGCGGACGACGGCATTCGATTTTGCCGCCCAGATTGGCGTGGCCATCCTCGCAATTGCCGTCTGCGCCATTGCGATATCGCGTCCCCTCAGGCCTGCCTGATGGAATGGACCGGTGAAGCCCTCCTGATCGGCGTCCGCCGTCACGGCGAGACCTCGGTCATCGCCGAGGCCATGGTGGCCGGACGCGGGCGTCATCTCGGCCTTGTCAGGGGCGGCCGCTCCCGCCGCCTCGCCGCCGTGCTCCAGCCCGGCAACACCATCCAGCTCACCTGGCGCGCGCGTCTGGAAGACCAGCTCGGCATGTTCACCGTCGAGCTCCTGCA
>CBFGMY010000123.1:0-12555 GCA_965650055.1 uncultured Devosia sp.
AGCCGAAGATGGCGCCGGTGCCATAGTCCATCAGCACGAAATTGGCGACATAGACCGGCAGGGTGGCGCCCTCCTTTACCGGGTGCTTCACGTGGAGCCCCGTAAAGACGCCTTTCTTTTCGGCCTTTTCCAGCGTCTCGGTGGCCGTGCCCTGGCGATGGCATTCGGCGACGAACTCGGCCAAAGCAGGGTTGGTCGCGGCCAGTTCCGTCGTCAGCGGATGGTCGGGCGACAGGGCCAGGAACGAGGCACCGAAAATGGTGTCGGGGCGCGTGGTGAAGACGTCCACATTGGTTGCCGTCGTGCCATTGCCCGGCAGCAGTTCGAACAGCAGGCGAAGGCCCTCGGACTTGCCGATCCAGTTGCGCTGCATGATGCGCACCTTTTCGGGCCATTCGGTCAGGCCGTCGAGGGCTTCCAGCAGTTCCTCGGCATAGTCGGAGATCTTGAAGAACCACTGGGTCAGCTCGCGCTGCTCGACAACGGCGCCCGAGCGCCAGCCGCGGCCGTCGATGACCTGCTCATTGGCCAGCACGGTCATGTCGACCGGATCCCAGTTGACCTTGGACTTCTTGCGCGTCACCAGGCCCGCCGCCATCATGTCGATGAACATGGCCTGCTGGTGCTTGTAGTATTCGGGCTCGCAGGTGGCGATTTCGCGGGTCCAGTCGATGGCGAGGCCCATCGATTTGAGCTGGGCCTTCATCGCCTCGATATTCTGGCGCGTCCATGTGCCGGGGTTCATGCCGCGTTCGATGGCGGCATTCTCCGCCGGCAGGCCGAAGGCATCCCAGCCCATCGGATGCAGCACGTTGCGGCCCTTGGCGCGATAGTAGCGCGCCACCACGTCGCCCATGGAATAGTTGCGCACGTGGCCCATATGGATGCGGCCCGACGGATAGGGGAACATCTCGAGGACGTAGTAGGGCTCGCGCGGATCGTCATTGGAGCTGACGAAGCTTTTGGCGTCGTCCCACACCTTCTGCCAGCGGGGTTCCATTTCGCGCGGATTGTAGCGTTCGCCGCTCACTTATGTCGTCCTTGGATAACTGGCGCGTGGCGCCGGGGAGTGTCTGACGCAGGCGCCGCGTAAAGTCCGGCATAGCTTGCGTTTATGGGGGATTTTGGCTACCGGACCATCACCAGAAATCCCCACCAAGGTCAACAGGAACAGGGCGAAAGCATGGACTCCGCCGCCAGCAACCTCGCCGCCATCAGGGAACGCATCGCCAGGGCGCAGGCGCGCTTCGGCCCGCCGGCCGAGACGGTCACCCTGGTCGCCGTGTCCAAGACCTTTGCAACCGAGGCGATCGAGCCGTTCCTTGCAGCCGGGCAGCGGGTATTCGGCGAAAACCGGGTGCAGGAGGCCAAGGACAAGTGGCCCGCGCTGCGCCAGGCCTATCCCGATGTGGCGCTCCATCTGATCGGGCCGCTGCAAACCAACAAGGCGCGCGAGGCGGTGGCGCTCTTCGACGTTATCGAAACCGTCGACCGCGAGAAACTTGCCGGCATGCTTGCGGCAGAAATGGCGCGGGCCGGCCGCCGGCTGCCGTGTTTCGTCCAGGTCAATATCGGGCGCGAGGAGCAGAAGGCGGGCATCGCGCCAGATGAGACCGTGGCTTTCGTCAAGCGCTGCCAGGCCGAGCACGGGCTCGATATTGTCGGGCTCATGTGCATTCCGCCCGATGGCGTACCGCCGGGACCCTATTTTGCCCAGCTGGCGGAGCTGGCCCGAGCCGCCGGCGTCGCGCAATTGTCGATGGGGATGAGCAGCGATTTCGAGGTCGGTATCGCCATGGGGGCCACCCATGTCCGGGTCGGATCGGCGCTGTTTGGCCACCGGCCGGCGATCGCCTAGCCCGTCTTCCGGCGGCCTCCGGACGCTCGTTCAGCAAGCGCTGCAACTTCTGGGCCCCGTCGCTCGTTGCTCATGTGTGTAACGCCGATGTGATTGGCTGGCCGAAAACCCGTCGCAATATTGTGACTTGTGGCGGGGCCGACGCGAAAAGTCCGGAGAAAACAATGAACAAGCGACGCATCCTGCTGGTGGACGACGACGCTGATCTACGCCAAACGCTGGTCGAGCAGCTCGAAACGCATCGCGAATTCGAGATCATGCAAGCCGGAACCGCCAATGACGCGCTCAAGGCCACGCGCGAAAACAATGTCGACCTGATGATTCTCGATGTCGGGCTGCCCGACATGGATGGGCGCGAAGCGGTCAAGGTGCTGCGCAGCGAGGGCTATAAGAGCCCGATCCTGATGCTGACCGGGCACGATACCGATGCCGATCAGATCCGCGGCCTCGATTCGGGCGCCAATGATTATCTCACCAAGCCGTTCCGCTTTCCGGTGCTGCTGGCGCGCATCAATGCCGCTTTGCGTCAGCACGACCAGAGCGAGGACGTGGTGTTCACCATCGGCCAGTACAGCTTCCAGCCGTCGGCCAAGCTGCTCGAGGCCAATGACGGCAACAAGGTGCGCTTGACCGACAAGGAAACCTCCATCCTCAAATACCTCTATCGCCAGGGGCCCAAGACCATCACCCGCGATGTGCTGCTCAAGGAGGTCTGGGGTTATAACAACCGGGTCACCACGCATACGCTGGAAACCCATATCTATCGCCTGCGCCAGAAGATCGAGCGGGACCCGTCCAATGCCCGGCTGCTGGTCACGGAAGAGGGTGGCTACCGGCTGGTGCCTTGAGGGCGGGCCCTAAAGCCGTGGACCGCCACAAAATCGAGTACAAAGCCAAACAAAATGCCCTATAGGATGAAGCGGCTCCGTTGCGGCGGAGCCGGTGGCATCCGGATGGGTTCATGATCAGGGACGATGCGGCTGAGGCGCTGGCCCAGGCCGAATTCTTCGATATCTGCGACGACGAGCAGCGGCGCATGCTGGCCTTTGCCGGCGACGTCAGGCATTTCGATCCCGATGCCGTGCTCTACAAGGCCGGCGATGTGCCGCTGGGCGCCTTCGTGCTGATCGAGGGTACGCTCAAGGCCAAGCCCGAGGGCCCCGGCGCCGGCAAGCCCTACGCCATTTCCGAGCCGGGGAGCGTGGTGTCGGCCATGGCGCTGATCCTCAACAAGCCACGCCCCGTCACCATTACAGCGGTAACCGACAGCCAGACCCTGTTCGTGCCGCGCACGGCATTTCTGAAACTTGTGCAGCAATCCCCCGACCTGGCGCAGCGCGCCGTGGCCCGGGTCGAGCGCGAGCTCGGCAATTACCTGGGCGCGCTGGAGCCGGCGCGGCGCAAGATGAAGGGCGGCGATTAAGCAGGCTTAGGCCCGCCTAGCCGTTTCACATTCACATTGTGGCGGATTAGACCCCGGCAAACCGCGCGATGACAGGCACGTGGTCGCTGGGCTGCGGAGCGTAGCCGCGGAAGGCCTTGACGATTTCGGTGCCGGTGCAATGCTCGGCGACGTCCGCCGTGGCCCAGATATGGTCGAGGCGGCGGCCCTTGTTGGCCAGTTCCCAGTTGGCGCTGCGATAGCTCCACCACGAATAGAGCTTCTGGTCATAGGGCACGTGCTTGCGCACCAGGTCGGTCCAGCCATGGCCGCCATTGAGGATGGCGTTGAGGGCCTCGGTCTCGACCGGGGTGTGGCTGACGATCTTGAGCAGCTGCTTGTGGCTCCAAACGTCGTTTTCATGCGGCGCGATGTTGAAATCGCCAGCGATGAGATGGCCGCGCTGGAACATGGGCTCGCTGAACCATGTAGTCAGTTCGCTGAGGAAACCCAGCTTGTGCTTGAACTTGGGGTTGATCTCGGGGTCGGGCTCGTCGCCGCCGGCCGGAATGTAGAAATCGTGCAGGGTCACCGGGCCGTGGCCGAAATCGGTCAGCGCCGAGATGTGGCGCGATTCCGGGATCTCGCAGAACATCCGGCTCGAGACGTCGGTCAGCGGGAACTTCGAGACGATGGCGACGCCGTGATAGCCCTTCTGGCCATGCACGGCCATGTGGGGGTAGCCGGCGTCACGGAAGGCGTTGCGCGGGAACTGATCGTCCAGGCATTTGATCTCCTGGAACATGATCACGTCGGGTGCGTGCTGGGCGATGAAATCGAGCACCATCGGCAGGCGCAGGCGGATCGAATTGATGTTCCAGGTGACAATCGAGACGGGCATGGGAGACTCGCGGGCGCGGCGGGAGGCTTCTTATTGCGGAGGTGGTGGAGGAGGACAAGCCGGAAATGGCGAGCAGGCACCGCGCGAGCGTTTCACGTGAATCCAACAAAAAACCCGGCCTTGCGACCGGGTTCTTCAATTCAGCGATGCGCCAGGGCTTACTCGGCCTTGGGTGCCTCTTCGGCAGCAGCAGCGGCCTCGGCTGCCTTTGCAGCGGCTGCGGCTTCCGCGTCCTTGGCGGCCTGCTCAGCGGCAAAAGCCTCGGCAGCAGCAATCTTCTCGGCTTCGCGGGCTTCACGAGCAGCCTGGGCGGCAGTGCGCTCGCCGGCTTCGATCTTCTTGGTGCGCGAATTGGTCGATTCGAAAATACGAGCCGACTTACCGCGACGATCGCGCAGGTAGTAGAGCTTGGCGCGACGGACCTTGCCGCGCTTGAGGACTTCGATGGAAGCCACGTTCGGGGAATAGAGCGGGAACACGCGTTCCACGCCTTCGCCGTAGGAAATCTTGCGGACGGTGAAGCTGGCGGTGATGCCGCCGCCATTGAGGGCGATCACGACGCCTTCATAGGCCTGCAGGCGTTCCTTGTCGCCTTCACGGATCTTGACCCACACCTTGATGGTGTCGCCGTGGGTGAAATCAGGAAGTTCGCGCTTGGCGGCGAGAGCAGCAACCTGCTCGGCCTCGATCTGTTCGATGATATTGGGCATGTCGATTCCGTTCTGAATCTTTTCAAAGGAGCGTTTATCGAGCACAAGCGGCTCGTCGCCCGGTCTTGGTTGGTAACGGAGGTTGGTCGTCTTTTTATTGGCGCGCAGCGGGTCCGATTAGCCCAGCCACGCAGATAGTGGCGCGGCTATAGGGGAAAAAGCGCTGGGAGTCTAGGGTTTCGGTGTCATCAAACTATCAAAGACACCGTCCTACCACGACCTCGTGGTCGACAAGCTCACCATGAGGTCCACTTCGCCCTCGGTATCCCAGTAGACCGCATCCTGAGCTTGTCGAAGGACGAGGTCGTGGCAAGTCTACTTCTTCAGCAAATCCGGCCGGCGCGCCGCTGTCAGCGCCTGGCTCTGTTCGGTACGCCATTTGGCGATCTTGCCGTGGTCGCCCGAGGTCAGTACGGCGGGGATATCGACGCCTTCAAAGCTCTGTGGGCGGGTATATTGCGGATATTCCAGGAGTCCATTCTCGAAGCTCTCGTCAGCATGGCTCTCCGCCTTGCCGAGGACGCCGGGGATCAGACGCACCACGGCTTCCAGCAGCACCATGGCGGCCACTTCGCCGCCGGCCAGCACATAGTCGCCGATGGAGATCTCTTCGAGGTCTCTGGTATCGATGACGCGCTGGTCGATGCCTTCGAAGCGCCCGCAGATGATGACGGCACCCGGTCCGAGCGCAAACTCCCGCGCCCGCGCCTGGGTCAGGGGCGTGCCGCGCGGCGACATCAGGATGCGGGGGCGTGGATCGCCGGATGGCGAGACAGTGTCGATCGCCTTCGCCAGGATATCGGGCTTGAGCACCATGCCGGCGCCGCCGCCCGATGGCGTATCGTCAACCGTCCGGTGGCGATCGGTGGCAAAGTCGCGCAACTGCGTGGCTTGCAGCGACCAGAGGCCGTCGGCCAGGCCGCGACCGAGCACCGAGGCGCCGAGCGGGCCCGGGAACAACTCGGGAAACAGGGTGATAATGGCGGCCGAAAAGCTCAATCGGGCTCTTCCTCGCCCTCTTCGGCGTCCAGCGGCACCACGATGGTCAGGAAGCCATCTGATATGTGCACATGGGGCACGACGGCCTTGGTGAAGGGATAGAGATAGGTGTCGCCGCTTTGCGGATCGCGGATCTCGATCAGGTCGCCGGCGCCGAAATTGGGAATGGCCGAGACCTTGCCGATCACCACCCCGGTTTCAAGTCGCGCTTCGAGCCCGATCAGGTCCGTGTGGTAGAAATCGTCCTCGTCCTCCGTCTCGGGCAGCTTGTCGCGGTCGACGAAGAGGCTCACGCCGTTGAGCTGCTCGGCGGCGGTGCGGTCGGAAATGCCCTTGATGTGAGCGATGACCACATTTTTCTGCAGCCGCACCTTGGTCAGGGTGACCGTGAGACCTGGCCGGTCGGTGTCGAGCGGACCGTAGCGGCCGATTGCTTCGGGATCCTGGGTGTGGGCCGCGATGCGCACCTGGCCCTTGATGCCGTGGGCGGCGCCGATCTGGCCGAGAAAAATCTTGTTGGGTTTGCCGTTCATGCTCGCTCCGCCAGCTTTGACAGCGTCTTAGCAGGCGCTGGGCAAGTTGGGAATTGTTGCGGAACCAAGCAGGGGAGGCTGCTATTGTTGGTGCAACAGCAGCACGGAGCCGCACCGATGGCCAAGATCCTCACCAACCGCGACGACATCCGCCAGTGGGCCGAGGCCCGGGGCGGCAATCCAATGTTGCTGGATACACCCGACGGCACCGGCATTCGGACGCTGCTGCAGCTGACTTTTGGCCAGCATGCCATCAATACCGATGGCAATGAGGGTCCTGACCGGATCGGCGGTTTCCACCTGGTGAGCTGGGAAGAGTGGTTTGCCGCACTCGACGAGGGCAAGCTGGCCTTGCGCGTCTCGGACGATCCGTCGGGTGGCAATGAGGCCGAGTTCGAATTCGTGCCGCGGGACTAAAGGGCTCCGGCTCCCCCACATGAGCCGAATCCCGTGCGGCGGCGCGCTATTGCGCCGGGGCAGGCAGCGAATTGAGGCCGCCTTCATAGAGGCGCATGGTGGCCTCGATATCGTCGATATGCATGCTCAGTGCCTGGTTAACGGCCTCGAATTGCCGTCGCACCAGTTCGCGTCGTGAGATCAGGTCGAAGCGTTCGCTCTCAAGTTCCTTGATTGCAAGGTCGATGCGGTCTCGATGCACCGCCAGGCGCTGCACCATCGGCGCAGTCTGCTTTGCCGCGTCCTGCATCACGGCTTCCATATGCTCGATTTCAGGTTGAACGATCTTCAGGGCAGTCTTGGATCGCATAGTCATTTCTCGCTCCCATCTGGTTGTTCTTATGCCCAATCCTCAATGCGATGAGGATTCAGGCGTTTGACATAACGGAGACGCTCGATAGACAGAAAATCCATAAGTACTGAAAATTAACCATACCATGCCGCCTCGCGGACAGTAAATCATCCGGCCTTTCACAAAGGGGTAAGGCGGCAGCGGTGGCGTTCGTCTGGTTCGGTGGGGTCCGTTCGGGGCGCGGAAGCAAGCGCACGACCGCCCGCCCTCAAGCGGTGGCTCTGAGACCGGTATGCCGAACCTGCCCGGGGGCGGGCCCGGACAGATCGTCCGCGACCACGACGCGATCGCGGCCATTTGCCTTGGCGGCATAGAGGGCCTTGTCGGCCCGGGCCGTCAGCCCATGCAGGCTCTCGCCGGACTGGTGCAGCGCAATGCCGGCGCTCATGGTCACCCCCCAGCCGACAGCATCGCCAAAATCGGCGGCAGACAGGCCCGAGCGGATCGCCTCGGCATAGATCTGGGCCGCAGGCAGGTCCCCGCCGGCCAGGATGACCGCGAATTCCTCGCCACCAATGCGGCCGGCAATGCCATGTGTCAGTGACATTTCGCGCAGCAGCCGGCCGAGCCGGGCAATGACCTGGTCACCCGCGGCATGCCCGGCCGTGTCGTTGATGCGTTTGAAGTGATCGATGTCGAACAGGATCAGGCAGACCGGGCGGGCAGCGCTCTCGTTCAGCCGGAGGGTGGCAGCCTCTTCGAAGGTCACGCGGTTGAGCAGGCCCGTCATGGCGTCGGTGGTGGAGCGCTCCCGCATGCGGCTGAGTTCGGTCAGCACATTGCGCAGCACGAGGATGGCGGCGAGCGCCAGGAGCGCGGCGACGGTAATAAACGTCACGGTCAGGACGCTCTCGACCGGCGGATGCGGGCCGGGCGGCGGACCGAAATCGATGACGCCATTGATGGGCGGACGACGGTCGAGCGGAATGCCCTGGCCGGGATTGCTGCCTGGCTCGAAGCCGCCGCGGAGGGCGCCCGGTGGTGGTGGATTGAGGAAGCGCGCCAGCCCCGCCGGATGAAATATCGAGCGTATGGCGATGGCGGCGATGCCCGCGATGATGGCCAGGCCGTAGGCGCGGGCGTCGGCCCGAAACACCAGCACCGCGGACCAGGTCATGAAGACGAGAACGGGAACGGGCCCGAGCATCAGCCAATAATGCGGCGGCGCTTCGATTGCGGTCAGGCCGATGCAGACGGCCAGCAGCAAAGCTGTGCCCACCAGGATGCGGCCGAGCGGGTTGGCGCGGCTATCGCCTTCCCGGTAGAGCCGCCAGGCAACAAGGCTGGCCGCGGCATAGAGACTGCCCCAGGCCACCCACTTGATCCAGGCGGCGGGCGCGCCGAGGCGCAGGGTCGACGTCGTCAGCCAGATGGCGAGAAGGACGAAGGTGAGGGCCCACCAGCCAAAGGCGGTCAGGCTGCGATTGACCGCATAGGCGGTCAGCAGCCCCCCGGCCAGCAGCAGCGCCGTCACGGCGGCTGTAAATGAAAACACGTCAACTTGGGCCAAGGCGTCCACTCCTCGGGCTGCAACCATAGGCAAGGCGCGTTAACGCAAGGTTTGGCCGCTGGCGAAGCGCATGATTTTACAGGTGTTCTGCCGTCTATTCCGTGTCGGCGGCCGCCTCGATGGCTTCCATATCCTCGTCGGAGAAGCCGAAATGGTGGCCCAGCTCGTGGATCAGCACGTGAGTGACGACCTCGCCCAGCGTGTTGTCGTCATTCTCGGCCCAGTAGTCGAGAATGGCGCGGCGATAGAGGTAGACGGTATTGGGCAATTGCCCGGTCTGTGGCACGGCCCCGTCCTCGGTCATGCCAATGCCGGAGAAGAGGCCCATCAGTTCGAACGGGCTCTCCATGCCGAAGCCTTCGAGCACGTCATCCTCGGCGAATTCGGCGACCGAACAGGTGACGTCGGCGGCCAGACCCTTGAAGGGCTCGGGGAGTTCCTTGAGGGCCTGGCTGGCCAGGGCCTCGATGTCGTCGAGGGTGGGCGCGAAACGCGCCCCCCAATCGGCAGGGCTTACTGCCACTCGCGGATGTCGACGAAATGGCCGGCAATTGCGGCGGCGGCGGCCATGGCGGGCGACACCAGATGGGTGCGGCCCTTGAAGCCCTGGCGGCCCTCGAAATTGCGGTTGGACGTCGAAGCGCAGCGTTCCTGCGGCTTGAGCTTGTCCGGGTTCATCGCCAGGCACATCGAGCAGCCCGGTTCCCGCCACTCAAAGCCGGCATTGAGGAACACGGTATGGAGCCCCTCGGCTTCAGCCTGATCCTTGACCAGGCCCGAGCCCGGAACAACCATGGCATTGACGCCCGCAGCCACCTTGCGGTCGCCGATGACGGCGGCGGCGGCACGCAGGTCTTCGATACGGCCATTGGTGCAGGAGCCGATGAAGATGCGCTCGACCGGAATATCGGTGATCTTGGTGCCGGGCTTGAGGCCCATATAGTCGAGGGCCCGCCACTTGCTGGCGCGCTTGTTCTCGTCGGCGATGTCGTCCGGGTTCGGCACGACGCCGGTTACCGAGATCACGTCCTCGGGCGAAGAGCCCCAGGAGACGATGGGCGGCAGCTTGGCAGCGTCGAGGATCACGACCTTGTCGTAATGCGCGCCTTCGTCGGACTTGAGCGTCTTCCAATAGTCGAGCGCCATGTCCCAGGCCTTGCCCGTGGGCGCGCGATTGCGGCCCTTGACGTATTCGAAGGTCTTTTCGTCGGGGGCGATCAGGCCGGCGCGAGCGCCGCCCTCGATGGTCATGTTGCAGACCGTCATGCGGCCTTCCATCGACAGGGCCTCGATGGCCTCGCCGGCAAATTCTATGACGTGGCCGTTGCCGCCGGCGGTGCCGATCTCGCCGATGATGGCGAGGATGATGTCCTTGGCCGTCACGTGGGGCGGCAGCTTGCCGTCCACGCGCACCAGCATGTTCTTGGCCTTCTGCTGGATCAGCGTCTGGGTGGCGAGCACATGCTCGACCTCGGACGTGCCGATGCCGTGGGCCAGCGCGCCGAAGGCGCCATGGGTCGAGGTGTGGCTATCGCCGCAGACGATGGTCATGCCGGGCAGGGTGAAGCCCTGTTCGGGGCCAACGATGTGCACGATGCCCTGACGTTTATCGAAGGGGTCGAAATATTCGATGCCGAAATCCTTGGTGTTCTCGGCGAGCGCGGCGATCTGGATGGCGCTTTCCGGATCGGGATTGGGCAGAGACCGGTCGGTGGTGGGCACGTTGTGGTCGACCACGGCCAGGGTGCGCTCGGGGTGGCGCACCTTGCGGTTGTTCATGCGCAGGCCTTCGAACGCCTGGGGGCTGGTGACTTCGTGCACCAGGTGCCGGTCGATATAGAGCAGCGAGGTTCCGTCCTCGTTGTTCTGGACCAGATGGTCGTCCCAGATCTTGTCGTAAAGCGTGCGGGCCTTGGTCATAGCTCTATTCCGGCAGGGGAAGTTTGGAGTGGTTCTAAGCCGGGAAGGCTTGGTGGTCAAGCATAACCGTACTCGTGGGTACGGTTCGTCTCAGCCGGTGCGACGGAGCATAAATATGCCCAGCAGGCTCGTATCGAGCCCGATGCGGAACCGGCACCAGAGCGCAATGGCGACCTGGGCAATGATCCGTGCGCCCATATTGGCCGCGGCGGCGCCGACGATGCCGAAGGCCGGGATCACGGCGATCTGCACGAGGAAGCCGAGACCCATGATGAGCCCGAAAATGGCGACATAAGCGCGCTCGTGCCCGGTCATCATCATGACGATCTTGGATGGACCGGTGGCGGCGTCGAACAACAGGCCCAGCGACAGCAGCACCAGCACGAGCGTGCCCTGGGCATAGGCCGGACCGAAGAGGCTCAGGATCCATTCGCCACCCAGCGCGAAAGCGGCAAAGACGACTAGCGAAAACACGAAGCCAGCGCCCGCGCCCAGGGCGGTGATGGCCTGGGCCTGGCGCATTTCGCCGGCGTGGAAATGCCGCGCCACCATGGGGGCAATGACCAGTTCGATGGCGAAGGTGAAAAGCGTCATCAGCCCGGCGGTGCGGAAGGCGTTGAAATAGATGCCGGAGCTTTCGAGATCGAGCATCAACCCGACAAGGATCACGTCGGCATTGAGCGCGAAGGTCTCGATCAGCGCACCGAGCATCAGCCAGCGGCTGATGCCACCCCAGTCCTTCCAGTAGGCACCGACGCCATGGGCCACGGGGGCGAGGACATAGCCGGAGCGCATGGCCTGCCAGAACTGCAAAGCCAGCATGCCGGCCAGCAGCGCCGCCGACAGTACCAGCGCATCGGCGCCGCTGAGCACGATGCCCATGGCGAAAAGCCCGAGTACCGCGGCGGGCAAGGCCAGGCGCCAGAAAATGTCGCGCGGCACCAGGGCGGTCCACAGCGACCCCTGGGCGCGCAGGGCAGAGGAATTATACTCGGCCAGCGCCATGGGCAGCACCAGGAAGGCCGCGCCATAGACGTGATTGGCGGTCTGATCGAAGCTGACCACCTGCACGGTGACAAAGGCCACGACGCAGAGCAGCAGGGCGATGACCAGGCTGGCCGCAATTGTCAGGGTCGAGCCGGCGCGCACGGCCCTGTTGGCTCGGTCGTGATCCCCAGCCACGGTTTCCTGCGACCACAGGCGGAGGACTGCCATCGGCTGGCCGATGCCGGCGGCGATGGCCAGAACCGTCGCCAAAGCCAGGCCAAAGGCGAAGCGGCCATATTCGCTGGGGCTCATGGTGCGCGAGAGCACGACATAGGTGATGTAGGTGAGGCCGGCGGTGGCGACCTTGATGCCGAGCGAGCCCACCGAGCGCCAAAGCCCGGCCTGGAGCAGGGCACTGAGGTCGGAGGGAATGGGTAACCGCATGGATGGGCCTCGAGGCCGCGGCTGCACCACCACGACGCCGGCAATCTGCCACGCCAGTCTTAGGAAGCTCTTACCCGTGGTGAGCAGGTCGCTAGGTGCAGCGGTAACGTTGGCGAGAGCTGGGGGCATTGGAAGTCTGCCCCCTCTCCCTCAAGGGGAGGAGGGCAGAACCGCTGCCGCCAGCGCGTTCCTAGTGGCGGAAGTGGCGCATGCCGGTCATGACCATGGCGATGCCGGCGGCGTCGGCGGCAGCGATGACCTCGTCGTCGCGCATCGAGCCACCGGGCTGGATCACCGCGGTGGCGCCGGCGGCGACCAGGGCTTCAAGGCCGTCGGCGAAGGGGAAAAAGGCGTCCGAAGCGACCACAGAACCCTGCGCCAGGGCGCCCTCGATGCCGGCCGCCTTGGCGGCATCGATCGACTTGCGGTGGCCGGTCAGCGCCGAATCCACCCGGCTCATCTGGCCGGCGCCGATGCCGACGGTGGCGCCCGCCTTCACATAGA
>CBFGMY010000124.1:0-12490 GCA_965650055.1 uncultured Devosia sp.
TCCCTCCCCGCAAGGGGGAGGGTGTCGACTGAGCGATGTCTGCAAATGAAAACACCCTCGGGTCAGGCCCGAGGGTGACGATCGCGTTTTGCGGATAGCTCACTGCAAACTACTGCTGCGGGGCGCATTCCCCAGTCGTGCCCATGATGCAGCCCGGGTCGGGCCGTGTCGTGTCCACGTCAACGGTATCGGGCTGCAGCAGGCTTGTCGTCTTGATCAGCTGGATGAATTCGGCGCGGTAGCCGCTTTCATCCTCGCCCTTGCCCGAACGGGCCAACTCGGCGATGTCGCTCCAGCTCATTTCCCCGCCATAGTTCGAGCCCTTGAGCTTCTGCCCATAGGCCGCCACCGCTGCGGCAAAGCGCATGTCGTCGCTGACGTCGCCGATATCGCCATAGACCACTTCGGGCGTCACCGGCTGCTCGATGAGCTGGCTCACATCGCTCTCGGGCAGCTTGTAGCGCATCTTGAGGAAGGCGATCTCGGTGGGCGCATTCATGGTCGCGACCGCGGCCGGGTCTGTCCCCGGCTCGGCGCCGTAACGCAGCGGATCGACCAGTTCGGCACCCGAGCCGACAGGGGTGATTTCGTAGATCGCGGTTACCGTGTGCCCGGCGCCGATATCGCCGGCATCGACCTTGTCGTTGTTGAAATCTTCGCGGTTGAGCGCGCGGGTTTCGTAACCGATCAGCCGATACTCGGCGACCACAGCCGGGTTGAACTCGATCTGGATCTTGACGTCTTTGGCAATCATTTCGAGCGTCGAGCCACCCTCTTCCACCAGCACCTTCTGGGCTTCGCGGAAGTTGGAGATATAGGCGGCATTGCCATTGCCGTTCTGCGCCAGCGCCTGCATCGTCGCGTCATCGAGATTGCCGCGGCCGAAGCCGAGCACCGACAGCGTCACGCCGCTTTCGCGCTTCTTCTCGATGAAGGTTTCGAGATCTTCCGGATTGTCGATGCCGACATTGAAATCGCCATCGGTGGCCAGGATCACCCGGTTGGTGCCGCCATCGACCTTGGCCTGCTCGGCCAGCCGATAGGCCAGTTCGATCCCCTCGGCGCCGGCGGTGCTGCCACCGGCCGCCAGGTTGTCCAGCGCGTCGAGGATCTTGGCTTTCTCGGTAGCGACCGTGGGCTCCAGCACCACGCCGGCCGAGCCGGCATAGACCACGATCGATACCGTGTCATTGGCCGAAAGCTGGTCCACCAGCAGCGCAAAGGCGCGCTTGAGCAGCGGCAGCTTGTCGGGCTCGTCCATCGAGCCGGACGTGTCGATCAGGAACACCAGGTTGCTCGCCTTATCCTCGGTGATGTCGGGCACATAGCCCTTGATGCCGATATGCAGCAGCTGCGTCTTGGGATTCCACGGCGTCGGATAGACCGCCATGGTCGGCTTGAACGGCACGGCGGCGCTATCGGCCGGGGCATAGTCATAGGGGAAGTAGTTGATCATCTCCTCGATGCGGACCGCATCGGGCTCGGGCAGATAGCCGTCCTCGACCATGCGCCGTACATAGGAATAGCTTGCCGTGTCCACGTCGATCGAGAAGGTCGAGACCGGCTCGTCCGCCACGGCCTTGAGCCGCTGCTCCTCGAAACTGGTGAACTCGTCGCCCGAAGGCGCGGTGGGCAAGGCGACCACCGATGGCATTGGCGCCGGAGCGGCCATATAGGCGTCGCTTTCCATGGCAGTGGTGGCGCCGGCCGCCATCTGCTGCGGCGCAATGGCGCCGCCCACGGCAGGGGCCTCCTGGCGGGCAACTTCGGTGTCCATCAGCCCGGTATCGAGATCGGGCGCCATTTCGTCCATCGCCATCGGCTCGGGGGCCACGACGCTCTGGTCACGGCCGGGCGCCGCTGGCGTGGCGGTCGTCGCCGGTGGGCTTGCAGTATTGGCCAGGGCGTCGGCCGACTGATCGGCGCGCTCTTCGGTCTGGGCAACTTCGACCGGCTGGTCGACGGGGGGTGGCTCGACGACGATGACGGGGCGCGGCGGCACCGCATCGGCCGGGGTCATCGAGGTGGTCGAATACAGCTGGTAGCCGAGCGGCAGCACCAGCAGGGCAATGGCGGCAGTGCCGATGGGGAGACGCATGTCCATGATCGATTTCCCTTTCAAGGAAGTGATGATGGACGTGAGACGCTGGCCCCAATTGTTTCCTTGGGGTGCCGCTGACGTTTTTTTGCTGGCAGCCTCGAAAGCCGCCATGCCGGCTGCCATGGCGCGCTTTTTGGCTTCGGCGCGCGGGTCTGGCGCCTGGGCGCCTTTCAGCTTTTCAAACGGATCGTGCATGTCGTCATTGCTCATAGCAGCCCCCTCAGGGTCTTGCGTGCCTCATGGACATGGAACGACACCGTCGCCTCCTTGATGCCCATGATCTCGGCCGCCGCCGCGTGGCTCAGTTCCTCCGCATAGACCAGCAGCACCGCGTCGCGCTGCTTTTCCGGCAATGTCCTGACCGCATTCCAGAGCTGGCGATTGGTCGCCGCCTCTTCCTGCTCCGCCGGCTGATCGTCCGGCGTCACCTCGGCATAGGCATCGGCATATTTGCCGCGCCGTTTGCCCGCCCGCTGCAGGTCGCGCACCGCATTGAGCGTGATGCGATAGACCCAGCTCGAAAAGGCGCTGCGCCCGTCAAAGCCCGCAATGGCGCTGCCCAGCTTCACGCAGACATCCTGCGCAATGTCTTCGGCATCGGCGCGGTTGCCGCACCATTTCCAGGCGGTGCGATAAATGAGGTCATAGTGATCCTCGATCAGCTCGCCAAAGGCTTCGGGATCGCCGTTCTGCGCGCGCGCGACCAGCGCCCGCGTCATCGCGTTCGCAGCATCAACGGGGGATGCGGCAGTCAGTCCCATCACGCTGATATGCACCCGTGCCTTACCTCTGGCATCATTGTAGTGGTAAGACGGCGCCCATGACGCGATCCTTGGGTCGTATGCGCAGATTTATTTCGAGGCAGTGATGGCAGACGAGAAACTGAGCCCGTTCGCGCTCAACCGCGGCCGCATCATGCTGCTGATCCTGGGCGCGATCCTGGTGCTGATCGCCATCTCGACCTGGCTGGGCGGCATCAATGCCTACCAGCAGCTGCGCGAAGCCAATGCGGCGGCGACAAGCGGTGCGGCGCCGGGGGAAGAGGACCGACCGGATAAATAACGGACCACCCAGCCAGCGATCTCAATAGTCTTCAACTGGCCTTTGGACTATGCTTCACTTTGCCGGAGGGGAGCTGTCCATGGAATGGATCTGGGTAATTGTGGCCCTGCTACTAGCCTTTATGGCTTGGAGCCAGTGGTATCGCCGGCGGGAATTAAGGGCGCGCTACGACAGCGACCCATTCATGCACGACGTGCTTAGCGGAAGGGTTAGGCAGGGGATGACTGCTCAGCACGTTATCGACGCGTGGGGTCCACCCAGTGCCATCGACGAGAAAGTCCTAAAGTCCAAGGTCGTTCATACGTATAAATACGCCAAGACCGGAACTCGTAGTTTTCGTCAACGCGTTCAGATTGAGAACGGCAAAGTAGTCGGCTGGACAAGCAGATAACGACCGAGCCTAAGCCGCGAACACCTGCGGCACGGCTTCGGCGATGAACCCGCCGCCCCAGACTTCCGAGGTTGCCGTGTCGTCGGCATAGAACACGCAGGCCTGGCCCGGCGAGATGCCGTATTCGCCACTGACCAGCGTCACAAATACGCTGTTATCATGCATCTGGATCACGGCCGGCTGCGGCCCGCGGGTCGAACGCACCTTGACCTCGACCGGGGCGCCATTGCCGGCGCTGAGCTCGGCCAGCGGCTTTGCCCCCAGCCAGTTCACGTCGCGCAGCCGCACCGTATGGGTCTTGAGCGCCTCGCGCGGCCCCACGATGACGCGGCCGGTCTTGTGCTCGAGCTTGATCACATAGAGCGGCTCGGCCGCCGCCACGCCCAGGCCCTTGCGCTGGCCGATGGTGTAATTGACGATCCCCTCATGCGTGCCCAGCACGCGGCCGT
This sequence comes from uncultured Devosia sp., assembly GCA_965650055.1. Classification (GTDB taxonomy): domain Bacteria; phylum Pseudomonadota; class Alphaproteobacteria; order Rhizobiales; family Devosiaceae; genus Devosia. The sequence goes on from CBFGMY010000124.1 coordinate 4,004, forward strand.
CGAGATGGACGATCTCGCCGGTTGCCACCGCCTCGGGATGCATCTTGCGGATGATGTCGGCATATTTACCCTGTGGCACGAAGCAGATGTCCTGGCTGTCATGCTTCTCGGCGATTTCGAGGCCCATGTCGCGGGCCAGCGCGCGCACTTCGGCCTTGCCCATGCCGCCCAGCGGGAAACGCAGGAAATCGAGCTGGCTCTGCGTGGTGGCAAACAGGAAATAGGTCTGGTCGCGCTCGGCATCGACCGGGCGGAACAACTGCCGGCGGCCATCCTCGCCGAGGCGGGACTGCACATAGTGGCCGGTGGCCAGAACATCGGCGCCAAGATCGCGGGCGACTTCCATCAGGTCGACGAATTTCACCGACTGGTTGCAGGCAATGCACGGCACCGGCGTCTCGCCCTGCTGATAGGCATTGGCAAAGGGCGCGATCACCGAGCGCTTGAAGCGCTCTTCATAGTCGAGCACGTAGTGCGGAATGCCCAAGGTGGCGGCCACGCGGCGCGCATCGTGGATGTCCTGCCCGGCGCAGCACGCGCCCTTGCGATGGGTCGCCTCGCCGTGATCGTAGAGTTGCAGGGTGACGCCCACGACGTCATAGCCCTGGCGGGCGAGCAGGCCGGCGACAACAGAGGAATCCACGCCCCCCGACATCGCGACGACGACGCGCGTGTCTTCGGGACGCTTGGCAATATCAAGCGAGTTCAACATGTCCTGTATCCGGTTGGGTTCAAGGGCCAGCGGACGAATTTGCGTGGCGCTCATTACGCCTTTCGCGCCTGCCCCGCAACATTTGCCCGGCAGCTTTTGCCGCCCGCCCCGCCCCTGCCGCGGCGCCGAACCGCGGCGCTATCGGTCAACGCGTTGAATCAGCGCGATTTTTCCGCCAGCGATCGACTTGGCACCAGCCTTGCTTGGTCACTGGCGGATTAGTCTCATTTAGTACGCGGGTCGCATTCGTGGCATCACATCTGACCGTTACCACCACCACCGCAGGCGTCAGCAGCACCAAGAGTCTCAACGCGTCTGCCGATGCGGCCGAGGGCCCCGTCGACGTCTTCGCCGCCCTGCTCGGCGCCGCGACGCCGCCGGCAAGCACGGAAACCGCCAAGACCTCCACTGCCAGCCTGGATGTGAACCTGGGCAACCTGGTCAACATGTCGCTGGGCTTTGGCGAAGACGGCACCACCGAGCAGGAAGACCCCGAGGCCATCGCCGCGGCCATCGATGCCGTGGTGCCGATCCAGGATACGGTCGAGGCCGCACCTGTTCTCGCCGATATCGTCGACACGCTGGCCGACCTCAAGGCCCGGCTCGATGCCGGTGAACCGCTCGATCCCGAGACCCTCAAGAAGCTCGACGCGGCGCTGACCGATCTGGCCGCCGCCCTCGACATCGACCTGTCGGCTCTGCCCTCGCTCGACGATCTGACGGCGCTCGTCACCGATATCCAGCCCGACGATGCCAGCTTCGCCGCGCGCCTGACCGCCGCCTTTGGTCCGGTCGCCGAGAGCCTGTTCAGCGGCTCGGCCGCCGTCGATGCCGATGCCGAACTGTCTGCCCAGATCAAGTCGGTCGGCGACAAGCTGGCCGCCCTGCTCGCCGCGCTCAACAATGGCGAACTCGACGCCGACAAGCTGGCGCAGCTCGACCTGGACGCAAAAGCCGATGTCGATATCGAGGCCGCCCTGGCCAAGCTGACCCAGGCCGCCCCCACGGTGCAGGCCGCCGTCGCCGCGCCCGCTTTGGCCACGCCCGAACTCAAGCTCACCGAAACGGCGCTGACCGGCAAGGCCGAGACCACCGTCGAGCCCGCCGCCGCTTCGGAGCCGGCCGGTGAAGCCACCGAAACGGCCGAGGCGACGCCCCCGGTCCAGGCCTCAGCCGACAAGCGCGACGATGACAATGATACCGGCAAGGACGATGGCAAGCCCGCCGAGCCGCGCGCCGCGATCGCCGCCGCCGTGGACAAGCAGCCCGACGCGCAGAACCAGGCGCCCGTGCCGGCCGCCCGTGTCGATGTCGTGGCCGCGCCGCGTGTCGTCCAGGCCGGCTACCAGACCAGCCAGCAGCAGCTCAACCTGCCCCAGCTTGCTTTCGAGCTGGTCCGCCAGGTCAACGATGGCAATAACCGCTTCCAGATCCGCCTCGATCCGCCCGAACTGGGCCGCATCGACGTCCGGCTCGATATCGACAAATCCGGCCAGGTCCATGCCCGGCTGACCGTCGAAAAATCGGAAACGCTCGACCTGATGCAGCGCGACCAGCGTGCGCTGGAACGCGCCTTGCAGCAGGCGGGCCTCGACAGCGCCAAGACCAATCTCGAATTCTCGCTCAAGCAGAACCCGTTCAGCGGCCAGCAGCGCCAGGACGGGGGCAATGGCCGCAACCCGATATTCGGCGACGACGTTGTCTCGGGTATCGACGAAACCCCGCCGCCCACAGTCAATCTCTACCGCGGCAGCCTGACTGCCAGCGGCGTCAACATCATCGCGTAAGGAGTAGGTGTCATGGCAGTCAACGGCGTTTCGAACACAAAGACCTCCACGCTGGCCGGCTCCCGCGCCGGCATCGCGGACAATTTCGATACTTTCCTGAACATCCTGACCACCCAGCTCAAGAACCAGAATCCGCTCGATCCGCTCGATACCAACCAGTTCACCCAGCAGCTGGTGCAGTTCACCGGCGTCGAGCAGCAGCTCAAGACCAACGAGTTTCTCGAGTCGCTGATGCTGTCGGGCCAGAACACCGCCAAGTCGGATGCCGTGTCCTATATCGGCAAGGAAGTCACCTCCTCGGGCAAGACCGGCGAACTCACCGACGCCAATGCCGTGTTCTGGGCCTATAGCGCCGATGCCAACGCCGCCAATGCCACCGTGACGATCAAGGACAAGAATGGCCAGGTCGTCTATTCCGAGACCGGGCCGCTCAAGGCCGGCCCTGGCACGTTCCGCTGGGATGGCAAGGGCAGCGACGGCAATATGAAGCCAAACGGCGTCTATACTGTCGATATCAAGGGCAAGGATGCCAACGGCAAGGACGTCAAGATCAGCACCGCCTCGATCGGCGTGGTGACTGCCGTGGACTTTACCGGCGACGTGCCCGTGCTCACCGTCGGCTCCCGCCGCGTGGCCATCACCGACGTGACCGACGTGCGCATTCCCGATGTGACCAAGCCGCCGACCACCTGAGGCAAACACATCGCCCTTTTGACACCCCCGCCCCGCGGGGGTGTTTTGCTTTGGGCGGGCTCAAATCAATACCTTGAAATCCAAGACCATTCTTAACCTGTTGTAAGTTTTCCCTTAGTCGAAATTTAAGGCTGGTGCCCTACTCTCTTCCTCATATGGTCAGGTTGAGTAGAGAGTAAAATGACCGTACAAATGCGTCCTCGCGTTAAGTACGTTATCGGTCCGGACGGAAGTCCGCTCACGATCGCAGATCTTCCCCCCGCCAATACGCGGAGGTGGGTCATCCGCCGCAAAGCCGAAGTCGTCGCAGCTGTGCGCGGCGGGCTGCTCAGCCTCGAAGAGGCGTGCGACCGCTACACCCTGAGCGTCGATGAATTCCTCAATTGGCAGGCCGCCATCGACAAGCATGGTCTGGCAGGTCTCCGCACAACCTGGATCCAGCACTACCGCGAAGGGTAAATGCTGGCCCAGCCGAATTCAAAGCCCGCCGGGGAAACTCGGCGGGCTTTGTGTTTGTCCGGTTCCGTATGCCGCTTGGACATCGAGCCTTCGCGTCCAGGCGCCGTTTGGGGCAAATTTGCCACCATCCCGATGCGATCTCGTGGTGGTCGTGCCACCCGCCTTGGCCGGTGAGGGCAAGTCTGGAACAGTGCCCCAGCACGCTTTGGGGGATAGCCATGCAGGGTATTGAGCTCTCGCGCCGTTTCTACGGCGATATCGTCCAACCATGGCTGAGCACGGCCGCCCCTGGCCTCCCACACGCCGCCGCGCTGATCGGCTATGGCTCGGAACTGCTGGGCCTCGATGACGAGATGTCCAAGGACCACAATTGGGGCCCCAGGGTGCATCTGTTCCTGTCGCCCGAGGACTTCGACGCGCATGCCCAGCGCCTGATGGATGCGTTTTCGACCGTCGTTCCCGACCAGTTCCTCGGCGAGCCGATCGGCATGCGCAACAGGCCCCACCCGCCGGCGGGCGGCAGGTGGGCCGTAGGTGCCCCGGGACACGGCCTGGAAATTCACACCATCGAGGCCAGGCTTGCAGGCGGCCTGGCGCTGGAGTCGGTGGACGCGATTGATTCCCTGCAATGGCTCGGACTGTCCGAGCAAAGGCTGCTCGCTTTTACCGCCGGCGATGTCTTCCATGATGATGGCGACCGCCTGGGCCGCGTGCGGGCGGCGCTCGAATATTTCCCCCGCGATGTCTGGCTGTACAAGATCGCGTGCCAGTGGCGGCGGATCGCCGAAGAGCAGGCCTTCGTTGGCCGGGCGGGTATGGTGGGTGACGATCTCGGCTCCCGCGTGATCGCCAGCCGGCTGGCGCGGGACGTCATGCGCATGGGTTTCCTGCTTGAGCGCCGCTATGCGCCCTATTCGAAATGGTGTGGCAGCGCATTCGCCCGGCTGCCCATCGCCGCCGCGCTCGCACCCCCATTGGCCAGGACACTGGCCGCCCAGGATTGGAACGAGCGGGGCGAAGCGCTGGCCGCCGCCTATCTCGTCTTGGCGAAGCGCCAGGTGGCAGACGGCATCGGCAACCGGTTCGAGCCGATCATCGGGCCCTATCACACCCGCCCCTTCGCCACCATCAACGCGGACGACGCGGTTGAGGCAACGGCAGGCGCGATCGAGGACAGCGCCCTCAAGGCCCTGCCCATCGTCGGCTCGCTCGACCAGGTGACCGACCTGACGCCCGTGCTCGAGGACCCCAGGGCGGCCCAGCAGATGATGCGTGGCCTGCTCAGCTAGGACGCCTGCCCTATTGCGCCGGCGCGGTCGAGAAGGTGGCGAGATAGGCGATGACGTTGGCGACGTCCGCGGGGTCGCGATAGCCGGTAAAGGCCATGCTCGAGCCATTGACCACGCTGCGCGGCTTGGCGATGAACTTGGCGAGTGTCTCGACATCCCAGACCACCCCGGCCTGCCCTGCCTCGAGCATGGCGTCCGAATAGGCGAAGCCATCGAGCGAGGCTGCCGGGCGGTCGATTATGTCGGTGAGGTCGGGGCCATTCTTGGGCTCTTGCCCGCCTATCGAATGCCACATTGCGCATCGCTCGACGAAATTCTGCTCGCCGAGCACGGCATCGCCCTGGGCCAAAGCCCCACCGGCGCTCAAAATGAGCGTCCCTGCACAAATTGCGATACGACCCATCTCACCACCTCCCTGACCTGGCCTCGCGACCGAAATCAGCTCCCGGTTCGTCGGGGCATTGCGCCAAATTGTAGTGCAGCCGGGCACCGACACCAAGTCACAAAGCCCCGCTTCCGGTGCCCGGGCGCCGACGAGCCTGGCTCCGGCAGAACACTGTCCATGCGGCTGAACGACGGCCGTGTGACCGATGGCCAGCCGCACAGGCAGTAGGTCGGCGGCAAGCCCCGATTTTAAGCGGCAGCGGACGCCAGGTTGGCCGTGAGAATGTCGCGGAGGTCCTGCGGCTCGCGGCCGGCGAGTTTTTCGACATCGCCGGTGACGACATCGAAGGCCCCGGCGACGAAATCGCGCTGGATGTCGACAATGGCATTGATGACGAAATCGGGCAGGCCCATCTGTGCCATGCCGCCCTGCAGGGCCGCGACCGGGATGGCGGCGAAGCCAATCTGCTTGCCAAGGATGTCCGAGACCAGCGCGGCACGCTCGGCGCCGGTGTAGCTCCTGGGGCCCGTGGCGTTGTAGATCGCGCCGACATGGCCCTCGCCCAGCACGATGCCGGCCGCGGCGGCCGCCACATCGTCGCGACCGACAAAGGCCACCTTGTTCTCGGCAAATCCGGTCAGGACGCCCGATTGGGCCGCCGACTGGGCCTCCTGCGCCAGGGCCTCGGCATAGTAGTTCATGCGCAGGATCGTCCACTGCGGCGCCGACTGGATCAGGGCCCGCTCGCCGCGCCAGTAGCTGGCGCCAATGGCCGGCTCAGCCTGCTCGCGCGTGCCGGTGGCCGAGAGCAGCACGATATGCTGGACGCCCGCGGCAACGGCGGCCGCGATGGCGGCCTCGTTCTGCGAACCGCGCATGCCCGGACGCAGGTCGGCGGTCGGAATGAGGATGACCTTGTCGAGGCCCGCATAGGCCGTGGCCAAGGTCTCGGGCCGGTCATAGTCGCCGACGCGGCCTTCCACGCCCTCCGACGAGGCAGGGGTGCGGGAGATAGCGACGATCCTGTGACCCTGGTTGCGGGCCACAAGCTCGCGCACGATAGCCTGGCCAAGCTTGCCGCTGGCGCCGCTGACACCGATATTCATGATTGAACCTTCCGTTACGCTCCATTAGTGCGTAGCGATATGAAGGTTCGTTTTGGGACGCGCAAGAACGCACGTTGTCGAGCGTCACGCACCCGCAAGTGCGTATTGGAGCGGTGAATGGCACAGCCGAAACTGACGCTGGTTGAACTGGACTACGCCGCCGAGGGCGAGGCGAACTGCAAGGCGCTGGGCCAGATTTTCGAGCGCATCGGCGACAAGTGGACGATCATGATCGTGGGCGTGCTGTCGCATGGGCCGATGCGATTCAACGCCCTGCAACGGGCCATCCCGGGCCTGTCGCACAAGATGCTGACGACGACGCTGCGCGGCCTGGAGCGCGATGGCCTGGTCACGCGCACCGCTTTCGCGACCATCCCGCCCCGCGTGGATTATGAGCTGACCGAACAGGGCCGGTCGCTGCACGAACCGCTGCTGACCCTGGCCACGTGGGCGCGAGCCCAGCAGCCCTATATCGAAGGCGCAAGGAAGACGTTCGACGAGCGCAGCGCCGACTAGCCTGCGGGGCGCGACGCCTAAGGCGTTTCCGGCCCCATCCACCTTGCCCCGGCCTCGCGGCTCATCAGCCGTTCGTAATAGTCCGCAACGGCAGGCAATTCCTTCTTGTCCATCGGGATCGACATCCAGCGATGCACCGAGAGGCCCAGCGCGATGTCGGCGATGGAGAAGCCGGCGCCGATATAGCCGGTATTCGCCCCAACCAGCGCGGCCTCGAGGATGTCCATCTTGGCGGTCCACCGGGCCATCGATTCGGCGACCTTTGCCGGGTCGTCGTAGCCGGGCGTCTTGCGGATCAGGGCGTTGAGCGCGTAACCCCAGGGCGGATTGAGCTCCGTCGCCTGCCAGCCCAGCCATTGCAATGCCAGCGCCCGAAGTTCCAACTGTTCGGGCAGCAGCCCGCCCTCGCACTCGGCGAGGTAGATCAGGATGGCGTTGCTCTCCCACAGCACGAAGCCGCCCTCGATCAACACCGGCACCTGCCCATTGGGATTGAGATCGAGGAATTCGGGCACTTTGGGGTCGCGCAGCGGCAGGCCCCAATCCTCGCGCTCGTAGCCAAGCCCCAGTTCATCGAGCGCCCACAGCACCTTGCGCACGTTGATCGAGGTCACCCGCCCCAGAACCCTAGGCATCGCTTCATCCTTCCTTTACCGCGCCCGGCATTTTCTGCCGGAATTTGCAAACTGCTACCAGTAGTTAAGACATTCTTTACCATCAGCTAGGTAATTTTTGCCCAGCGGCCTCCACGCGCGTTGCGTTGGCATGGTCACCCTCCAATCGAGTGCCGGCGTGGACAATTTAACCCAGCTGATCAACCGCATAGGCCTGCCTCGGCTGGCCGCTATGGCGGTCGTGGCCGTGATGCTGCTCGGCTTCTTCGGCTTCCTGATCATGCGGGCGCAGACGCCGAATCTGGCCCCGCTCTATACCGGCCTCAGCCTCGAAGACTCTTCGGCAATTGTGACCGAACTGCAGACGCTCAACATTCCGTTCGAGCTGCGCGGCGAGGGCGACACGATCCTGATCCCGCGCGACCAGATCACCACCACCCGCATGACGCTGGCCGGCTCGGGCCTGCCGCAGCGCGGCCAGGTCGGCTACGAGATCTTCGACCAGCAGTCGACGCTGGGCGCCACCAGCTTCGTGCAGAACCTCAACAATGTCCGCGCCCTCGAAGGCGAACTGGCCCGCACCATCGGCTCGCTGACCCGCATCAAGTCGGCCCGCGTGCACCTCGTGCTGCCCGAGCGCGAACTGTTCCGTCGCGAGCGCACCGATCCCTCCGCCTCCATCGTGCTGTCGGTGCGCGGCGAACTGGCCGCCGGCGAAATCCGCGCCATCCAGCACCTGGTGGCCTCCGCCATCGAAGGCCTCACCCCCACCCGCGTCTCCATCGTCGACGATCAGGGGAACCTCCTCGCTTCCGGCAGCGGCGACGACGAGCAGAGCGCCATGGCCGGCGAGGCTGCCGAGCGCACCCTGGGCTTCGAGAACCGCCTGCGCACCCGCGTCGAAGACATGCTGGCCAACGTCGTCG
>CBFGMY010000125.1:0-12485 GCA_965650055.1 uncultured Devosia sp.
ATCGCCAGGTAAATGAGCGTAACGAGGAAGGAGATCAGCACGGCGATCGCCGCCAGGATCCCCAGCAGCCGCACGCTCGATCCGCCGGTCAGACCGAAGACGTCCGACCCCGAGTCGCCGCCGCCCACGCCGGCGCTGACGAATGTCTGGCACAACTGCACGATGTTCGAACCCGAGACGCCCGTGTTCACACAGGTGTTCGTCACCACGCCCTGCGTCCATCCCGTCGTGCGGCCGACCTTGTTCGCGATGTCACCGACCACCGCGTTCCCGGCACGGTGATCGCGGAAATCCTCGCCGCCGGCCGCGAGCTCTTGAGCTACCCCATAGAGACCCTGCCCTATGTCGACCAGGCCCTCGGCCAGTTGCAGCAGAGCCATAGGCTGATCCTGGTCACCAAGGGCGATGTCTTCGACCAGGAGCGCAAGCTGGCTGCCTCGGGGCTCGCCGAGTACTTCGCTGCCATCGAGATCGTCGCCGACAAGAACAAGGCCACCTATGCCCGCATTTTCGAGCGCCACACCGATGGGCCCGAGCGCACCGTCATGGTCGGCAATTCGCTGCGCTCCGATATCCTGCCGCCGCTCGCCGCGGGCGGCTACGCCATCTACGTGCCGCATGACCTGACATGGTCCTACGAACATGCCGACGAGCCGGTGAACGAGCCGCGCTATGCCAAAATCGCCCATCTCGGCGAGCTTGCCGACGCCATCGCGCAGCTCGAGGTGTCGCGCTAAGCTCGTTCATCGCCAATTCAGCCGGTGGCCGCTAGAGCAGCGCCATATCCATTGGGGGTCAACACATGCGTCGCCACGCCATTTCAGTCATTCTGCCGCTGCTTCTCGCCTCTGCCCTGCCTGCGCAGGCGCAGATGCCCACCATCGAGCCTGAGCAGATCGCCGAGATCTTCTGCATCGGCAGTGTCGGCAACGACATGGCGCCCGTCGAAGCCCTGTTCTCCGACGATCTCCGGGCCCTGGTCGCCGAGGCCTGGGAAAAGAACGCCGCCTTCGAGGCCGCCCATCCCGGTGACAAGCCGCCGCTGGGCGATGGCCTGCCCTGGCGCACCTGGCCCGACTATGCCGATGGCTGCACGGCAGGCGAGGGCATGGCTGAACGCGAGATGGCCACGGTCGCGGTCAACTATACGTTTTCCGAGGCCCCCGACGCCAATTACAGCAATGAACTGATCCTCCGCCCGGCAAGCCTCGCCGATGGCGCGCCGCTGGTCTGGCGCATCGACGATATCGACCTGGGCGAAGGCCAGACTTTCCGCAGCATCCTGGCCGGCGCCTTCGAGCCCTGAGCTTGACTCGACGCGGCCGCAGTAGCATCACGTCACCGATGCGGCTGCGGCCGCTCGCAACCCGGAAACACACCATGAACCCCGACTCTCGAAGTCGATCTACCGACAGGGCGGCTTTCAACCCGGTGTGACCACAGGTCCCGTCGGGCGTTGCTGCCCGCGACAAGGACCAAGACCATGCTTCGCATCTACACCGCATCCGGTGCCGGCCTCGTCCGCGCCACCACCGATGGCACCGGCGACAAGACCGGTCTCGACCACGGCATCTGGTATGACCTGATCAACCCGACACGTGACGAGGAACACTTCGTCGAGCAATGCCTCGGCATTCTCGTGCCTACGCGCGACGAGATGAAGGACATCGAGCCGTCGGCGCGCCTCTACAACGAGGCCGACGCCGAATTCATGACCGTGACCGTGCTGACCAATCTGCACGAGCTGGACCCGGTCAAGACCCCGATCACCTTCGTGCTGTCAGGCAAGGTACTGGTGACCATCCGCTATGCCGAGCCTATGCCCTTTGCTGTTTTCGAAGCCATCGCCACGCGCCCCGGTGCGCGGCCGTTCGCCACTGGCGAACAGGTCATGGTTGGCCTGCTCGATGCCTTCATCGATCGCATCGCCCAGGTCCTGGAAACCACCGGCGACGAACTCGATGGCATCAGCCGTGAGATTTTCCGCTCCCGCATCAAGGGCACGACCCGCAAGGCGCGCAACCTGGAATCGTTGATCGAAAAGATCGGCAACAAGGGCGATCTGCTGACCCTGGTGCGGGAAAGCCTGGTCAGCATCCTGCGGTTGACGACGTTTCATCAGACACGCGAAGCGGCCAATACCAAGCTGGCCCGAGAGGCCCGTCAGGAGTTCAAGATCCTGCAGCGCGACGCATCCTCGCTTGGCGATCACGCGGGCTTTTTGTCCAACAAGATCAATTTCCTGCTCGATGCGACGCTGGGCCTGATCAATCTCGAGCAGAACCAGATCATCAAGATCTTCTCGGTCGCCGCCGTGGTCTTCCTGCCGCCGACGCTGGTCGCCTCGATCTACGGCATGAATTTCGCGCATATGCCCGAACTGGCCTGGCAGGCCGGATACCCGCTGGCACTCTGCCTGATGATCGCCTCCGCCATTCTGCCCTACCTGTTCTTCAAGCGGCGAGGCTGGCTGTAGATCGAGGAACGAAGCGGCGCCGGCAGTCCATTAGCCATTGATTCGAAACACTTGTTCCAAATCGCATGCATCATGCGCATGGCTTCCATGTCACCTGCCCGGTTGTTGGGCAGAAGCGCGCGGCCTATATCGACCGCAGCACAGCGGGCGCTTCTCCTCCTCCCTTGCTCCTGCTGCGTTCCCTCCTTGCGGGAATTCGTTCCTGCATCTGATGTGGCTCCGCTCTCCCCTCGAGCGGGGCCACATTCTTTTTTAAGCCTCTGCATCGATTGCATGGCTGACATGTCGGACATTGTATTGTCGACAGGGTCGATAGAGTTCATATTGAGACCGTCGCTGAGGCGTGCTTCGTATCCTCCTCCCTCGGACCACGTATCGCGACACCGAACTTTGGATCGTATCCTCCTCCCTCGATCCAGGTTCACCGGCAGAGCGCATATCCTCCTCCCTTGCTCTCTGCCCCACTTTGGATTTGGCTTCGGCCCAGTCATCGGGCCCTGTCTCCGGACAGGGCCTTTTTTCTTGCTGTTTGCCCCCAGAGTGGAGTGGCACCTCCCCTCGATGGGGGGGGCGGGGGTGAGCCCGCGAACGCTACGCCGAGAGGGCCCCAGGCAACGAAGCGCTCACGCCCGCGTTACCTCCCTGCGCGATAGGCGGATAGGAGCGTCACATGTCTGTCCTGATCAGTATCCTGATTACCTTCCTCGTCATCGTGCTCATCCTCTGGCTGGTCCAGCGCCTGCCGGTCGAAGCCCGCGTCCGCCAGATCATACAGATCGTGGTGATCGTCATCGGCATCATCTCGCTGCTCAAATACCTGGCCGTATTCTAGGACCACCGCGGATTGGTTCGGCGGCGCGTCAGGCCGGCATCACGCGCCTCTGAGCCAATCCGATGACAACTTGTCGCTGTGCAGATCGCATGGCTGACATGTCAGCAGGCGCATTGCTGACCATACGGTCAAAATCTATATGTAGATCGTCGCTGTTGAAGCCGCTCCGTATCCTCCTCCCTCGGACCCGCTTCTTGCGACACCGGATCTAGGCCATATCCTCCTCCCTTGGCTTGGGTCCACCGGTTCGGCGCCTCTCCTCCTCCCTGGCGCAGGGCCATTACTTTCGATTTGGCTTCGGCCCTATCATCAGGCTCCAACTTCGGTTGGAGCCTCTTTTTTTGGCCATGACCGCAGAATCTGCATGGCAGCTTTTCCAATTGCGCGTTTGTGTCCGGGCCGGCGGAGTCCGATAAGCGGATGACCAGTTCAGCGGCGTTCGTGGCGCCGCTCCTCCAAGGTCAGACGCTTCGGCAAATGACCCTTTGGCCCTGCCCATCCCCTCGGGCGGGGCCATTTTGTTTCCAGGGTCATTCCTTCCCAATTCCCGGCAAGTTTTGCCGCCCGCCATCCGGGGGCGGACCCTGAGACCCATGTTTTGCAGGGGTTCCGGCGCGGCACGCCGATTGCATGACGGTCCCTGACCGATTGCAGGAGCGTCCGATGGTTGCCGTCGTCAGCACCGCCTATTCGACCAACACCTACTACAAGGCAGCCGCTTCCGCGCAGGCCGCCGGCGTCGGCACCGCAGCCACTGCCGCCGCGACCGCCACCACCGAGCAGGCAGCCACGTCGGTCACCCTTTCCGATGAAGCGCTGGCGGCCCTCGCCGCCACCGATTTCGCCACCGTCATTGCCGAGACGCGCACCAAGCTGGCCGCTTTGCTCAAGGAGGCCGATCGCACGTCCCCGCTCGAAGGCGGCAAGCTGGCGCTCGATCTCAGCAGCCTCGATGCCCGCGAACTCTTCGCCATGGCCAGCAATGACAGTTTCAGCGAAGACGAACAGAAGGCCGCGGGCCTGGAAATGCAGCGCCGCTTCGAGGCGGCCATGGCTGGCCCCGCCGCCGTCGCCAAGGTCACCGGCAACTTTACCGGGCTCTACAAGGCCGCCGCCGAATATCTCGATAGCCTGGGGCCCGAGGAAAAGGACGACGCCGACTGGATCGCCGGCCGCGCCGCCATCACCGAGGCACAAAAGCAGCTGCAGACCGCGCCCAAGACCATGCCCGATGCCGGCGATTCCGATCCCGTCGCGCTCTATCTGGCGCTGGTCGAAGCCGGCCAGGCCGCCCAGCCACAGAATATCGGCGACGTCGCCAAGGGCGCGCGCAAGGCGCTCGACGCCCTCTATGCCGATGCCATCAAGGGCGGCAAGGCGCCCACCTATAACAAGGCCACCACCGTCGGCACCTATATCGACCTGTCCAAGCTCCCGAGCCGAACGCTCTCGTCCATCGTGCTCGACGATACCGATCAGTTCAGCACGGAAGAGGTCAACGCCGCCAAGGCAACCCTGCGCGGCAAGAGCGGCGCTGCGCTGGTCGCCGGCTTCCAGAGCGCCGCCAAGTCCAGCGACCCCACGGCCTTTAGCCAGAACATCATGTCCATCTTCGCCTCGATGAGCACGGAAGAACGCCAGGCCGCCGGCTGGAGCGACCAGTTCTACCAGGCTGCGGTCGACAGCTACACATCCACCAGCAAACTGACCCAGATGTTCGCCGAAGCCGGCGGCAGTGCGACCGGATTCTTGAGCTGGATGGGGAAGTAGCCCCTATTTCGCGCCGTCCTCGAACAACTCATCCAGGACCGCGATGAAATCGGCAAACCGGGCCTCCCCGACATTGGCGCGATAGCGCGCCTCGATCAGCAGCTTGATGCGGTTGCCATCATTCAGCGCCGCGGCCCCCCGCGGCGTCAGCTGCACGATGCGCCCGCGCTTGTCGGCCGGATCGACCGCCCGCACCACAAACCCATCCGTTTCCAGCGTATCGACGAACTGCTGCACCGCCTGCTTGGAGACACCCATTTTCTGGGCTAATTCGGCCTGCGGCACCCCCCCGATGCGCAAATGCCCGACCACGGCACCCTGCGCCTGCGTCATCCAGCCATGGCCGGCTGCGATCATCGCCGCCTCGAACTCGTCTTTCCATTGCCGGCCCAACCGCCATAGCCGCCATCCGACATGGTCAATCAGCTCAGAGGTGATTTTTTCGTCAAGCTGCTTGACCAATTTATCAAACCCATATAGTCAAGTTACTTGACGATAACACGATGCGAGCCGTGAGCACAAGTCGTGCGCCGTCCAGAGCTTATCCAGTGCCAAGAGGATTTTTCCATGCCCGTGATCTCCGCCGCCACCGCACCTCAGTTCAACATCCCCGGCATCACCTTTACCGGCCTCGCCTCGCCCACGCGCGGCGCCACCGACACTGCTGTATGGACGGTCTCGCTCGCGCCGGGCAGCATCGGCGCCACCCACCAATTGACCCGCGAGGAAATCATCGTCTGCATGTCAGGCAATGCCAGCATCCGCCTCGGCACCGAAACGCTGGCCCTGTCTCCGGGCGACGCGCTGATCGTGCCGGCCCACACCGATTTCAGCATGGACAATCCCGGCGACACGCCGTTCAACGCTGTCGCCGTGTTCCCGGTCGGCGGACAGGCCGTCATGCCCGGTCGCGCGGCCTTCACCCCGCCCTGGGCGGCCTGACCTCTGGCCGGCGCCTCAACCACCTTCTTCCGCAGGAGGTGGCTGAGGCCCGGCTAATGGGTTACACGATCCCCGCGCAGAACCCCTGGATGCGCTTCACGGCGTCTTCCAGTTCCGCATTGCTGGCCGCATAGCTCAGCCGGAAATGCCCGGGCAGGCCGAAGGCCGCGCCATGCACCAGCGCCACGCCGGTTTCCTCCAGCAGCGCCATGACGAAATCCTCGTCCGTAGCCAGCAGCTTGCCGCCGGCACTGGTCTTGCCCAGCAGCCGCTTGCACGAGGGGAACACGTAGAACGCGCCCTCCGGCGTCAGGCAATCGAGCCCGGTATTGGCATTGAGCCCCTTGACCACCAGGTCGCGCCGGTCCTGGAACACCTGCCGCCACTCGGCGAGGAATTCCTGCGGCCCGTTGAGCGCTTCCACCGCCGCCCACTGGGCGATCGAGCTCGGATTGGTGGTCGACTGGCTCTGCAGCTTCAGCATCGCCGCCAGCAGCGGCCGTGGGCCGGTGCAGTAGCCGATGCGCCAGCCGGTCATGGCGTGCGACTTTGAGACGCCATTCATGGTCAGCGTGCGCGGCATGAGCTTGGGCTCCACCTGCGCAATGGTGGCGAACTTGCCGCCGTCATAGACCAGCACTTCATAGATATCGTCGGTCAGAATATGCACATGCGGATGCCGCATCAGCACCTCGGCCAGTCCCTTGAGCTCCTCGGCGGTGTAGGCCGCGCCCGTCGGGTTGGACGGCGTATTGAGGATCAGCCACTTGGTGGCGGGCGTGATCGCCGCCTCGAGTACATCCGGCTTGAGCTTGAACCCGGTCGTATCGTCGGCCACCGCGAAAACCGGCGTCGCGCCGCACAGTCGCACGATTTCCGGATAGCTGACCCAATAGGGCACCGGCACCACGACTTCATCACCGGGGTTGAGCGTCGCCATCAGCGCGTTGAAGATGATCTGCTTGCCGCCCGAAGCGACAAAGCAATCGGCCGCCGTCACGTCCAGCCCGTTGTCGCGCTTGAACTTGGCCGCCACCGCTGCCTTGAGCTCGGGAATGCCGTCGACATTGGTATAGCGCGTCTTGCCCTCGGCCATCGCCTTGATGGCGGCCTCGCGCACATGCAGCGGTGTGTCGAAATCGGGCTCGCCGGCCGAGAGCGCGATGATATCGCGCCCCTCCTGCGCCATGGTGCGCGCCTTCTGGCTGATCGCCACCGTCGCTGACGGCGCTACGCGCTCCAATGCCTCGGACAAGAAACCCATTCGTCACTCTCCCCGGAAGTCCGGGCAGACTGATACGGCGTCGGCCGCGGCGCGGCAACTGGCTTGAAGTCTTATTTCGCCCGTGGCGGCGCCGTGGTTTCCCGAACCAGCAGCTTTGTCTGCAACACCTGGCGCCCTTCGACCTGCCGCCCCCCCAGGGCCGCATCGACCGCGCGTCGCGCAATTTCCTCGATCGGCTGCTCGATTGTGGTCAGCTTGGGCGTCGACACAGCCGCTTCCGGCACACCGTCGAAACCCACGACTGACACATCGCCGGGCACGCTGAAGCCATTGCGGAACAGCCAATCCACCGCCCACATGGCGATCTTGTCCGACATGGCCAGGATAGCCGTCGGTTTGTCGTCACCCGCGAACATCTCTTCCATCATCGCCAGCGTGCTGGCCTGGCTCTCGCGTGTCTCGAACAACGGCACGCTGTCGCGCCCGATGCCGCCGGCCTCCAACGCCTGCCAATAGCCGACAGCGCGGTCGCGCGAGGTCGTGTAGAGCGCCGCCAGCACTTCCTCCGGCGTGCGCCGGCCCTCGCCCTTCTCGCCGATCGAGGTGGCGAGTATCGCGAACCGCTTGTGCCCAAGCCCCACCAGATGGTCGCCGGCCATCCGCCCGCCGCTGACATTGTCGACGCCAATGGCCGGAACGCTGCGATCCTCTGCTCCGATGGCCAGCGCCACAAAGGGCAATTGCCGCTGCCGGGTGATCTCCACCAGCTTTTCACCACCCTCGACGCAGAGCAGAATGAAACCATCGACCAGCGCCGACTGGATATTCCAGGCCAGTCGCTCATCATTCAGCGCCGAAACCAGCGCCACTCCCGCCCCGCGGGCGTCGCAGATCTCGGAAATCTTGCTCATGAGCTGGCGCGCCCACAGGTCCTCGAAAAAATAGCTGATCGGCTCGATGGCGGCCACGCCCACCGCATTCACCTTGCCTTGCCGCAACAGCCGTCCGGTGACACTTGGGCCCGCATAGCCAAGCTCCCTGGCCACACCGAGCACATGCTCGCGCACCTCCTCGCGCACCAGTTCCGGCTTGCTGAACACATTGGAAGCGGTGCCCTGGGACACGCCGGCCGCCTTTGCCACATCGCGCAATTTGATGCTGGACTCAGTCTGCCGCACCAATCTCGACCGCCTTTCCGCGAAATCTTTTGAACCGATACAAATATTCTAACACAGGCTTTGGATCGGTTCAAATTTTGCTTGTGCGTTGGGCCGGCAAGGCCTACATTTGAACCGGTTCAGAGAGCTTCGTACCTCCAAACTGAACCGATTCAAAGGAGACTAAAATGATCCTGGCCAGCTACTTGTTCAAGGATGTCTATCGTCAATCGTGGGAAGAACCCGAAGCGCCTGTCGTCCCCCATCGCCGCCGCTTTTTCGATGGTCTGGCGACGCCGCTTGCCGGCGCCATCAGCGCGGTTCTCGGGCGCCCCGCAAAGGCCCGCACCCATCATCTCGGCGGCCACGCCTATGAATAACCCCGCCTGTCGCCCTGGCCGGTGTTCGGCTCAGATACCGACGCCGGCCTCGCGCCGCAGCACCACGCCCAGCACACGCCAGCCCTCTCCCGGTTCGTCCCCGAGCTCATAGAGCGCCTGATAGAGGCCCTGTTCCGGGCCGACGAAATCGACCACCTGCAGCACCCTTGTCTCGCTCACCTTCTTGAACTCGCCAAAGCTGTGCGATCGTGACCTGACGATCGGCTCATAGCCCGATGCGATTATCGCCGCATAGAACGCTTCCGGCTGTCCCTCGAACTGGACGCGGAACGCCTCCCCGGCAAATTCCAGCGCCGCCGCGCCATCCTCGGTCCGAAACGCCACGATCTGGCCCGTCACCGTGGCCTGCCAAGGCGCCGCCTCATCCTGTGCCACAGCCGGTGTCAAAAGGACCACCAGCGCCACCATTACCGCCCAAATCCGCATTCTCGCCTCCTCGGTTGCCACAGTTTCGCCGCTAAATGGTACCCGCCCGACCCCATTCGACCCAAACTCGAACCGCATTCGCATGGCTTATTAGTCCCATTGCGAAGTTGAGGAACGACGTCGGATCCCATGCACAAATCTACGTCCCCCAAGCGGAAAAGTTTCAGGCTCTATGCCATTGCCTCCACGGCCGTTGTGGCTGTTGGCTCGGTAGCGGCCCTGATGGCTGGCGTTTCGCCGGCAACTGCCGCCAATCTTGCGACCCAGCCGGACACCCAGATCGCGGTGTTCATGGTGCCGCTGACCATCCTCGTCATCGCGATACTGTTCGAAGCCGCGCGCATTGCCTTCCGCGGTGCGCTTCCTGCAGAAGCCCCCGTTCGCCGTCCGGCCCGCCACCACTGGTCCCCCGGCAAGGACGAAGGCTGACCTCCTAGTTTCCCCGACCACGATCCCCTGGGCTGGCCTCGCGCCGGCCCTTTTTTCGTCTGGGTCTATCCACCTTTGACCTATTGCCGGGCGCCGGGCCGAGGTCCACAGTCAGCGCAAGGAGGACTTCAACATGCTTGTCGACACCATCCTGCAAACCAAGGGCGTGGTCGTCCACACCCTGCCCGAAACCGGCACGCTGGCCGATGCCGTGGCCACGCTCAACGCCCACAATATCGGCGCCGTCGTCGTGACCGATACCGGCGGCACCATCATCGGTATCCTCTCCGAGCGCGACATCGTCCGCCAGCTTGGCAAGAATCCTTCCGGCGCCCTGGCGCTGCTTATCAGCCAGTGCATGACCCGTGGCGTCGTCACCTGCACCCGCGATACCGATATCGCCGAGGTCATGGAGCGCATGACCCACCTGCGTATCCGCCACATGCCCGTCGCCGAAGGCGGCAGCCTGGTCGGCATTGTCTCGATCGGCGACGTGGTCAAGCACAAGATCGAGGAAGCCGAGCACGAGGCCGAGATACTCCGGGAATACATCGCGTCCTGAACGGACCTGCAATGCTCCAGAATGCCCTCATCGCCCTGGTGGGGGTCGTCGCGGCCCGGGCCTCCCCCGGCCCCAATATACTTGATGGCCCGGCCGGCCGCTCGCCCCCCCTGTTGCAAATAATTCTTACTTGCAAAAACTCCGCCTAGGCCGCTAAGTTGCGAATAATTCGCAACTTGGAAAACCCTATGCACGACCGCGATTCTGCCGCCGATGCGCTGACCCGTCGAAGCCTGCTGCTGGGTGGGCTCGTGGCCGCTGGCGGCGCCGCCGCGCTGGCCGGTGTCGCCACCGCTCAGGACATGCCGGGGCACGACATGAGCACCGTGTCGCAGGACCCTGCCGCGGCTCCCGCCGACCCCTATACGACGCCGCCATCCCACGCCGGCGCCCACGGTGACATGATGACGGTCGGAACGGTCGATCACGCCGCCAATGGCTTCGACCCAACCACCATGCTGACCGAGTGGGAAACCGGCACAGTCTCCACGATGGCCGATGGCCGCACGCTGCGCACCTTCGAGATCGAGGCGATCGACCGGGAGATCGAGATCGCCCCCGGTGTCATGTTCCCGGCCTGGACCTTCAACGGCCGCGTCCCCGGCCCGGCCTTGCGTGCCAAGGAGGGCGAGCGCCTGCGGGTCGTGTTCCGCAATTATGGCTCCCATCCGCATTCGATGCACTTCCACGGCATGCATTCGGCGCGCATGGACGGCGTTCCCGGCGCCGGCCTGATCAATCCCGGCGAGGAATTCGTCTACGAATTCGACGCCAGGCCATTCGGCTGCCACCTCTACCATTGCCACGCGCTGCCGCTGAAGCGGCACATGCACAAGGGCATGTATGGCGCCTTCATCATCGATCCGGACCCGGCTCTGCACCCCGAATTCGCCGACGTCGCCGCCTCTCGCCTGCTCGGCACATCAGAGAATGCCGGCTGGCAGGAAATGGTCATGGTGATGAATGCCTTCGACACCAATTTCGACAACGAGAACGAGTTCTACGCCGTCAACACCATCGCCCATGCCTATGCGCGCACGCCGATCCGCATCCTCAAGTCCAAGCCCGTTCGCATCTATCTGGTCAACGTCACCGAGTTCGATCCGATCAACTCGTTCCACCTGCACGCCAATTTCTTCAACTATTTCGACACCGGCACCAACCTGACTCCCACCCTCAAGACCGTTGATCTGATCACTCAATGCCAGGCCCAGCGCGGCATTCTCGAGTTCAGCTTCAGCGATCACGAGGCCGGCAGCTATATGTTCCATCCGCACCAGACCGAATTCACCGAGCTGGGCTGGATGGGCATGTTCGACGTGGTGGAGGGCTGAACCCGTGAACGACATGACCGACGTGACGACCCCCTCGGCAAGGGCCTCGACCACCGGCAGCGCCAGGGCCTTCATCTGGCTGCTGCTGCCCTTGGGGTTGCTCCTGCTGGCCATTGCCTGGATTGCTTCCGCCGATCCACTGCGCAACTTCAACAACGGCGCCCCACCCGTCGAAGCGCTGACCTATGAGCGCACGGTGCTCGACGATTCCGGCATCCACATCCTGCTCCGGGCCGGTGGCTCCGAGCCGATGGTGATCGCCCAGGTGCAGG
Source organism: uncultured Devosia sp. (assembly GCA_965650055.1). Taxonomy (GTDB): domain Bacteria; phylum Pseudomonadota; class Alphaproteobacteria; order Rhizobiales; family Devosiaceae; genus Devosia. Next base: position 11,827 of record CBFGMY010000125.1, read on the forward strand.
TCGACGACGCCTATTGGAACTTTACCCAGACCCCGCCCGGCCCGATCGCCCGTGGCAATACGGCCTGGCTCGACCTCGCCTATCCATGGGTCCTCGGCGAGGCGCACGCTATCAACATTGTCACCAATAACGGCACCGCTTTCGCCCACGAAATCGCCGTCGCCGTGCCAACGCCCGTCCCCACCCAATCCCTGCTCTGGCAGCAGTCGCTGGTCGGCATCATCGTCGGCGTCCTGCCGGTGGCCATTGGCCTCATGTTCTATCCGGCGCTGCGTGGTGTCGGCCAGGCCGGCATGAACCTTCTCCTGGCGCTCACCATCGGCCTGCTCGCCTTCCTGCTGATCGACATGACATTAGAAGCGCTCGAACTCGCCGGCGAGTCGGCCGCCATGTTCCAGGGACCATCCATGGTATGGCTGGCGGCGCTGGCGAGCTTCCTCATTCTGATGGCCATCGGGCGCTGGCGCGGCACGCCGGCGGGTCTCTCGCTGTCCTTCTTCATCGCCCTCGGCATTGGCCTGCACAATTTCGGCGAGGGCCTGGCCATCGGCGCCGCATTCGCGGCCGGTTCCGCGGGCCTCGGCACCTTCCAGGTACTGGGATTTGCCGTCCACAACGTCACCCAGGGGGTCGGCATCGCCGCCCCTATCCTCAAGGAT
>CBFGMY010000126.1:0-12465 GCA_965650055.1 uncultured Devosia sp.
GTCGCTGGCAGCGAGCCCAAGCCCCGCGGTGGTCACGAGAATGCCGAAATCGGCCCGGTTCGGGAATACACCCCCGGAGTTGGCCCATGAGTCGGTCGTGACCACGAAGGTCGCGCTCCAGGCCTTAAACGGCGCCAGGCCTTGATCAAACGCCGGCACGAAGTAGAAGTTGGTGAAGGTCACGTGGCCGCTCTGGCCGGCTTTGTTGGTATAGGCAAAGTCCCAGTCCACGTCGGCGATGGCGTGGCAATAGTCCAGCTCGGTGACCTTGATGCCCTTGATGGTCATGTGCTTGCCGCCGACGGCGCGATAGTGGGCAAAGCCCCTGGAGATCGTCTCGCGGAAGCTGTTGTCATTGGCGCCGCCCATCACGCCCTTGGGGCTGGATCCGACGAAGTAGGGCGCGAAGGCGGCGGAGACGCCGCCCATATCTTCGTATGGCGGGTCCTTGAGGGCGTCGTCACTCCGCTTGGCATAGGCGTCGAACAGCGCCCGGACCTTGGTTTCGAGCTTTGTCATTGCGGCCTCCTGTGAAAGGCAGAACGCGCGGCGCCACCGCCGGGTTCAACCGCGTGGTGCGGCGAAACGTTAATCAACTCTTGAGGCCTCTTGCCTAACATTGTCGGTGCGGTCTGCCAGGACCGTGGACAGAGGCGAGGCGCCAAATCAGCGGCCTTCGAAACACCATCGCCAGCAGCCTGCGGTTTCGTGTGCTGCTTCTGGTGCTGCTCGGCTTTGCCGTGGTGGCCGTGCCGGCCTATGCCGCATTCAACTGGATCGTTGCCTCCACCGTCGTCCAGCTCGGAACCCTGTTTGCCGAAAAACAGGTGCTCTACGATCGCTATCGCGGGCTCGAGGCGCTGATGCGCGAGGTGTCGCTGGCCGAGGCGCTGGCGGGGTCGCAATCGATCCGCGACTGGGCCAATGACGAGAGCAATCCGGAGCTGACACGCCGCGGCATCGCCGAACTCGAGCATTTCCGCCAGTCCTTTGCCGACCGGAGCTATTTTTTCGTCATCGGGGCATCGGGCAACTACTATTTCAACGACGCCACCAATTCCTATGCCGGTGACCAGTTCCGCTACACGGTCAGCCCCGATAACCCGCGCGACGCCTGGTATTATTCGACGGTAGAGCTGGGCGAAGGCTGCCACCTCAATGTGGACAATGACGCCAACCTGCGCGTCACCAAGGTGTGGATGAACTGCGTCATCCGCGAGGGCCGGCGGGTGCTGGGCATTCTGGGCACGGGGATCGACCTCACCAGCTTCATCCAGGAAGTGGTCAATGTTCCCCAGGTCGGCGTCACCTCGATGTTCGTGGACCGGCAGGGCGCGGTGCAGGCCCATCGCGACCAGGACATGATCGACCTGCGCAGCCTGACCAAGGAAATGAGCGCCAAGCGCACCGTCTATTCGCTGCTCGACACCGTGGAAGACCAGGTGGCGCTGCAGGCGCTGATGGATGAGGTGGCGGCCGGGCAGGCCGTGGCGAAATCGCGCTTCATGACCATTGGCGGGCGGCAGATGCTGGTCGGCGTCGGTTATCTGGACCGGCTCGGCTGGTTCAATGTCACGCTGATGGATATTGACGCCATCATCGACAAGCGGCTGTTCCTGCCGATCGGCCTCTTGCTGGCAGCGGTTATGGGGCTGACGGCGGTGGTCCTGGTGCTGGTGTTCAAGCGGCAGGTGCTGGACCGGCTGAAGCGGCTGGAGACGGTGGTGCATAGCGCGCGACAGGGCGACTATGGCCCGGCGCTGGCCATGGGAGACGATCGCCAGGACGAGGTGGGCCGGCTTTCAGCCGCCTTTACCGAAATGGCGGTGTCGGTGGCCGAGCATACCAATTTGCTCGAGGCGCGGGTGCGCGAGCGCACCGAGGCGCTGGAATCCCTCGCCTTCCGCGATGCCCAAACCGGGATTGCCAATCGGCGCGGCTTCGTCGCCGCTTTTGCCGATACGGCGCCAGGCAAGCGCCATGGGCTGCTGCTGGTCGACATCGATCACTTCAAGTCGGTCAACGACAATTTCGGCCATGCGGCCGGCGACGCCGTGATCATCGAAGTGGCCCGCCGTATCGTGGATTGCCTGGGGCAGGGCAGCCTCTGCGGGCGCTGGGGCGGCGACGAGTTCGTCGTGTTGCTGCAGGACAGCGCGCCCCATCTGCTGCGCGCCGCGGCATCCAGGATCATGGCCGATATCAGTGACCGGCCCATCGAATTGCCGGGCGGCGAGCTCGCCATGGTTACGATCAGCGTCGGCGCCTGCCTGACCGAGGCGGGCGATACGATCGAGACCGTCACCGAAATGGCCGACGCGGCGCTCTATATGGCCAAGGGCGAGGGGCGCAATCGTGTCGTTGTGTTCGGGCCGGACGTCGCCGCCAGCGAGGAAAGCCGCATCGCCTAGCGGACGACCTTGCCCAGACAGTTGACGCAATGGCGGGCGCCTGACAGCGTCGGCCCAATTCCAGCCGAGGTTCCCCATGCCCCAATCCCGCATCCTGTTGGTCGCCAGCCTGCTGGTGCTTGCCGCCGTGCCTGCCCGTGCCGCCAGTTTCGACTGTGCCGCGGCCAGTACGCCGTTCGAGCACGCGATCTGCGACATCGAGGACCTGTCGGCGGCCGATGACCGCCTGGCCAAGTCGTTTTCGACGGCGACTGGCGGGTTGACCAAGGAGTCGGTGGTGCTGATGCGCGGCGACCAGCGGGGCTGGCTCGATTATGCCCAGCGCGTCTGCACCGACGATGCGGAGCCCCTGACCCAGGGCAGCTATCCGGAAATGGGCGGCTCGTGCCTGGTGGACAAGTTCAACGCCCGCAGCAGCGCGCTCGAACAGAGCCGGATGATTGATGGGCACCGCTTCTTCATCAAGTCGCTCTATGCCGCGCTGCCCGACCCCAACGAGGTTGATAACCCCGATTCCTATTGGAAGGTGGCGAGCCACGAGGCCATCATGCCGCAGCTGGATGCCGATGACCCGTGGGCCGAAGGCTTCAATCGCTATGTCATGGAAGAAGCGGCCCGCGACACCGAGACCATCTCGCTCGCCGGGGCGAGCGATGTCGCCGACCTCGACCCTAGCTCGGACAGCAACCTCAACATCGAGGTCAAGGAACTGGGCGGTACCAGTCGCATCACGCTCGAAGTGGGCACCTACTGGTATGGGCATGGCGCCGCCCACGGCAACTGGAGCGTCAGTTACCTGCATTACCTGACGGCTGAGCAGCGAGGCCTGCGGGCGGACGACATGTTTGCCGGCAAGGACTGGCAGGTGACGCTGCGCGATGCCGCCTGGGCACAGCTGCAGCTCGAGCACCAGGAATGGCTGCAGGTGGAGTCGCCGGCCGATATCACCGAAATGGTCGTCGATCCTACGCGCTGGGATCTGTCCAATGACTACGGCCTGGTGATCCAGTTCCAGCCCTACGAAGTGTCGGCCTATGCCTATGGCGCGCCCACTATCACCATTGCCTGGGAAAAGCTCGACGCCATCAAGGCCGAGACGCAGGACCAGGTCCGCTATGGCTACTGATCAGGCGCGCAGGTCGGCCCATTCGGGGTGGCGGCGAAACTGGGCGACCACATAGGAGCAGAGCGGGGTGATCTTGAAGCCCTGCTCACGCGCATCGGCTATGGCGCGGTTCACCAGCCTGGCGGCGATGCCGCGGCCCTCATATTCGGGCGGGACGCCGGTATGGTCGATGGTGATGGTGCCATTGTCCGCTTTGTGGAAGGTCATTTCCGCCTCGAAGCCTGGTGCCAGGCGGATGACGTAACGGCCGCGGGTCGGGCCTTCCTCGCGGTCGACGGTGAGTTCGGTTTCGGTCATGGGGTCTTCCTTGCTGGCCCCCAATGTGGGGCTGGCGCGGGCGCGTCGCAAGGCTAGATCTTGATGGCGTCTTCCAGCAATTCGGGGAACATGGCCCGTTCGGTCAGGAATGGATGAATGGCGATGGCGGCCAGGATATCCTTGAGCGCCAGGTCGTCCTTGCCCTGTTCCTTGTACATGACCGCGCGGCCTGCCAGGGCGCCGAAATGGCGTGGCTCCAGTTCCAGCACCTTTTCGATGTCTGCCATCGACTGCTCGTAATTGTGCAGCAGGTAATAGATGGTGGCGCGCTGGTTCCAGGCCTCGGCATAATCGGGATGGTCGGCCACGATATCATCGAGCAGCGCGATGACGGCCGGGAAATCGGCGTTGATGCGCAAAGCCAGCACATCCTGCATGCGGGCGGCGAGAATGGGATCGGCGGGTGTGGTCCAGTAGATCCAGATCTGGTCGGTTATGCCCTGGGCCGTCTGGGGATCGGGCGCCGCGCGGAGCTGGGCGAACAGGGTATCGAGCGCCGCCCGCTCCCGCTCGGTCTGCGCGCTGGCGGGCAATGTCATGGCAATAGCACAGGGTGGCACCAGAAGGGCGAGAACTACGCTGATGTGGTCGAGCCAGCGGCGCATGATGACGCAAGAGTGATCCTCTTACGTCCGCCCGGCAAGACAGCAGTTCGTGATCAGTGCGCGCCGTCCTCGACGCTCCAGCGCGCCTTGATGGAGCGGCCGAAACCGCCCAGCCAGGGCGCGAAGAACAGCAGGATGCGGCGGTGATAGTGCACGAGGATGAAGAGTGCCGCCAGGATCAGCGTGCCGACCACGATCACCAGTTCCAGCGACAGGCCGATGGACTTGAGCCAGGCGGTCAGCAGCATGCCGGGCAGGATGTGCGCGGCGGCCCAGGCGAAGGCCGAGGTGACGTTGATGACGGTGAAATGCCCGTATTTCATGCCCATGATGCCGGCGACGCCGGGGATCACCGCTTTGACGCCGGGAATGAAGCGGCCGATGAACACGGCCTTGCCGCCATGCTTGGCGAAGAACACTTCGCCGCGAGCGATCAGTGGCTTGTGATTCCTGAAGGGCCAGATTTCCTTGATGGAGTCCTTGAGGAAGTGGCCGATGGTGTAGGAGATGGCGTCGCCGATAATGGCGCCAATCACCGCGGCAAAATACACTTCCCAGAAGGGCAGGCGGCCTTCGGCGATAATGCCGCCGGCCATCAGCAATACGGGCGTCGAGGGTACAAAAAGCCCGAGGATGAAAACCGCTTCGCCGATCGCCACCGCGAAGATGAACCAGAAGGTCAGCCAGAAATTGCCCGAAATGGCGTCGAGAAAATTCTCGAGATAGGCCGAGACGGTATGAAAGATATCGAACATCAGGCGGTCTCGCTGAACGGGAGAGCGGTGTGCAATGCTCACCAACGGTTGACTTATGGCCGCTGAGGCGCTGAGGCTCAAGTACTATCACCTTAGAGCTTTGCCATGACACTCGCTCATCACCTTATCGCCAGCGGTCCGCGGCCGGTCGCGCCCTTCTCTCACGCGGTCGAGGCCGATGGCTGGGTGTTCGTCACCGGTCAGATGCCGACCGACCCCGACGCGCCCGACGCGCCGCTGCCTGCGGGCATCGAGGCGCAGACCATAAGGGTGATCGACAACCTCAAGATGGTGCTTGGTGGCATTGGGCTGGGGCTCGATGATATCGTCATGGCGCGCATCTACCTGACCCAGTTCGATCGTGATTATGCCGAGCTCAACGCGCTGTGGCCGCGCTTTTTTGCCGCCGGCAAGCTGCCGGCACGGACCACTGTGGGGGTGACGGCGCTGGCGCTGGGTGCGCTGGTCGAGATCGATCTGGTGGTTCGGCGGCCCTAAAGCCAATTTTGATGGAGGATGGCGGCAAGCGGCCGAACTATTAGCGTTGACTAATGCATTAGTACGCACTAATTGATTGTCCATGACCGAAGCAGCCCCCATTACCCAGATCATGCGTGCCCTGGCCGACCCGACACGACGAACCGTGTTCGAACGTGTCGTGGGCAGCGATGAAATCAGCGTTGCCGATCTCACGCGCGGTAGCGGCGTGACGCAGGGCGCCATCAGCCAGCATCTCAAGACCCTCAAGCAGGCGGGCCTCGTCGCCGAGCGCGCCGAGGGCCGTAACGTCTTCTATCGGGTCGAGCCGGAAGGCCTGGCCCCGCTGGTGGACTGGATGGGCCACTATGGCGTGTTCTGGCGTGAGCGGTTTGGCGACCTGCGCAATCTCCTCAAGGAAATCGATCCATGACCGATGTCGAATTCATGCCCGCCACCCAGGCTATCGTGGTGGACGAGGTTTTTCCGCACGCCCCCGAAACGTTGTGGCGCACCATCACCGATGGCGAGTTGATGGCCCGCTGGTTGATGAGACCAACTGGCTTTGCCGCGGTGGAGGGCACGCGCTTCACCTACCAGACCACACCGGCGGGTGGGTGGGACGGGACCATCCACTGCCAGGTGCTGGAGGTGGTGCCCAACACGCGCTTTGCCTATTCGTGGTCGGGCGGGCACGCGGGCAATACGGGCTATGGCTCGCGGCTCGATACTGTCGTCACCTGGTTCCTCTCCAAAGTGGACGGCGGGACGCGCCTGCGGCTGGTGCATTCGGGCTTCGTCATGCCGACCAACGAAACGGCCTTCCGCAATATGAGTGAGGGCTGGAGCAAGGTCGTGCCGCGCCTGGGCGCCATCGCCGATGAGCAGGAGTAGGACGATGGGCGAGAACTATGCTGGCGGCTGCGCCTGTGGCGCCATCCGCTATGAGGTGGCAGGAGAGCCCGTCGCCATGAACGACTGCCAGTGCCGGCAATGCCAGCGTGACAGCGGCTCGGGCCATGCCTCATACATGACCTTTGTCGGCGCGGACGTCGCCCTGGCGGGCATGCCATCGTCCTGGGACTTCACCGGCGATGGCGGAACGGTCAAACGCCGTGCCTTCTGCCCCGATTGCGGTACACCGGTCTACATGACCTTTCCGGCCATGCCCGATGTCTTCGTGCTCAGGGCCGGAAGCCTCGACGACCCCAGCCGCTATAAGCCCGACATGGTCTATTGGACCGAGACGGCGCAGGCTTGGGATCATCTTGATCCGGCGGTGGTCAAGTTCGCGCGGATGCCGCCGGGGTAGGGGGCAAAAGGTACCACAACCACCGCGCGGCACCTCCCCCTTGACGGGGGAGGTTGGGAGGGGGTGTTGAGAGCCCCGATGCCCGGGCTAAGCATCCCCCACCCTTGATCCCTCCCCGCAAGGGGGAGGGTGTCGACTGCGAGTTTGCAACTAAGCCGAGTAGGCCTTCACGTTCTGTTGCTGCTCGCCCAGGCCTTCGATGCCGAGGCGCATGACGTTGCCGGGCTTGAGCCAGACGGGCTCCGGCTTGATGCCCATGCCTACGCCGGGCGGGGTGCCGGTCGAGATGATGTCGCCCGGCTGCAGGCTCATGAACTGGCTGACATAGCTCACGACATGGGCGACGCCGAAGATCATCGTCGTGGTCGAGCCGTTCTGGTAGCGCTTGCCGTCGACTTCGAGCCACATCTTGAGGTTCTGCGGATCGGAGACCTCATCGCGCGTCACCAGCCAGGGGCCGGTGGGGCCGAAGGTGTCGCAGCCCTTGCCCTTGTCCCAGGTGCCGCCGCGCTCGGTCTGGAAGTGGCGCTCGGAGACATCGTTGATGACGCAATAGCCGGCGACATGGTCCATGGCATCGGCCTCGTCGACATAGCGCGCTTCCTTGCCGATGACGACGCCGAGTTCGACCTCCCAATCGGGCTTGATGGCATTCTTGGGGATGATCACGTCGTCGTTCGGGCCGACGATGGCACTGGTCGCCTTCATGAAGATGATCGGCTCGGCCGGGATGGGCGCGCCGGTTTCGGCGGCATGGTCGGCATAGTTGAGGCCGATGCAGATGAACTTGCCCACATTGCCCACGCAGGCGCCGATGCGCTGGTTGGCGTCGAGCTTGGGCAGCACGCCGATATCGGTGGCGCGGATCCTGGCCAGGCCCTCGGGCGTCAGCGCCTGGCCGGCAATGTCGCCAACCACGCCGGAAAGATCGCGGATCGTGCCGTCTTCAGCCAGGATAGCAGGCTTTTCCGCGCCCTTGGCGCCAATGCGGAGCAGTTTCATGAGGATGGTCCTTTTGCCGTTGGCCTAGGCCATAGGGCTAACATGTTAGCGAGTCGAGGCCGACCTTGGTTCAATCCGTTCGGTTGGCGCAATTAGGCGCCGGGGCGGATGACGCCTTTCTTGAGGATGATATTGCCGTAAAGACGCGCCTCGCCGGTCTGGATGACGGCGGCTGCCGTCCTGGCCCGGTCGTAGAAGGCGAAGCGCTCGATCTTGGAATAGTGCTTGTCGGGCTCGTGGCGCGCGATGATCGCGTCGAATTCGTCGTCGATCGGCTGGCGGGCGGCCGGGTCGCCAACGACCTGCATGCCGATGGCGGTTTCCTCGACATATTGGTCGAGCGGCAGCAGCGTCAGAATAGCATCCAACATGTCGGTGACGGACACGCCATCGGCGCGAATGGTCAGCGGCCCCAGGAACTCGGCCGGAAAATTGGCATCGGCCAGGACGATCTCGTCGCCATGGCCCATGGCCCGCAGGGTCGAGAGCAGGTCAGGGCCCAGAATGGGCGGGATATTCTTGAGCATGTATGGCCTCCCGGGCCGTTACTATCCGAAGGGGAAGGAGTCGCTGTCGGTGCCCAGCGTGTCGCCATCGGCAAACACGGCGGGGCGCTCGCGGGCGAAGGCGAAGAGCTCGACCATGACGGCGTCGATATGAGCGCGGATGGCTTTGGTGGCCTGGTCCTGGCTCGCGGCGAGGATGCCATCGAAGATCGCCTGGTGCTCGGCAATGGTCAGCGCCAGCCGGCGCGGGGTGATGATCAGGCGACGGGCGCGATCGAGATTGGCGCGCGCCGAATCGATGATGCCCTTGATCTTGGTGAAGCGCATCGAGCGGAAGATGATGTCGTGAAAATCGATGTCGATCTGGTGGAAGGCTTCGGCGTCGTCGCGGTCGGCCGCCTCGCGCTGCGCCGCCATGTTGGTGTGCAGGGCCGCGATCAGGTCGGCATCATGGCCGCCGATCAGCACGCGCAGGGCTTCCGATTCCAGCGCCTTGCGGATCAGCATGTATTCGCGGACATCGGCGATCTTGACCAGCGAAACGGTGGAGCCGCGTTGCGGGGCAATCTCGACGAGACCCTCCGCCTGCAGTCGTGCCAGCGCCTCGCTCACCGGAAAGCGCGACACGCCCAATTCGGCGCAGACCATGGATTTGTCGATCACGCTGCCCGGCGGCAGGGCCAGGGTAACAATGGCGTGCCGCAGCGCATTGGTGACGTCGGCAGTGACATTGCCGCGCGTCAGCGCCGTGGGGCGGGCCAGAAAAGAATAGGGACTTGCTTCCGATGTCATGCTAACATGTTAGTTGAGCCTGTTTGGAAATTCTACTCCGAGTGGAGCGATTTCCGACAGGCTCTTGAGTGCCGTGGTGCTTTGCAACGCCCGTCGCTGCCGATTGCGGGCGCAATCTGGCGGCAAACGGGGCCGGCGTAAAGCGCAGTTGAGACCCGACCCGCGAAAGACCCCCGATCCATGTCTGAAACGATGACCCGCCCGCAGCCCAAGACGCTGGTGCTCAATGCCGCCGACAATGTCGCCGTGGCGCTTGCCAATCTCGATGTGGGCAGCGACACGCCGCAGGGTGTGCGCATTGTCCGCCGCGTGCCCAAGGGCCACAAATTCGCCAGCCGGGCCATTGCGGCCGGCGAGGCGGTGGTCAAGTTCGGCCAGATCATCGGCTTTGCCAGCGAGGCCATCGTCCCCGGCGACTGGGTGCATGAGCACAATTGCGGCATGGGCGGCGCCGACGGTTCGCTGACGCATGACTATGCGTTCAGCCAGGGCGCGATTGCGCCGCAGATGATCCCGGTGAGCCACCGCGCCACGTTCGAGGGCTATCGCCGCGCCAATGGCAAGGTGGGCACGCGCAACTATATCGGCATCCTCACATCGGTGAACTGCTCGGCTACCGTGGCCAAATTCGTCGCCGAAGCCATCAATCGCTCGGGCATTCTCGACGACTATCCGGAAATCGACGGCGTGGTGCCGTTCGTGCACGGCACCGGCTGCGGCATGGAAAGCCGGGGAGAGGGCTTTGATATCCTCAAGCGCACGCAATGGGGCTACACCTCCAATCCGAATCTGGGTGCGGCTCTGCTGGTGGGCCTGGGCTGCGAGGTATTCCAGATCGGCCGCATGAAGGAAATGTATGGCATCGAGGAGGGCGAGACCTTCCAGACCATGACCATCCAGGAGCGTGGCGGCACCAAGAAGATGATCGAGTGGGGTGTCGAGAAGGTCAAGGAGATGCTGCCCATCGCCGCTGCGGCGCGGCGCGAGACGGTCGATGCCAGCCACCTGACCCTGGCGCTGCAATGCGGCGGGTCGGACGGCTATTCGGGCATCACCGCCAATCCGGCTCTCGGCTATGCCGCCGATATCCTGGTGCGCAATGGCGGCACGGCCATCCTCAGCGAAACGCCGGAAATCTATGGCGCCGAGCATCTGCTGACCCGCCGTGCCATATCGCGCGAAGTCGGCGAAAAGCTCATCAGCCGCATCCACTGGTGGGAGGATTACACCCGCCGCAACCATGGCGAGATGAACAACAATCCCTCGCCGGGCAACAAGCTTGGCGGGCTCACCACCATCCTCGAGAAGTCGTTGGGCGCCGCGGCCAAGGGCGGCACGACGCCACTCACCGCGGTCTATGAATATGCCGAACCGGTGACCGAGAAGGGGTTCGTCTTCATGGACACGCCGGGCTTTGATCCGGTGTCTGCGACCGGTCAGGTGGCCGGCGGCGCGAACCTGCTCGCCTTCACCACCGGGCGCGGCTCGGCCTATGGCTGCAAGCCGGTGCCGTCGATGAAGCTCGCCACAAATTCGGACATGTATGCGCGCATGACCGACGACATGGACATCAATTGTGGCGATATCGTCGAGGGTGTTTCCATCGAGGACAAGGGCCAGCAGATCTTCGACATGCTCATTGAGATCGCCTCAGGCAAGCAGACCAAGTCGGAAGCGCTCGGCTATGGCGACAACGAGTTCGTGCCCTGGCAGGTCGGAGCGACGATGTGAGCACGCAGCAGAAAACGGTCGACTATATCGTTGAGCAAAGCGCCAGCGCGGGCACCATCACGGCCAAGAAGATGTTCGGCGAATATGGCATGTATTGCGACGGCAAGGTCATGGCCTTCATCTGCGACGACCAACTGTTCATCAAGCCGACGGCGGCGGGCCGCGCCTATCTGGGCGAGGTGACGGAAGCCGAGGCCTATCCGGGATCGAAGATGTATTTCCTGGTCGATGGCGATCGCTGGGATGATGCCGATTGGCTGGCGGGCCTAGTCAAGACCACCGCGAACGATCTGCCGGCGCCCAAGCCCAAGAAACCGAAGGGATGATGGGATGCGCGGCGCCCATGTGGTCATAAGCGGCCGCGTTCAGGGCGTCGGCTTTCGCTACTGGGTCCAGGTGGAGGCGGTGTCGCGCGGCCTTGGCGGCTGGGTGCGCAATCGGCGCGACGGGTCGGTCGAAGCAATGTTTGTTGGCGAGGATGACGCCGTCAGCACCATGCTGGAGGCGTGTTGGGACGGCCCCGCCATGGCCGACGTCACCGCGGTAACGGTTTCCGATACGGACGAAGCGCCAGCGGGATTTGAAATCCGCGCTACGGCATAGCGGCTTCAGCGTTTCAGCCGATAGACCGAGCCCAGGCGCTCGGTGCTTGCCCTGATATCGCCGACATCGCTCACCGCGTAGGCGGCGAGGCGCTCCAGCCGGTCGACGGGCAGGTCACGGCGATCGGGATCGCCAACCAGCACGTCCACGCCAGCTGCCGCACAGCGCTCGAGAAACGGCAGCATACGCCGGCCGACATCGGGATTGTAGAAGACGTCGCCGGCAGCAATCAGGTCGAAGCCCCGGGGCGCGGGCGCCGCGATGTCGATTTCGATCAGGTCAATCGCGACGTCATTGGCAGCCGCGTTGAGCGCGATGGCGGCGCGGCCATTGGGGTCGATCTCCGCCGCGCTGACCCTCGCCCCGGCTTTGGCTGCGGCAATGCCGACCAAGCCGGAACCGGACCCGAGATCGAGCACCGTCTTGCCTGCCACCACGGCGGGATGCGCGGCGAAGTGATGCGCCAGGGCCAGTCCGCCTGCCCATTGATATGCCCAATAGGGTGGCGGCGGATCGTCGTCATCGGGGGCGGCCAGCCGCGACAGGCGGCTGCCGGGATGGGCGGCGTAGAGTGTGATATCGGGCAGCGACGGCACCGGCTCGAGCCGGAGGTTCTGCTCGATGTAGTCGGCAGGATTCAAGGCGTCTGCAATCCGGTGGCGCTCACATAGGTGGCCATGACGAACTGGCTGCAGGTGATGAACAGCCGATTGCGGCGCGGACCGCCGAAGACCACGTTGGAGGTCTTGGCACCGGTCTTGATGCGGCCGAGCAGGGCGCCTGACGGATTGTAGACGTTCACGCCGAGGCCCGCGCTGGTCCACACA
>CBFGMY010000127.1:0-12459 GCA_965650055.1 uncultured Devosia sp.
TCCGTCCCGCTGCTTCGAATGCTCGCAGCATGATGAGCGGCGGCAGGTTCGATGCCGCGGCTCGTGTTGGGTTGGCCTTGCTTGGAGTTTCTGCCATCGGCGAACGGCCTCCAGTATACTCGATGGTGGTGCATTCGATGCACCACAGTATCAACAATCATCTGCTTTTCCCAGACGTCTCCATCGCGCAAAATTGCTGCAAAGAAAGAGGCTTTCATGACCGCCAATGCTGCACTCCACGCTAGACGTCTCGCCGCCATTCCTCGTGGCATCGCCAACGCGTTTCCTGTCTATGCGCAGCGGGCGGAGGGGTCCGAGATTTGGGACGCCGATGGGAACTGTTTCATCGATTTTGCCGGTGGCATCGCCGTGCTGAACACCGGTCACCGGCATCCTGCCGTGATGGCGGCCGTTGCGAAGCAGCTTGAGGCCTATACCCACACGGCCTTCCAGGTGCTGCCCTACGAACCCTACGTGGCCGTTTGCGAACGCCTCAACGGCCTGGCGCCATTCGGCGGCCCGGCAAAGTCCGTGTTGTTTTCCACTGGCGCCGAAGCTGTCGAGAACGCCATCAAGATTGCGCGTGCCTCAACCGGACGCACCGGCGTGATAGCCTTCACGGGTGGTTTTCACGGTCGTACGACACTGACGATGGCCCTGACAGGCAAGGTAATGCCTTACAAGAAGAAGTTCGGGGTTTCTCCACCCGGCATCTACCACTTGCCGTTCCCGGCCGACGATCACGGCGTTGGTGTCGCGGATACAATGCGGGCCCTGGAGTTCCTGTTCCGGGCAGATATCGATCCTGCCGATGTTGCTGCGATCATTATCGAGCCCGTGCAGGGCGAGGGTGGATTCCTGCCGGCGCCGACGGAGCTGTTGGTTGCTCTGCGTCAGGTCTGCGACAAGCGCGGCATTCTCCTGATCGCCGATGAAATTCAGACGGGGTTCGCTCGCACCGGCAAGATGTTCGGGATCGAGAATTCGGGTGTCGAACCCGATTTGATTACCGTCGCCAAGTCACTGGCGGGTGGATTTCCGCTTTCTGGTGTCATCGGCAAGGCCCATATCATGGATGCTGTCGAACCCGGCGGCCTGGGTGGGACCTATGCCGGTAGTCCTGTCGCCTGTGCGGCGGCTCTCGCCGTTTTGGACGTGATAGCCGAGGAAAACCTGCTGGAGCGCGCCACCATCGTCGGTGAGAAGATCAAAACCGCACTGGAGGGGTTTGCTACGCGCAACGACGTTGTGCCGATCGCCTCCATCCGCGGCCCAGGCGCAATGGTGGCGTTCGACGTGGTGCGGAAGCGCGGCAGTGCCGAACCGGATGCCGACGCGACCAAGCGGGTCATCCAGGCGGCCCTCGCCGATGGACTGATCCTGCTGTCCTGCGGGGTTAACGGCAATACGATCCGTATCCTCAACCCGCTCACCATCAGCGACGCGCTGCTGGAAGAGGGGCTGGCCAAGCTCGGCCGCGCGCTCGTCACAGCCAGCAATTGATCGGGACCATCATGCACACTCTCAGGGACTCCAATCTGTTTAGAACGCAGGCCTATGTGAACGGCGTCTTTCTCGGAGACGGAACTCTGGACGTAACAAATCCAGCCACCGGTGAGGTCATCGGCACCGTGCCTAACTTCGGGGCCGCGGAGGCCACTTCCGCAGTCGAAGCGGCGGCGGCCGCCTTTCACCCCTGGGCATCCCGGACCGCCAAGGATCGCAGCGCGATACTGCGCAAATGGTTCGACCTGATCATCGCCAACCGCCAGGACCTGGCGACCATCCTGACCACCGAGCAGGGCAAGCCCTTTCCGGAAGCCCTGGGCGAGATCGACTACGCCGCAGCCTATGTCGAGTTCTATGCCGAAGAGGCCAAACGGGTTGCTGGAGAGTTGCTGCCCGCTCATCGCGCGGACTCCCGCATCATGGTGCTGCGTCAGCCCATTGGGGTTGTGGCCGCAATCACGCCGTGGAATTTTCCGGCGGCCATGATTACGCGCAAGATTGCGCCTGCGCTCGCCGCTGGCTGCACCGTCGTGGTGAAGCCGGCGCCGGAAACGCCCTTGACGGCACTGGCGCTGGCCGAATTGGCGCATCGCGCCGGCTTCCCGAACGGTGCGGTCAACGTCATCACGGGTGATGCTCGAGCCATTGGCGGCGTGCTTACCAGCCATCCGAAGGTGCGACTGGTCGGCTTCACCGGCTCCACACCTGTGGGAAAGCTGTTGATGGCCCAGTCGGCGAGCACGGTGAAAAAGGTCGCGCTCGAGCTGGGTGGCAATGCCCCCTTCATCGTCTTCGACGATGCCGATGTCGATGCAGCGGTCGAGGGCGCCATGCTTTCAAAGTATCGAAACATGGGCCAGACCTGCGTCTGTACCAATCGCATCTACGTCCACTCGTCTGTGTATGACGCCTTCGTCGAAAAGCTGTCGGCCCGGGTTGCTGGTCTTAAAGTTGGCAACGGGTTCAGCGAGGGTGTCAATCAGGGCCCGCTCATAACCGAAGCTGCAGTCCGCAAAGTCGAAGAGCATATCGCGGACGCCGTCGCGAAAGGCGCGCGCGTGGCAACCGGCGGCGCCCGCCATGCGCTGGGTCAGTCATTCTTTCAGCCCACCGTGCTCACGGATGTGACGGCAGATATGCGGTTGGCGCAGGAGGAGACCTTTGGCCCAGTCGCTCCCGTCTTCCGTTTCGAAACGGACGAGGAGGTCATAGCAGCCGCCAATGATACTGAAACCGGCCTTGCTGCCTACTTCTATTCGCGAGACGTGGCGCGGATTTTCCGCGTCATGGAACGGCTCGAATACGGCATGGTGGGGATCAATACGGGGCTACTGTCGACCGAACTTGCGCCCTTCGGTGGGGTCAAGGAGAGCGGCAACTCCAGAGAGGGTTCTTCGCACGGCATCCTGGAGTTCACGGAGCTGAAATATGCTTGCCTCGGCGGTTTGGGGGCGTGAGGCCTGGGTCACGAATTGACACAAATATGACGATGAACTACGCTGCAACTAATGGTGGAAGACACCATAAGCGGCAACAGCGCCGTCTATATTCCCGTGGGCAACAGTGCTCTCCTGTGAAGACCTCGCCGGTCGCAGGGGAGTTTTTTGTTTGTGCGCTTGAATTGCGCCGGGGCGGGCCGCAGGTGCGAGGCCGACGGAGTTTTTTGTCTTTAGCAGGAAGCAACTCAAATCGACTGTCGGCATCTTGGAGCGGGATGGTGCAAGCGCGGAGTTCTGGGGCATTGGGTGAGTGGTGTGACCTCGGGGCCAGTCGATACCCGTCGCAGCGAGGGTGTCGCGCGCCTACAAGGAGGCTTGGATGAATGATCACCTGTCGCAGTGCTTTGGCCTGCGGGTGCTGCCATGAGGTCGCCGAAGGATGGCCAGACGTCGGAGCCGTGGCGGGTCGGCGTTCTTTTCTCGCAATCTGGCTTTATGGCTCTCATCGAGGAGACCCAGTTTCGAGGCACGATGCTCGCCATCGACGAGATCAATGCTAGCGGCGGTATCAACGGCCGCGAACTTCAGCCGGTCGTTTACGACCCAGCCTCGGACAATGCCCTGTTCCGCAGCCACGCTCACCGGATGCTGGCGAAAGAAGGGCTTTCCACCATCTTCGGATGCTACACCTCGTCGAGCCGCAAAGCCGTGTTGCCGGTTCTCGAACGGTTGAATGGGCTACTTTGGTACCCCACGCTATACGAAGGCTTCGAATATTCGCCGAACGTCATCTACACCGGTGCCGCGCCCAACCAGAACTCGCTCGCGTTATGCGATTTCCTCACCGAGACCTACGGGCCGCGCGTCTACTTCGTTGGGTCGGATTACATCTACCCGCACGAGTCGAACCGGATCATGCGCGAATTGTTGGCGCAGCGTGGCGGGGAGGTGGTCGGAGAGGCATATGTGCCGCTGAACTCCCGGAGGCACGATTTCCTGCCTATCATGCGCGATATCAAGGAGGCCCAGCCGGACGTGATCTTCTCCACTGTAGTTGGGGAAGCCACGGTGTTCCTGTACCAGGCCTTCCACGATTTCGGCCTTGATCCGAAGACGTGCCCAATCGCCAGCCTGACGACGACAGAAGCCGAGATCGTGGCCATGGGGGCGGACGTTGGCGAGGGCCACATAACGGCGGCGAGCTACTTCCAGGGTATCGAAGGCGAGCGTAACCGGGACTTTGTCTCCCGATATCACAAACAGTACGGCGACGATTCACCGACCAACATGTGCGTGGAGGCGGCCTACTTTCAGGTCCATATGTTCGCGAAGGCGCTCGAATATACGAATTCGATCGACCCGGACATCTTGAGGCCGATGGTGCTAGGGCAGAAGTTCGAGGCACCGCAGGGCGTTGTTTCCATTAACCCCAAATGCTCCCACGCTAACGTGTGGTCTCGCATCGGGCGGGTGCAGCGTTCCGGGCAATTCCAGATTCTCAGGCAGTCTTTGGCGCCGGTTCTGGCCGATCCCTATCTCGTCGGCACAGAGCGACCGGCGATGGTCTAATGGTAGTGGCGGAAAAACTCCCAAAAACTGAAGCTGCGTCTCACGGCAGCGAGATCCAGCACACCAGGATTTCGGTCTGCTGCGAACCTGATTTCTCTATGCAGGCCGCGTTGCGCGAGCTGCAGCGGAGCCGAGCGGAAATTCGGGTGGTCTGGCCAGTACCCCATCGGCTCTCGGCGGACATGGATATCCTCGTTTGCGAGTACGGTCCCGGGCTCGCCGAAATGCTTCCCTGGAAACCTGGCGAGGCCGAGGCGGCACTTGTCCTCGTCCTGCCTTCGGGCGGACGGATACCCGACCAGGATGTCGTCAGCCTCGCACCGAACGCGATACTGCAGCGTCCGGTGCAGCCTGACTTGATGCGGGTCACCGTGATGAACGCGTGGAGCCAGTTCCGCTACGAGCGGAGGCTGCGGGACCGTGTGGCAAGGCTGGACGAGAACCTGCGTGCCATCCGCGAGGTGGAGCGCGCCAAGATGCTGTTGATGACCAAGCATGGCATCACACAGGACGCTGCCTACAAGATGCTCCGCGACATGGCAATGCAGAGGCAGGTGACCATCGCCGCGCTAGCGACGGCGCTAGTCGGTGCCACTTTTCCGGGCTTGGAGTGAGTAGATCAGGGCGGGCGCTACCTTCTCTGCGCAAAAAGTAACCGTTTTTGCGATGTGAATATAAATTATGCCGATTCCACATTCGATGGTTGACAAACGGAACGGCCGATATAGTCTCGAATAAACCGGTTCGCCGGTCGCGGCAAAAACGCTGCAAACATTGTTGGCAACATGGCCTCCGTCTCGGATTTACAATCCGCGCGGGGGCTTTTTCGTTTTGATCGGGAGAAGAACATGACGATTAAGCGTAGAGACTTGCTGAAAGGTGGTGCCGCGTTCGGTGCCGCGGCTTCCATCGGCATGCCGAGCATCTGGTTTAAGAACGCCGATCTTGCCATGGCGCAAGGCGGCGAGATCAAGGTCGGCGTGTTGTTCTCATTGACCGGAACGACCGGCATCATCGAGGAGTCGCTGAACAAGGCGACGATACTGGCGATCGAGGAGATCAATGCTGCGGGTGGCATCAACGGCATGCCTATCGTCCCCGTGATTGAGGATCCGGCATCGGATCCCGCGACCTTTGCCGAAAAGGCCCGCAAGCTGGTGTTGGGAGACAAGTGCGTTTCCGTGTTCGGCTCCTACACCTCGGCCAGCCGCAAGGCCGTGCTGCCCGTGTTCGAACGGCAGGACAACCTCTACTGGTATCCGACGCTCTACGAGGGGCGTGAATGCTCCAAGAACGTGATCTATACCGGTGCGGTGCCGAACCAGCAGCAGGATGAATTCATTCCCTGGCTGGTCCAGAAGTTCGGCAAGAAGTTCTACTTGATCGGGTCGAACTACATCTATCCGCAGGAAGAGAACAACTACTGCAAGAAGTTGCTCGAGAGCCTCGGCGCGGAAGTCGTGAACGAGGAATATGTCCCACTCGGGCATTCCGAATTCTCGTCGGTGATCAACAAGATCCAGCAGACCCAGCCGAACGTCATCTTCTCCACCGTGGTCGGCGATTCTGTCGTGGCCCTGCACCGCCAGTACCGCGCGGCCGGCCTCGATCCCGAGAAAATGCCGATGGCCTCCCTCACGACGTCGGAAAACGAAATCGCTGCGATGGGCGGCGACGCGGCGGCCGGCCACTTCACCTCCGCGCCGTACTTCATGGTCCACCAGTCGCCGGAGAACGAGAAGTTCGTCGAGGCGTACCAGCGGCGATGGGGCGCGGACAAGGTCACCCATTTCGTGTCCGAGCCGGCGTATTTCCAGGTCCACATGTTCAAGCAGGCCGTGGAAAAGCTGGCTCTCTCCGACATCACCCCGCCCAACATCCGCGACGCGGTCAAGGGTGTCGAGCTGATCGCGCCGCAGGGAAAGGTTCTGATCGAAAAGGACAACCTCCACACCTGGCTGTGGCCGAAGATCGCTATGGCCAAGTCGGACGGTCAGTTCGAGGTGCTGAAGGACTCGGCTGAGTGGAAGAAGCCCGACCCTTACGCCGCCTATCCGGGACAGCAATGCCTGGAGGACGGCCTGGTCGGGGCCTGATCCAAGTCAACGCAAGTATGCGCGTCACCATTGGTGAACGCGCATAAGGGCCGGGCGCGGCGTCAAAACGGAGGCGTCGCGCCACTCATCTCGCATGAGGTCTAAATGGAATTCCTTCTACAACAGGTCCTGACCGGCCTGAGCATCGGCTCTGTCCTACTCCTGGTGGCGCTCGGGCTTGCGATCATCTACGGCGCCATGGGCGTGATTAACATGGCGCACGGCGAATTCGTCATGCTCGGTGCCTACGGCGCCTGGGCGATGAAGGCGTTCTTCGGCGTCGGTCTTCTGCCCAGCCTCGTCCTGATATTCTTTGCGGTGGCGGCGCTCGGCTATCTGGTCGAACGAGGGGTCATTCAATTCCTCTACAAGCGGCCGCTCGACACTATCCTCGCCACTTGGGGCATAGGCGTCATGCTGCAGCAGATCGTTCGTCTGGCGGCTGGCGGGGAGCTGCGCTACGTCGAGATGCCGACCGAGTTCGCCGGTACCGTGGACATATTCGGCGTCTCCGTCCCCGGCTACCGTGTATTCCTGTTCGCCGTGGTGGCGTTGCTATTCGTGGCCACGTGGTTGCTGATGAACCGGACCACTTTCGGCATGCGCCTCCGTGCGATCATGCAGGACCGTACCACCGCCACTGCTTTCGGGATAAACGCCGGGCGCGTCTATTCGCTCACCTTCGCTTATGGCGCCGGCCTCGCCGGCCTCGCCGGGGCATTGGTGGCGCCGCTCAAGTCCGTATCCCCGGAGATGGGCGCTGCCTATGTCGTCGACGCCTTTTTCGTTGTCGTCCTAGGCGGGGTGCAGTCACTGTTCGGCACGGTGGCGAGCGCGGCTCTCCTCGGCGAAATGACAGGCGGTCTGGCCTACGTGTGGAACGACACGATCGCCAAGGCTCTGGTGCTATGCGCCATCATCGTCCTCATCCGCTTCAGGCCCCAGGGTCTGTTTGCAACCCGCATGCGCGGTTGAGGGGGCCAGCAATGACAAATACAATGTCTCCCGCCGCGCGTCAGACCTGGACTCAGGTCGTCGTCTACGCCCTGGTCTGCGCCTTCATCCTTCTGTTCCCCCTGATCGTCAGCGACGGGTTTCTCCTCAACCGCTACGCGCGTTACCTCGTGCTGGGCATAGTGGCGATGGCGCTTAGCCTATCGTGGGGTTACGCCGGTATCCTTAACCTCGGTCAAGCGCTCAGCTTCGGCATCGGTTCCTATTGCATGGCCATGGCGCTGAAGTTGCGCACCGTGCCGGTCCATACCGGTTCCGAGGGGCTTCCCGACTTCATGGTCTGGAACAATGTCGAAAGCCTGCCGTGGTTCTGGCAGCCCTTTTACTCGCTACCGATCGCCATAGCCGCCGGCATATTGGTGCCGGCATTGCTCGCGATCGTCATGGGCTGGTTTATGTTCCGCGGCCGGGTGACCGGCGTCTATGTTGCGATCATAACACTGGCCGCCCTCGTCGTCGGCAACCTGCTGATCATCGACCAGCAGCGCTTCACCGGCGGCTTCAACGGCATAACCGATCTCGCCCCGCTGGAGCTGTTCGGCATCACCTTCGACGCATACAGCGCCTCGACATACTACCTTGTCGCCATCTGCCTTACGTTTTGCCTGTTCCTTGCTTTGGCGATCACCAAGTCCAAGGCTGGTCTGATCCTGCAGGCAGTGCGCGACCAGGAGAACCGCGTACGCTACTTCGGTTACGACGTGGCGGCGTACAAGATCCTCGCCTTGGCCTTCTCCGCAGGGATCGCGGGCGTGGCGGGCATGCTCTACACCGTCGTCATGGAGTTCGCCTCCCCGACCTTCCTGGGGGTGTCGATCAGTCTTTCGATCGTCATCTGGTGCGCCGTCGGCGGCCGGCAAAGCCTGCTCGGTGCCACTCTCGGGGCGATTCTGGTGGCGGGCATGCAGGGCGCTCTCTCCGAGAGCGCGACCTTCCTCGACACCTGGACCCTGATCATGGGTGCCGTGTTCGTGCTTGTCGTCCTATTCCTGCCCAAGGGCCTGGCCGGCCTGATCGAAGTGATATGGGACCGCGTCTCGACAACGAGGCGCAGCAGCGCCGAGCCGGCCTCCGCCAACAAGAAGGAGGTCGAGCAGCTATGAGCGGACACCTGACCCTTACGGATCTTTCGGTCTCATTCGGTGGCTTCAAGGCAGTCAATGGCCTCACCCTCGAGGTCGGCAAAGGCGAGTTGCGCTGCCTCATCGGGCCCAACGGAGCCGGAAAGACGACTGCGCTCGACCTCATCTGCGGCAAGACAAAGCCGACCGGAGGTTCCATACAATACCAAGGCAAGGAGCTTGCCAGGTTGGAAGAGCACTTGATCGCCCGGGCGGGCGTCGGGCGCAAGTTCCAGGTGCCGAGCGTCTTCCGCCAACTAACGGTGAGCGAGAACCTCGAGGTCGCCTACTGCAAGCGTCCGGGGGTATTCCGGAACCTGTTTCACCTCAATCGGAGTGCTGACACCGAAGCTCTGGAGAGCCTTGCCGAATTTGTCGGCATGGCGAGCGAGCTGAACACCCCTGCGGCGTACCTCAGCCACGGTCAGACCCAATGGCTGGAGATCGCATTGCTCCTGGCCCAGGAATGCGAGCTGATCCTGTTGGACGAGCCGACTGCAGGGATGACAGTGCAGGAAACGCAGAAGACAGCCGATATCTGCAACCGCCTCAAGGGCAAGAACACCATCATCGTGGTTGAACACGACATGGGGTTCGTGCGCGAGATCGGCGATGTCATCTCCGTCATGCATCAGGGGACACTTCTGGCGGAAGGCAGTGCCGACGAGGTCAGTGCCAACCCGCAGGTCAAGGAAGTTTATCTCGGTTCAGTGGGGATCGGTCATGCTTAGTATTTCTGGCCTCGATGGCTATTACGGCAACTCGAGAGCCCTGCAGGAGATAGCGCTCAAAGTTGAGCAGGGCGGGTTTCTCTCCGTCCTCGGGAGAAACGGTGTCGGCAAGACAACGCTGATGCGTTCGATCCTGGGGCTTCTCGATAAGACCCGTGGCTCGATCGCCCTGGACGGGCGCGAGATCAACGGGTTGCCGACCCACGAGAGGGCCCGCGCCGGCATCGGCTATGTCCCTCAAGGCCGGGGCATCATGCCCCGCTTCACCGTCCTCGAGAACCTGCGGATGGGGCTGTTCGCCCGTTCCAACGTCCCTAAGGAAGACCTCGAGCTGGCGGCGTTCGAGATGTTCCCCATCCTCAAGGAATTCGCCCATCGGTTGGGTGGAGACCTGTCGGGGGGGCAGCAGCAGCAGCTCGCCATCGCCCGGGCCCTGCAGTCGAACCCAAAGATCATCCTGCTCGATGAACCGACCGAAGGTATCCAGCCGAACATCGTCGAGCGTATCCAGGAGGCGATCATTTCGCTTAACCGCGACCGGGGCATCACCATCGTGCTGGTCGAACAGGATATCGCCTTCGCCCGCGCGTCCAGCTCGAGTTTTGCGATCCTGGAGAAGGGTCGGCTAGTCGCCTCGGGCGCTTCCGCCGACCTCACCGACCAATTGGTTGAAAAGCATCTTGCCGTCTAGCCGGCAACCAAAACTAAGAAGAGGAGTAAAAATTGCTACACGGAGACATTTCTAGCAGCGACGACATGGTTGGGGTGGCCGTCGTCAACTACAAGATGCCGCGTCTGCACACAAAGGCGGAGGTCCTCGATAACGCGCGCAAGATCGCCGACATGATCGTGGGCATGAAGACGGGCCTGCCGGGCATGGACCTGGTGGTTTTCCCCGAATACTCCACGCACGGCATCATGTACGACTCCAAGGAGATGTACGAGACAGCCTCGCAGATTCCTGGCGAGGAGACCGCGATCTTTGCCGAGGCCTGTCGCAAGGCCAAGGTCTGGGGCGTCTTTTCGCTGACCGGTGAGCGTCACGAGGAACACCCGAACAAGGCGCCCTACAACACGCTCATCCTAATGAACGACCAAGGCGAGATCGTTCAGAAGTATCGCAAGATCATGCCCTGGGTGCCGATCGAGGGGTGGTATCCGGGCAATTGCACGTATGTCTCGGACGGTCCCAAGGGTCTGAAGATCTCTCTGATAATCTGCGACGACGGCAACTATCCCGAGATCTGGCGCGACTGCGCCATGAAGGGTGCGGAGCTGATCGTGCGCTGCCAGGGATACATGTACCCGGCAAAGGAACAGCAGATCATGATGGCCAAGGCAATGGCGTGGGCGAACAACACCTACGTGGCCGTCGCCAACGCCTCGGGTTTCGACGGCGTGTACTCGTACTTCGGCCATTCGGCCATCGTTGGCTTCGACGGACGTACCCTGGGGGAGACGGGCGAAGAAGACTACGGCATTCAGTATGGCTTGCTGTCGAAGAACCTGATCCGGGATGCCCGTAAGAACCTGCAGAGCCAGAACCACCTCTATAAGCTCCTGCACCGCGGTTACACGGGGATGATCAACTCCGGCGAAAGCCCAAGCGGCGTGGCGGCCTGTCCCTTCGACTTCTATACGAGATGGGTCACCGACCCCGAAGGGACACGCGAGATGGTGGAGAACATCACGCGGTCCGCTCCGGGCACCGACGAGTGCAAGATCGATGGAATCCCCACCGAGCTCGAAACCACCCACCGATAAGGCCTCCTGACGGCCCGACTAGGGGCGGGGTAGTTGAGCCTCGCCCCATTTTTCCGGTCTTCGAAGGACTAGGGCACCGGCAGCGGCCTCCTGGCCAGTCTGCGTCCTGACGATTTCAATCGGGCGAGCCATGGAACTCTCTGACTATCTCATTGCCGAACAGCCCTACTACCGTGAACAGGCCGACGAGATCGGCCTGTTCACGGCTGCCTTTGAGGCACGGATTCCGCTGATGCTGAAGGGGCCGACCGGGTGCGGCAAGACGCGTTTCATCGAACATATGGCCTGGCGCCTGAAACGGCCGCTGGTCACCGTCGCCTGCCACGAGGACATGACGGCTTCCGATCTCGTCGGCCGGTTTCTGCTCGATGCCGACGGCACCGTTTGGCACGATGGACCACTGACACAGGCGGTGCGTTACGGCGGCATCTGCTACCTCGATGAGATCGTCGAGGCTCGCCAGGACACGACGGTGGTCATCCACCCGCTGACCGATGATCGGAGGATGCTGCCGCTCGACAAGAAGAACGAGCTCGTCGAGGCGCATCCGGATTTTCACCTCGTGATATCCTACAACCCGGGCTACCAATCGGTGCTCAAGGACCTGAAGGAATCCACCAAGCAACGTTTCGCCGCGCTTGACTTCGACTATCCGGAACCTGCGATCGAAGCAGAGATCATCTCCCACGAAGCCGACCTCGGTCGCGCGATGGCCGACGTTCTGGTGAAGATCGGCGATCGGTCTCGGAACTTGAAAGGGCATGGCCTCGAGGAAGGCACATCCACCCGCATGTTGATCCAGGCCGGCAGGCTCATGGCGCGGGGGATCAGTCTGGAACAGGCCTGCCAGGTTGCACTTGTCCTGCCCATCACTGATGATCGGGACCTGCGTCGCGCTATGACCGACATCATTTCCGCCTGTGCGTGAAATGCGGGACGCCGACATCGAGAGTGAATTCCTGCGGTCGATTGCGGCGGTCGAGAAGGCCGCGGGAAAATCGGCGGCCCGGCAGTTGGAAATGGCGTTGCCTCGCGCGCGGGCGGTGTTGGCCCACGACGCTTTGACGACTTGGCTACAGACTTTGATAGACCTTTCGGTAGGGGCTCCCGACGCATTTGCCGTCGTCGCCATGCGCGGGGACGACTTTCTGACTGAGATTGACGCGCGCGCTTTCCGTCGCTGGGTCATGGACGGAATAGCCATTCCCGAAGGGAA
>CBFGMY010000128.1:0-12324 GCA_965650055.1 uncultured Devosia sp.
GACAAAGGTTGCGCGACGTGTCATGAGGAGCGCCGGCCATGGCTTGCCGACTGTGAACGCGTCAGCAGGGCCGAGTCCGACCCTTCAAGCAGGGCATGGCTGGAGCGGACCTGGATGACCGAAGCGCGCCCCTGCGCATCCGGGCCATCCCGGCGCACGACGGCCATCACGCGGAACAGGGGCAGGTCTGGGGTGGCGAAGATGTCGGTCGACTTGCCAAGCCATTTGTCCGGATAGCCATCAAGGTCATCGACCAGCTCGACCGAGGTGATCGCGTCCAGGATGTGCTTGGGAAAGGGATGGCCCGGGCGGGCGCCGGTGAAGCCATGCGTCAGTTGCGGGGCCAGTGCCACCATTTCGGCGACCAGGTTGCCGAGGCCTTCCTGATCAAAGCTGGTGGTCGAAAAGGCGGTGAAAAAGACCGTGTCCCGCCCCTGGTAGAGAAACCACTGGAAATCGGTAAACAGTGCCTGTGGATTGTGGGTAACCGCCGCCTGAGCCAGATCCAGCGTCTCTGCATGCTGGCCGGCAAAACTCGAAGACGAAAAACTCTTCACTGATACTCACCCCTCGTGAGCCCATTCGGGCTTTTTTGTGATGGTAGTCTTAGAATAGCCTTGCTTCAACAGTTAGCCACACGGGGGTTAATATCGCGCTGATCACGAAGCGATGATCCCGATCGGGTGCTCACAGGCCCGATTGCCGCATTGGCAGGATGCGCGTGGCACTTTAGAATGACTCTCAACTCAGCCGTTGACGCCTCGTGCCGAAGCGGACCGGCGCGCGTCGAATTGACCTATGTCAATGCCGTGCCGGGCGACCTAGTTATGGCTTGTTCACCAGCTCGGCCTTTGCCGCCGACGGTAGGGCAAAAAGGACGTTTCGATGGACTATCGCGGCATATTCGAAGATGCGGTGGATACGCTGCGGGCGGAGAAACGCTACCGCGTCTTTGCCGATCTCGAACGCGTGGCCGGGCAGTTCCCCCGCGCCATTTATCGCGACGAATCCGACAATATGCGCGACATCACCATCTGGTGTTCCAACGACTACCTGGGCATGGGTCAGCATCCCAAGGTGATCGGCGCCATGCAGGAAACTGCCGGGAAGCTGGGCGTCGGTTCGGGCGGCACGCGCAATATTTCGGGCACCAACCGCCCGCTGGTCGAGCTCGAGCGGTCGCTCGCGGACCTGCACCGCAAGGAAGCCGCCCTCGTCTTCACCTCGGGCTTCGTGTCCAATGAAGCCTCGATCGCCACCATCGCGCGGCTGCTGCCCGATTGCGTGATCTTCTCGGACCAGCTCAACCACGCCTCGATGATCCAGGGCGTGCGTCAGTCGGGCATGCAGAAGGTGATCTTCCGCCACAACGACGTGGCGCATCTGCGCGACCTGCTGGCGGCCACCGATCGCAAGCGGCCCAAGCTGATCTGCTTTGAGTCCGTCTATTCGATGGATGGTGACGTCGCCCCCATCCGCGAAATCTGCGACCTGGCCGAGGAATTCGGCGCGCTGACCTATATCGACGAAGTCCATGCGGTGGGCATGTATGGCGCCCGCGGCGGCGGCATTGCCGAGCGCGAAGGGGTGATGGACCGCATCGACATCATCGAAGGCACCCTGGCCAAGGGCTTCGGCACGATGGGCGGCTATATCGCGGCCAACAAGGCGATCGTGGATGCCGTGCGCTCCTACGCGCCCGAATTCATCTTCACCACCTCGCTGCCCCCTGCCCTCTGCGCGGCAGCCCGCGCCTCGATCGAGCATCTCAAGACCTCGACGCATGAGCGCATCATGCATCAGCGCCAGGCGCGCCTGACCAAGGCGATCCTCGCCGATGCCGGCCTGCCGGTGATGGAAACCGATACGCATATCGTGCCGCTGATCGTGGGCGATGCGCGGGCGGTCAAGGCGGCCAGCGACATGCTGCTGGACAAGCACAATATCTACATCCAGCCGATCAACTACCCGACCGTCCCCAAGGGGACCGAGCGCCTGCGCATCACGCCGACGCCGCTGCATACCGACGAGATGATCTTTGCACTGCGCCATGCGCTGGTGAGCGTGTGGACCAGTCTAGAGCTGCCGCGCGAAGCCGCCGACGCCAAGATAACCGCCAGCAAGCTGACCTCGGGCGACCTGACCCTGCCGACCATCGGCGGCTGATCGCTGCCGGCTAGCCGGCTCGATGATTTTGCACCGAGCGAATTCGGGGATCACCATGCCCGATATGCGCGCCGCACGACACGACATGGTCGCGCTGATCGCCCGGCGCGGCGTGACCGACCAGCGCGTGCTGATGGCCATGGAAACCGTGCCGCGCGAGCTGTTCGTGCCTGAACCGCGCCGCGGTTTGGCCTATGCCGACGCTGCCGTGCCAATCGGGCAAGGGCAGACCATCTCCCAGCCCTATGTCGTGGCGCTCATGGTCGCCGCCATCGCGCCCCGTCCAGGCGACAGAGTGCTCGAAATCGGCACCGGCTCCGGCTATGTCGCGGCGCTGCTCGGCGAGCTGACCGCGCGCGTCATGACCATCGAACGCCACCGCGACCTGGCGCGCAACGCGTCACGGCTGCTCAGGCAATTGGGACATGACAATGTCTCGGTCATCACTGCCGACGGGACGAGCGGCTGGCCGGAGCTTGCGCCCTATGACGGGATTATTGTTTCGGCGTTTGGACCGGAGATTCCGCAGGTTCTGTTAGCGCAGCTAGTGATTGGCGGGCGGCTGGTGATGCCAGTTGGTCGTTCGCACGCTGCCCAGCAGTTGCTCCGCGTCACGCGCCGCGGCGAGGCCGACTTCGTCACCGAGGATCTGGGCGAGGTACAGTTCGTGCCGCTGATCGGGGCCAGGGGCTGGCCAGAGGGCTTTTAGGTTCGGCCACGATAGACGGCGGTACGAAGCTCGTTGGCGTAGTGGTCCAGGGCCGGCATCCCGCAGGCTTCGGCCGCAGCGATTTCGGACTCGATGTCGTAGGGAACGCGAGCGAAATGCAGCGACCAGGGGTGTTCGGACGCGGCGCCGAACCGGCCTTCGAGGACCGCGTAACATGCAACCGGAATGTCGAGGGGATTACCGACACTGCCGGCATTGAAGAGCGTGCGATGCTCGAAGTTCAGCGTGTAGGCGCCGTGGATGTCGCCGTAGCCCACGATGTCGGGTTCGAGTCCGAAGCCGGTGAACGCCGTGTTGCTGAACATCGCGTGGTGGTCGGCGCGCGCCGCTGTTGCATGGACGCGGTGGTAGATGCCGACCTGGCTGGCGTGAAAGAGCCGCACCCGGCGGCCGCTCAGCAGGAAGTCATGGCTGCCAGGCAACGCCGCCAGATAGGCGAGCCGTTCGGGGCCGAGCTGACTGCGGTGCCATTGGAGAACTGGCTGCGCATCAGCCTCGCCTTGCGCGACCAGATGATCCCAATTGCCCTGTATGGTGATTTCGCAGACCTGCCGGCAGCGATCGACAACGGCCGCAGAGCGCGGCCCCTTGCCGACCAGATCACCCAGGTTGAATATTCGGGTAATGCCCGACGAGGCGATATGCGACAGCACCGCTTCGAGCGCGGTCAGATTGCCATGAATATCGGAGAGAATGGCGATGCGCTCGGCGATGGCCAGAGGCTGGGTCATGGGCGCGTTCCGCTGTGGCAGGGCCCTCCGTAATAGCCAGCCAGACCAAGCTCACGCAACGGGGCGTGTTTACGCGGACTTTGCGTGTTCGCCGTCGCCACTCCAATCCCGACCTCATCCCGGCTTTGAGCCGGGATTGTCTCATCCACGTTACGGCGGCGAGATTTCAGGATGGGCCCCGGCTCAAGGCCGGGGCGACATCGAGGGTGTGGCTATTGCGGATTGCCCGCTCAGCTCGTCAGCACGATGCGCATCAAGTCCGCGGTGTTGCGCGCCCCCAGTTTTTCCATGACGCGGGCCCGGTGGACCTCGATGGTGCGCGGGGAAATTCCCAGCTCTCGGCCGGCTTCCTTGTTGGATTGACCGTTGGTGATGAGCTGCAGCACTTCGCGTTCGCGCGGGGTGAGTTGGGCGAAGCCGCGGACTTCGATGGGTCGTCGCCCCCCTTGCATGGCGCCCAGATGCACATCGCGGCGCAACGCGTCGCGTACGCTGCCCAGCAGATGCTCGGTATCGATGGGCTTGGAGATGACGTCGGAGGCGCCCAGCTTCATCGCGGTCACCGCCGCCTCGAGCTGGGGCGTATCGGCCAGCATGAAGACCGGTGTCCCGGTTCGGGTGCCCTTGATGCGCCGCAGCAGCCCCAGGCCGCTTTCCTCACCCAGAAGCAGGTTGATCACGACAATATCGGGCCGCCGCCGCTCGATGGCTGCGGTGAAGTGAGCCGGTTCCAACGAGAATGTGGTCTGAAAGCCTTCAAGGCGAAACAGTACGCTCAAGGCTTCGCAGGTCGTGGGGTCCGTGTCCACGATGTGGATCAGCCGGTCGCGATTGAGGAAGGAATGATAGAAGATCTCGTCGCTCATATTGCCCTCTGCCCGGTGGCAAATTTCGCTTGCGCGCCTTTCTGGCGACAAGGCTTCGCCAGTCGCTGAGCTACTGCTGGCAACCGCGATACCGATGCCCCCCGGCGGATCGCAACGGTAATTTGCACTAGGTGTTCGTGCCGTCCGATATGGACAATACGTAGGATGAACTACCTACACAATAGGCTTATTTACCTATTGTTGATTTGTCAACGGACGTTCGTCCTAGAGCCGAAAATTGCCCTCAGCGCGGATTGGCGCGCAAGGCGTCGCGGATCTCGGTGAGCAGCACTTCTTCCTTGCTGGGTGCCGGTGTGGTGGCGACGGGCTCGGCCGCAGCCTGGCGCTTCATGCGGTTGATGCCCTTGACCACCAGGAACAGCACGAAGGCGATGATGGTGAACTTGACCACCGCATTGATGAAGACGCCGATATTGAGCGTGGCAACACCAGCTTCCTTTGCTGCCGCTACAGATGGGACGGCAACGTCATTGGGGTTGGACAAGACGATGAAGAGATTGGAGAAATCGATACCACCGATGATCAGGCCGATGATCGGCATGAAGATGTCGTCGACAATGGAGGAGACGATGGCGCCGAAAGCGGCACCGATGATCACGCCGATGGCGAGATCGATCATGTTGCCCTTGATGGCAAAATCCCGGAATTCCTTGAACATGGTCGGCCAACCCCTCTTGCTGGTTTCCGTCGATTCAAGACGGCCGCAACCGCGGTAGCCGAGCATTGATGACTGCGCCGGCAAATGCAATGGGTCGAGAGTTGGTCTTGCACCGTTGCGATGGCGGGCCGATAGTCCCGGCGCGCCCGAAAGCCCAGGATCGCAAACCCGATGTCGGCCCATAGCCACGACGCAGCCAACAGCCTCAAGCAGGCGATCGATCATATTCCGCAAGGCATTGCCGTGTTCGATGCCGGTTTGCGGCTCGTGACCTCGAACAGCCGCTACAATTCGCTGCTGGCGCTGCCCGATCAGCTGGTCAGGCCGGGAACGCCGCTGTTCGACATCGCGCTGTTTCTGGGGGATCGCGGCGACTTTGGCAGCGGCGACGCGGCGCGCCTTGCCATCGAGCGCATCAACCTGCTGACGGCCTCGCCGACCACCGTGACCCAACGCCTGGGCAATGCCGGGCAGACGCTGGAATTTCATTCAAGCCGCCTGCCCGATGGTGGACTGGTCATCAGCTTTTCCGACGTCACCGCCCGCGTGCGCGCGGAGCGGGAACTGGCCGGGATGAACCAGTCGCTGGAGCAGCGGGTGGAGGAGCGCACGGCGGCGCTGACGCGCGTCAATGCCGAACTCGAAAGCGCTCGCGCCAAGGCCGACGCGGCCAACCACGACAAGACGCGCTTCCTTGCCGCCGCCAGCCACGACCTGCTGCAGCCGCTCAACGCGGCGCGCCTCTATACCTCGACGCTGATCGAGCGGGCAAAGTTGACGGGCCTGGCCGATCTCGCCAATTCCATCGAGGCTTCGCTGACCGCGGTCGAGGACATTATGGGCGCGTTGCTCGACATTTCGCGCATCGACAGCGGCGCCCTCAAGCCGGCCCCTGCCCCGGTGGCCGGACAGGACCTGCTCAAGAAGATCGAGGTGGAATTCGGCCCCATGGCGCGCGAGCGCAATATCTCGCTGCGCATCGTGGCGACCGACGCCACCATCATGGTCGACCGCATGCTGGTGGGCCGCATCGTGCAGAACCTGGTCAGCAACGCCATCAAATATACCCAGCCGGGCGGCAAGGTGCTGGTCGGGCTGCGCCGTCGCGGTAACCGGATGCGGCTCGACGTGATCGATACGGGCATCGGCTTCAACAAGGACCAGCATCGCCTGCTGTTTGCGGAGTTCTCGCGGCTCGAACGCGGGGCCCGCATGGCGCAGGGCCTGGGGCTCGGCCTTTCCATCGTGCAGCGCCTGGTGACCGCGCTGGGACTGACGCTGGAACTGGACAGCAAGGAAGGCCGCGGCTCGCGTTTCTCGCTGTTCCTGCCGGCAACGCGCACGATCCGCGCGACGCCCGAGAGCAGTGCGGCGCCGGCCGAGGCCAGCTTCGGCACATTGGGCCTCAAGGTGCTGTGCGTCGACAATGAGCGAGCCATCATCGAGGCGATGGAGGGCCTGCTGCGCCATTGGGGCTGCGACGTGCGCAGCGCCCTGTCGCTCAAGCAGATCGACCGCGAGCGACTGCTGGAGGGCTGGTATCCGGATCTGGTGCTGATGGATTACCACCTCGATCAGACATCGGGCCTCGATGCCATCGAGTGGCTGCGGCACAATCTGGGCGGCCACCTGCCGGCGGCGCTGGTGACGGCCGATCGCAGCCCGGCGGTACGGGCGCTGGCCGAGGAACGCGGCATCGCGGTTGTCACCAAGCCGGTCAAACCCGCCGCGCTCCGCGCTGCGATCAGCGGGCTGGCCAATCAAAGTCGCAGTCCGGCAAAACGCGCCGGGTGATCCTGCCACGCCCTCGTCCTTCGACAGGCTCAGGATGAGGGCTGCTTGAAAATCCCAGTAGACCTCATGGTGAGCCTGTCGAACCACGAGGTCGTGGCAACATGTCGAATCCCGCCCTCGCTATTCGATAAGCTTCCGGTACAACCACAACCGGAGGATTTTCCATGCGCTATCTCTGCCTCGTCTGCTTCGACAACACCGCCATCGATACGCTGCCGCCGGGGGAATGGGATACCATCGTCCGCGACTCGCAGGCCTATGACCGTGAACTCATGGAGCGCGGCCACTTTGTCGCCGCCGAGGCACTAATGTCGCCCGATACGGCGACCACGGTCCGCATGCGCCAGGGCAAGATGACTGCCACCGATGGCCCCTTCGCCGAACTCAAGGAACAGGTTGCCGGCTTCATCCTCATCGAAGCGGCAGACCTCAACGAGGCCATGCGCATCGGCGCCAATATTCCGCTGGCCCGCATCGGCTGCGTCGAAGTACGGCCGGTGATGTGAGCGAGGCCGCTGCCGCCATCGAGGCCGTCTATCGGGCCGAAGCGCCCCGCGTATTGGCGACGCTCATTCGCCTGTTGGGTGGCTTCGACCGGGCAGAGGAAGCGCTACACGACGCCTGGCTCGCCGCGCTCGACAGCTGGCCGCGCAAGGGCGTGCCGGCCAATCCACGCGCCTGGCTGGTGTCGGCTGGCCGATTCAAGGCGATCGACCGCATTCGGCGCGAGGCCCGGTTCAACGCGGCCAGCGCGCAGCTGGTGCAGCAGATCGAACTGGCCGCCGAGCCGGAGGATGACGATGCACCCGCTATTGCCGACGACCAGCTCCGCCTGATCTTCACCTGCTGCCACCCTGCACTGGCGCCGGACGCGCAGGTGGCGCTGACCCTGCGTGAAGTCTGCGGCCTCACCACCGAGGAGATCGCCGCCGCTTACCTCGCCAAGCCCGTCACCATCGCCCAGCGCATCGTACGGGCCAAGGGCAAGATCCGCGATGCACGCATCCCCTATATGGTGCCCGAGCCAGACGAATTGCCTGAGCGCATCGAGACGGTGCTGCAGGTGATCTACCTGGTGTTCAACGAAGGTTACCTGGCATCATCGGGCAGCAGCGCCCTGCGCACCGACCTTTGTCTCGAGGCGATCCGGCTGGCTCGCCTGCTGGCGACGCTGATCGACGAGCCGGAGGTCCGCGGGCTGCTGGCCCTGATGCTGCTGCAGGATGCGCGCCGAACTGCCCGCGTAATCGATGGCGAGATCGTGCCGCTCGACGAGCAGGATCGCAGCCTGTGGAATTCGGCGCAGATGGCGGAGGGCCAGGCCCTGGTGCGCCAGGTCCTGGCAGGGCA
Organism: uncultured Devosia sp.; assembly: GCA_965650055.1. Lineage (GTDB taxonomy): Bacteria > Pseudomonadota > Alphaproteobacteria > Rhizobiales > Devosiaceae > Devosia. The sequence goes on from CBFGMY010000128.1 coordinate 8,317, forward strand.
TTTCAGCCTCTATTCGGTGCAGGCCGCCATTGCCGCCTGCCATGGCATCGAGGGGAGCGACTGGCCGCGCATCGTGGGCTTTTACGACATGCTGCTGCGCATCGACCCATCGCCCATCGTGGCGCTCAACCGCGCCGTGGCGATCGCCATGCGCGATGGCCCGGCAGCGGGGCTGCAACTGGTCGAAGGGCTGGCCGACGGTCTGACCGACTATCGCCTGTGGCACGCCGCCCGTGCCGACCTGCTGCGGCGCCTGGCACGGGGCGATGAAGCGCGGGAGGCCTACCAAGCCGCCCTGGCGCTCACCGTACAGGCAGCGGAGCGGCGATTCCTCGAACGGCGCCTGGCGACGCTTTAGGCCGCCGCAGCGAAGAGGCCTGCCTTCCTGCGCTCGAGCGCCCACCAGTAGATGCCGCCCCGGGCGACGAACCAGCAATGCAGCGCGGCCCAGAGGCCCCAGTTGCCCCATACCGGCTGCAGCGCCAGGGCCGCGACCAGGAACACGACCAGCGAGACCACCATGCCATCGCGCATCGTGGTGTTGAGCGTGGTGCCGACCAGAATGCCGTCGAAGACGAAGGCCGGCATGAAGGTAACGGTGCAGAGGGCCGCGATGGGCAGGAAGGTCAGCGCATAGACCTGCACCGCGGCATTGGTGGTCATCAGGCCAATGATGAAAGGGCCGCTGAGATACCAGGCAATGCCCAAGCTCAGCGTCAGGATCAGGCCCCAGAGCATGCTGAGCTTATAGGCCTGGTCGAAGGCCGGGCGCCAATTGGCCCCCACCGCCTTGCCGGTGAGCTGTTCGGCCGCCTGGGCGATCCCGTCGAGGAAGTAGGCAACGATCATGATCAGGTTGAGCAGCACCGCATTGGCCGAGAGCGCCACCTCGCCCATGCGCGAGCCTTGTGCCGCGAACCAGGCATAGGCGCCCATCAGCGCCGCCGAGCGGATCATCAGGTCACGGCTGAGGCCCAGCATGCGCTTGATGGCCACGGCATCAAGCAGTTCGCCCGGCGCGATGTGGCGGACAATGGCGCCCAGCCCGCCATAGTGGCGCAACAACAGGCCCAGACCCACCGCCGCTGCCACCGCATGGCCGATCACGGTGCCAAGGGCCGCGCCGGGAACACCCCAGCCCAGGCCATGCACGAACCAGATGGAGAGCGTGATATCGAGCAGGTGCAGCAGCAGCTGCAGCGCCATGCCTGTCTTGGCCGAGGCGCGGCCATAGAACCAGCCGAGCAGCGCGTAATTGACCAGCGAGAAGGGCGCCGACCAGATGCGATAGTGGAAATAGTCCGCCAGGGCAGCCGTCGCGCCGGCCTCGGGCGCCAGCAGCGTCGTTGCCAGCCACAGGATCGGCCCGCCCAGCGCGATCATCAGGATGCCAATACCGATGCCGAGCAGGATGGCCCTCACGACATGCAGCAGGCCATCGCGCGGATCTTTCGCCCCGACCGACTGGGCCACCAGCCCCGCCGTGCCGATGCGCAGGAAATAGGCGAGCGAGAAGATGATGTCGAACAGCAGCGCGCCAAGTACCAGCCCGCCCAGCAGGCCCGCATCGCCCAGGCGGCCGATGACGGTTATGTCGACGATGCCGACCAGCGGCTCGGTGATGAAGGCGACCGAGGCCGGCAGTGCCATTTTCCACACATCGGCGTGACGCACGGTGAAGGGATGCTGGAGACGGGACATGGGAGAATCGAGATGTGGCAGGAGCTTAGACCCTAACCACCGGGTCATTCCCGCGAAAGCGGGAATCTCCCTGCTGTTCGCCACACCCATCGCGTTTCCCTCGGGCTTGACCCGAGGGAAACGCCGGTGATTGCGAAGGGTATGGGTTACCCAGCGGCCCCCGCGCAGGCTCGCGCCGCCTCGGCTTCCACATCGCGCGGGTCGAGTGTCGCGCCGGGACTGACATTGCGCTCAATCTCGGCGCTGATGATCACGACGCACTGCTCGAAGCCGGTGGGCTTGAGCGCTACCGCCGTGGCCACGCCGCCCGCGCCCACGAGAATGGCGATGACGATGAACGCCGTCCGCATCTAGCGCTCCACATCCATTGAGATGACCACATCGGCCCGATCCTGAGACAGGCAGACCAGATCATAGTTGGGCAGGTCATTGCGCTCGATATGGGCGCGGTTGCGCTCTTCGGTGAACAGCCCCTCTTCGCCGTGACGCTTGAGCAGTCGTGCCCGCACCAGGTCGCGCGGCACATCGACAAACACCGAATAGTCGAGCTGCGGCTTGACGCCGGCCCAGGGCCCTTCGGTCAGCAGCAGGTAGTTGCCTTCAACCACCAGGATGCGCACCTCGGGCTGTACCGTGAAGGCATCGTCGACCGTGTCCTCGATCTTGCGCGAATAGCCGGGCCCGCTGACGGGGCCGGTGGCCGCCTTGAGGTGATGGAGGAAATTGACGAAGTCGGCGCCCTCAAAGGTATGCGGCGCACCCTTGCGGTCTGTCTCGCCCATGGCTTCGAGCTTGGCGTGCTTCATATGGAAGCCATCCATGGGCACCAGCGCCGCGCTGCCCGGACGGACCGCGTTGAGCATGGTTACCAGTTCTGCCGCCAATGTCGACTTGCCAGTGCCCGGGCCGCCGGCAAAGCCGATGGCAATGCGCCGGTGGGCCTGGCTTTCCATTTCGAGGATGTGCGGTAGCAACCGCGACAGGGCGGCCTGCGGCGTCAGGCGGAGATGCTGGGGAGCCATCAGCGCCCCTTGCTCAGGCGGATGAGCAGCCAGATCGGCACCACCAGCGCCGCGCCGGTGATGACATAGCCACCCAGGTTGCGGAACAGGCCCGCGCCATCGCGCAACGTCTCGCGCAGCACGTCGATGGCGCCGCGGATGACGCCCTGCACGTTGAGGCCAAAGACGCTCATGACGAAGCCGACCAACAGCGAGATGAAGACCAGCTTGAGCAGCACGCTGAGGGGATGTCCGCCCAGAAAGCGCTCCAGCGGGGAACGCCGCGTCTCGGTCTGGGGTTGATCGGTCATGCTGGCCTCCCTGTTGTGGTGATGGGGGATCATATAGGCTCGAATCTGATTTGCAGAAGGTGCTTGGTGTTCGGCGCGCGCTCAAAAGTGACTCATAAGGTCAGTCAAGCACCACTCCTCCTTCTCCCCTTGAGGGAGAAGGTGCCCGAAGGGCGGATGAGGGGTTTCCTGCCGCAGACATTGTGCTCGGCGATTGAACCCCTCACCCGTCTCGGCCTGCGGCCGATCCACCCTCTCCCTCAAGGGGAGAGGGGAGACCCTGGGGATTGGCGACGTTGACCACCCTGCCCCCCGTCATATCAGACTGGTTCACCCGCAAGGGCTGGGCGCCGCGGCAGCATCAGCTGGATGTGCTGGCGAGCTGGCAGGCGGGCGCCTCGGCCCTGCTGATCGCCCCCACTGGTGCGGGCAAGACGCTGGCGGGGTTCCTGCCGACCCTGGTCGACCTGGCGGATGGCAAGTTCGAGGGCCTGCACACCCTCTACATTTCCCCGCTCAAGGCGCTGGCGGTCGACGTGCAGCGCAATCTCAATGCGCCGATCCTGGAGATGGGCCTCAAGGTCACCGCCGAGACGCGCACCGGCGATACGCCCGCCTCCAAACGCGCCCGACAGCGGGCCAAGCCGCCCAACATCCTGCTGACCACGCCCGAACAGCTGTGCCTGTTGATCAGCCATCCGCATGCCGAGCTGTTTTTTGGCTCGCTGCGCCGTATCGTGCTCGACGAATTGCACGCGCTGGTGACGTCCAAGCGCGGCGAACTGCTGTCGCTGGCCCTCGCCCGCATCGCCCGGCTCGCTCCGGACCTGCGCTTCACCGCGCTCAGCGCCACCGTGGCGCGGCCGGACCTGCTGCGCGACTGGATTGCCCAGCCGCTGCCGGAGCGAGAAACGCATCTGCTGACGACTTCGGGCGGCGCGGCGCCGGTGCTCGAAATCCTCGAAACTGAGCAACGCCTGCCCTGGGCCGGCCACTCGGCCAACTATGCCCATCGT
>CBFGMY010000129.1:0-12293 GCA_965650055.1 uncultured Devosia sp.
CGCGCTCGCCCCTGCCGGTGCGCCGACCTTCCCCACCGTCGGGCTGATCGACGGCGTGTTCCGGGCCAACCTAGAAGAAACCGGCATGAGCTACGACCTCGAGGTCGCGCTGATCGCCCGGGCCGCGGCCAAGGGCATGCTGACCACGCCCTACGTCTTCAGCACCGACGACGCCACGAAGATGGCCAAAGCGGGCGCCGACATCATCGTCTGCCATCTGGGCCTCACCACCGGAGGCGCCATCGGCGCGCAAACTGCCAAGACGCTGGATCAATGCATCGCCGAGATCGGCGCCTGGTCCGCCGCAGCGCGCAGCGTCAATCCCGATATCATCGTCCTCTGCCATGGCGGCCCCATCGCCATGCCCGACGATGCCGCCTATGTCCTGGCCCACACCACAGTGTGCCACGGCTTCTACGGCGCCAGCTCGATGGAGCGACTGCCGACTGAGATCGCCATCCGAGACCAAGTCGCGCGCTTTGTTGCCAGCAAGGATAAACCAGGGGGTGCGTGAGGCGACGCTGTTCACAGCCGATGTCCGCTGGGAGATCTGCAGCAGTGAATTCGATGACCGAAATGGGGCGCGAAGCGGTTATTGACGGGACTTCGCCGGCTACTTGTTCCTGCTAATGCCGGTCTTCATGGACGCCGCATAGTCCAATATGACCTGTGCCAGGCCATCATCGCTGGCGAACAAATAGGGCAGGGGCACCCCCAGCCTGTCGGCGAGCCGCTCTGCCGTCTCAATGTCTGGCAGATGCACCGCCTGTTCGTAGCGGTTGATGCGGGTACTGGCGACGCCGGGATCAAGCCCGACTTCGATCCCTAGTCCCTTCTGGGAAAGGCCTGCGGCTTCCCGCGCTTGGCGCAACCGCCGAACGTAGCTTTTAGCCTTCCTGTCCCATCTTGCCCCGAACTAACGCCCGGGGACGCCATGCCAAAACTGAAACTGATCAGCGGAACTGTGACTGCCGCGAGCAATACCAAGGTGGCGAAAGTCACGCAGATGGGGCAGTGCGATCAGGCCCATCTCAGCTCCCGCACGGTCGACCATTCGAGCCTTTGGCTTGCCTCCGGCGACAAGGAAGTGCCTGTTGAGCTCGAGGACCTCTCGCTGGCTGTCAGAGAGGGCCACGACGTTGCGGTGGTCATACGACGCGGCCAAGCGATTTTCGCCCTGAACAAGAGCTCGGGCGAGTGGTCCGCTCGAAAGTCGGAACTGGTCGCTTGGGACGACACCGTGATTTTCCTATCGCTCCTTACCTTCGTGGCCGGCGTGCTTGGTCTGTTACCCTTGGGCGGCGGCGCGCCGATTGGGGTCTGGGTGACGATCATGATCCTAAGCCCGCTGCCCACTGCGCTTCTGGTAGTGCGTGCACGAAAATTGGTCCTGAAGGAATGCTGGCAGTTGGTAGGGTGGAAACCGAGCTAAGGGCAGGACCGCGATCATCAGAATCGGTTCGGTCTGCCTGGCTCGACGCCGCGTCGGCGCTGGTCGGCCGTTCCTCACCTCCATGACGGTCGTTCGACATCAAACACGTGTAGTCGTGCTGCACCAAAGACGTGCAATGGTCCCGAGACGATCCATTGGCATCAGGAGGTCGCCGCGGGAGCGCGCCGCGCGTCCAGATAGGCAAGGACGTCGGCCAACCGGGTCACGGTCTGCAGCTTGTCGAGCGGCTCACCGCCCAGAACCGGGTTGGGATTGATCAGCCACCGGCGCAGCACCTTGCTGTCGCCACCCACAGTCGCTTCCAGGGAACGAAAAAGTCGGATCAGCCGTACGGCCAATTCGTAGGGCTCGCTGCCGGGGTCGAGCAGGAACCTGCCTGCCTTCATGCGCAAGACGGTGGGTTCGCTCAGTCCCAGCACTGCCGACAGACATTTGGTGGTTAAGCCCATCGCATCGGCAGCTCTCAGCGCAGCGATGGTGACGACCTTACCATTTTTGCTCATCAGGCATTCCAAATGCTGCTTGGGGAACCTACTGTCCAACGTCTAAATGCGAACTTCGGACGCCGGAGACATGCGTCGAAAGATCGACACCAGTTTGCACCCGAACGCCCTAGCCGAAGCTGAACGGGGACGGGTGTGGCGCCTCATCGCGCGGCAATTTGGACCCGGCGCCGAGCCTCGCCCGCAGGCGCCTGGATATTGCGACGACCCCGCCGGGACCATTCGGGTAGGGACGATGGGTAGCTCGGACCTTACCGGAAGTCCGTACGTCCACCAAGGCCAGGCTGCCGCCACGCCCCTGCCGACTGGTGCCGTAGCCGCTTTGGGTGCTCGTGCTGATGTGGCCGAGCATTTTGGCGATAATGATCTTTCCCTCTTCAGGGGAGATCGTCTTGCTGTGCATGATCATGAACTTCAAACGCGAAGCCACCAAATGCCGGAACGAATAGGGGCTTATGCCCTTGAACCCCGCCGCTTCGGCGGCGGCCTGAATGTCCTTGCCGAGACGCCGACGCTTGCGTTTGATGAGCAAGGTGCCGCCCGCAGCTCGAGCCAGGTCACGAAGGCGCTTCGCCAATGCCGAGCGGGCTGGTGAAACAGTCAGCACCCGCCATTCATGGCCGGTCTTCTTGGTAAACTTGGCGCCTCGGATCGCCAGGGCCAGTCTCCCATCAGGCAACATCTCGACCGTTACGCCAGTTTCGATCTCCTTGGGGCGGCAGCCGGATAGGATCAGCACGAGGCCGGCCGGCAACGCACGGTCGCCAAGTTTGTCGGCGACTATCTCGTCGAGGTTGGCCGGGGTACTTTTGAGACTGAGGCGCTTACTGGCCTTGGGGACCTTGGTCTACTCGTCGCGCCTAACCAGCTTAATGGCCCTGACGAGTTCCAGCACGCCAAAGAGCGTGGTCATCCGACCGGCGATTGTCCGACGTTTTTCGCCGTCGCGCGCTCGATTGGCGTTATCCCATCTGTGACACAATACGTCGAGCCGCCGCACCAAATCCCAGAGCATCGCTCCCTTATCCTTGCGAAACTGCTTGTCCTTGCGGGTGCTCGCAGCGGTCAGTTGGGCCGGGTAGTTCTGCGGATCGGAGCCAAGCAGCTTCAGCCGGCCTTGATACGACAGAACGGTGTCGGCCTTCTGGTCGCGCTTGTAGGCCTCGATCTTGTCCATGATCGCTTGGACTGGCGCTGTACGGAGGATGGTCATGGATTGTCTCGCCGTCGTCAGCTCGACGTTAAGGTGACCTCATGAAAATTCAAAATGTTGGCTCTGAGGCTCGTGGTGACCCGGGTAGATAGAGGTGTTCTTTATGCGCACTGGTTTGTTGCTGCCGCCCCTCGCCCGCGTTGCGGGCAGGGCGGCAAGGTCTTCGACCAGCAACAATCCAGCGCGCGGTATCTAGACATGGGCCACCCCTTCGCCCCAAATGAATTTGGGGCAGGGGGGCAAGCTCACTATCGTTCACCCATGCCTAGATCCCGGGCAGATGTTCGTTCCGATCATCTGCCCGCGGCTTCATCAAAACGACCGCCCCTCGATCCCCCAAGAAGAATGGGTGATCAGGGCGGCAAGCTCGCTTTGCTCGTCGTCTTGCTGAACCCGCTCCTGTACCCGGCCCCCAAGCAGGCCGGGAACAGGAACCGTAGAACACCTAGATTGGCAGGAGTTAGGTCACCTGTTTAGTAGTGAGGTCACCAATGTTGGCCGGACGGCCCCTAAGATCATCTTAGTGGTACCAAAACCGTCTTAGTACCCCCGAAACCGTCTTAGCACCCCCGAAACCGACCGGCTTTCAACCAAAGCAGCCACAATGTCCCATGCGGAGCCAATTTCCACTTTGCCGACTGCTTCGCGCGCCATTCCAGCCGTTAGTCCATCTGAGCGGACGCTCCGCTCGATGGCCAGCGAGGGCCGTAACGGGGTGGGTAGCAAATAGGCGGCTTTTGGGCAGATGAGCCGGAGGCTACCAGAAGTTGTCGCAGAAGCCTGGTAAGATGGACTGCGCCTGCGACCGAGTTTTTTGCGTCAAAACTCCCCTGAGAAATCAGCGCAAGCGACTTTGTCGCTAAACTTGGGATTTTTGCTTCGGCTGCTCCAGTGTCGCCAACCATGATGCTCGTTCCGACCGCCTTGCGATAACATTGGTGCCGATCGCGACAGTCATAATTGCACCAGCGAGCAAGAAGGTGAGTTGCATGCCGATGGCGATCGCCGCAGGAGCGGCATGGGCGATATCTTGCGTCCCGACGCCCAAGGCGAAGACTGCCCCCATGACGGATGCGCCCCCGATCAACCCAAGGTTTCGCGACGGGCCGAGGAGCCCAGAGACCGTGCCGCGCCAGTCCGTTGGGACATTTGCCAGCACGGAGGTGTTGTTGGCGCCCTGGAATAGCTGGTAGCCCGGCGTCAGAACGATGATGGAGAGCACATAACCGACTGCTCCGATCGTGTTTGGCAAGAAAGCCAGAAGGAAGGCGCCGGCCGCTATGAGAGCGAGCCCGATGGCCAGCACTCGGCTGCTTCCCCAGGCATCAACCAGGGCCGGCCACTCCAAATCGGCGTGCAGCCATCCACCTGATTCGTCTTGGGACATCGTCATCAATGACAGCAACCAACCAAAAATTTAGTATCAATTTACAAAACTGCTAGGTAGTACGCCGAAATCGCAAGTATTACTCAGCAATACTGAGCCACCTAAACATTTAAACATAAGCATGTACCACGAGCTTATCGCCTATTGACCTCTATCAAATCGCGAAGCATGATAGATAGACTTATATGAAACTGATTAATACATGATATGAGTGACATGCATAAGGGATGAAATGACACACAAACTGAAAACTCTACTCGCGCTCGGGCTCTTCCTTGCCAATGCTGGGGTGGCGTCAGCAGCTACGCTGGATGAGGTGAAGGCGCGAGGCACGCTGATCTGTGGGACCAACCCCGCTACCGCCGGTTTCAGCATGCCCGACAACAATGGCAACTGGACCGGGTTCGTCGTGGACTATTGCCGAGCCGTCGCCGCCGCCGTGCTCGGCGATCCGGCAAAGGTGCAGTTCATCCCGCTCGAGTCCAAGGATCGCTTCACCGCCTTGCAGTCAGGCGAGATCGACATTCTTGCCCACAACGCGACCTGGACGTCGTCGCGCGTCGCGTCGCTGGGCATTCTGTTCGCCGGTGTCTACTTCTACGATGGCCAGGGCTTCATGGTGCACCAGGACGGCCCGACCGACGCGACGGGCCTGGACGGCGCATCCATCTGCGTTTCGCAGGGCACAACCTCCGAACTCAACATCGCCGACTATTTCCGCACGCACGGCATGACTTATGAGGCTGTCGGCTTCGCCAATGAGATCGACGAGCTCAAGGCCTTCGAGCAGGGCCGTTGCGACGTTTACTCGGCCGACACATCGAGCCTCAACGCAGCTCGGCTCCAGATGGCCGACCCGAACGCGAACGTCGTCCTGCCGGACATCATCTCCAAGGAGCCGCTCGGACCAGTGGTACGCCAGGGCGACGACGGCTGGTTCAACATCGCCAAATGGACGCTGTTTGCGCTCGTCAGCGCCGAGGAGTTTGGCGTCACCTCGGCAAATGTCGAAGAAATGATGACTTCGGAAAATCCCAACATTCGCCGCCTGCTCGGCGCTGAAGGCACCTTCGGGAAAGATCTGGGTCTGACCGACACCTGGGCCGCCGATATCGTCAAGGCCGTTGGCAACTACGGCGAAATGTTCGAGCGGAATATCGGCACCAGTTCGCCCCTCGGCATCAAGCGCGGGGCCAATGCGCTATGGAACGCCGGCGGCCTCCAATACGCTCCACCCATCCGCTGAGTGACGCTGCCCGTGGCGGGACACGCCGCCGCGGGCAGGACTAACGACAGGGACCTATCATGGCTGGACCAGATCTATCGGCCGCAAGTGCTGGATTTTCGGTATTCACCAACCCCCGATTTCGCAGCACGCTGTACCAGGCCATGTTCGTTGGAGCGGTGGTTCTGCTCGGCGCGGCGGCCGCCGCCGAAGCGACTGCGAAGATGCAGGCGCGTGGCATCCCTCTGGGGTTTGACTTCTGGCATGAGGTCGCCGGGTTTGAGATCAACCAGGCGCTGATACCCTATAGTAGCCTGTCGACCTATGGTCAGGCCTTCTTTGTCGGCGTCGCAAACACCCTGGTCGTCGTGCTGCTTGGGGTCGTGCTGGCCACCATGCTCGGCTTTGCCATCGGCACCATGCGGCTCTCGCCCAACTGGATCGTCCGCAAGTTCGCGACCGCTTATGTGGAGCTGATCCGCAACGTTCCGCTACTGATACAACTGCTCTTTTGGTATAACGCCGTCCTGAAGCCGCTTCCGGGCCCCAAGAACTCGATCGCCCTGCCTCTGGGCGTTTACCTCAACAATCGCGGCATCGTGGTCCCCGAGATTGCCGCCGGACCGAGCGCGTCGATCGTCCTCGGGGCATTCGCTATCGGGGTCGTCGCGACGATCGCCCTGGCCTGGCGCGCGCGCAACAGGTTCCGGGAAACCGGCGAAACCTTTCCGATGCTCGCCGTCGCCTACCTGCTGCTCCTGGCCGTGCCTGGCATTCTATGGGTCGCCTTTGGCTCACCTTTTTCGCTGACGCCCGCCACGATGAGTGGCTTCAACTTCGAGGGCGGGCAGAAGATCTACCCCGAATTCGCGGCGCTGCTCGTGGGATTGTCGGTCTATACTGCCTCCTACATCGCCGAGATCGTTCGCGCCGGCATTGCCTCGGTCGGCAAGGGACAGACCGATGCAGCCCTGTCGCTTGGTCTGTCAGCCGGTCAGACGCTGCGGCTCGTCATCGTGCCGCAGGCGCTGCGTGTCATCGTGCCGCCGCTGACCAGCCAGTATTTGAACCTTGCCAAGAACTCCACCCTGGCCGTGTTCATAGGCTATCCGGACCTGGTGCAGGTCTTTGCCGGATCCGTCCTCAATCAGACCGGGGCGGCCGTGCAAGTCATGGCGATCACGCTTTCGGCCTACCTCCTGCTGTCGCTCATCATGTCTTTGCTGATGAACCTGTTCAACCAGCGATACGCGATTGTGGAGCGGTGAGAATGGTCGAGGCAACCGCGATTTCTCTCGATCGCACTCCGGTCGCAACCGCCCGGCGCGGACGTCTTGCCGGCGCCGTTCGCTGGATGCGGGCGAACCTCTTCTCCTCATTCTGGTCTTCCATCCTGACCATCGTGTTCGCCGCATTGTCGGGGTTGCTGCTCTATCAGCTCCTGTCATTTGCCATCATCAACGCTGTCTGGACTGGCGACCGCGAAGTCTGTCGCGGCAATCCCGATGGAGCCTGCTGGAGCTTCATCGCCGCCAAGCTCGATTACCTGCGCTACGGATCATACCCGCCGACAGGCCGGTGGCGTGTGGATGTGGTCCAGCTTGTGGGCGCGGCGCTGGTGGTCTGGTTGCTCTGGCCCAACGCCCCAAAAAGAAATGTGGCGGCGGTCCTGTTTTTCCTGGTGTTCCCGCTTTTCGCGTTTGCCCTCTTGCGGGGCGTGCCCGAATTGGGCCTGCCAACCGTCGATACCTCGCTCTGGGGCGGGCTGTTGGTGACGCTCATCATGTCTTCGGTGGGTATTGTCGCGTCCTTGCCCATCGGCATCGCGCTGGCACTCGGCAGGCGCTCGCAACTGCCGGTCATTCGGGCGTTCTGCGTATTTTACATCGAGGTGGTCCGCGGCGTGCCGTTTATCACGGTGCTTTTCATGGCCAATTTCCTGCTGCCCCTGTTTGTCCCGGATTTCCTGACGCCGGACAGATTGCTGCGGCCCATGATCGGCACAGCTCTGTTCTCGGCCGCCTACATGGCCGAAGTGGTGCGCGCCGGTCTGCAGGCCATACCCAGGGGCCAATACGAGGGCGCCCATGCGCTGGGCCTGGGCTACTGGAAAACCATGCGGCTGGTGATCCTGCCGCAGGCCCTGACCATCGTCATACCCGGCATCGTCTCAACCTTCATCGGTCTCTTCAAGGACACGACGCTCGTCGCGGTGGTGGGGATCACCGATTTCCTCAAGGCGGCCGAAACCTCACGCGTCGATCCCGATTGGGCCGGACCAACGATCTCGTCAACCGCCTACCTGTTTGCCGCGCTGGTTTACTGGGTCATCTGCTTTGGCATGTCCCGCTACTCGCAATCGGTAGAACAGCGCCTGTCCCGAGGACGGAAATAGCCATGGAGCGACAGCAATGACCGATCAGCCGACACAGGTCGCCACCACCGCCGGACCCGCAGTGCAGATGATTGCCGTCAGCAAGTGGTATGGCGATTTTAGGGTGCTCGACGCGATCGATCTCGATGTGGCGCAGGGTGAACGCATCGTCATTTGCGGCCCATCGGGTTCCGGCAAATCGACCATGGTTCGGTGCCTCAATCGGCTCGAAGTGCACCAGCGCGGGCAGATCGTCGTCGATGGCAACGAGCTGAGCGACAATCTCAAGGCGATCGACAGGGTCCGCAGCAACGTCGGCATGGTATTCCAGCACTTCAACCTCTTCCCGCATCTGACCATCCTGCAGAACTGCATGCTGGCCCAGGTGCATGTTCACCGCCGGCCGGAACGCGACGCTCGGGACATGGCGCTGGCCTATCTGGAGCGGGTGCACATTGCCGAGCAGGCCGACAAGTTTCCCGGCCAGCTGTCGGGTGGGCAACAGCAGCGGGCAGCAATTGCGCGCGCCTTGTGCATGACCCCCAAGATCATGCTCTTCGATGAGCCCACCTCCGCGCTCGATCCCGAGATGGTGAAAGAAGTTCTCGATACAATGATCTCGCTGGCATCGGAGGGCATGACGATGCTCTGCGTTACCCACGAGATGGGTTTTGCCCGTCAGGTTGCCGACCGCGTGGTCTTCATGGATGGCGGCCGGATCGTTGAGACCGGGGACCCCGAGTGCTTTTTTTCCGAGCCCCAACACGAACGAAGCCGGCAGTTTCTGGGCCAGTTGTTGCGCTGAATTTAGCGCTTTCAGAACCACGGCCACATCCAGGGACCGGGCGGAGACATCTATGACGAGCATGAACGCGCTGGCGGCAAGCGAACCGGCCACTGAGCTGGATCGGGTATATGATCGGCGGCCCTATGGATCGGCCAAGTGGGCCAACCAGTGGGACGAGTTCTCCCCGGCGATCAAGGGAGACGATATTCTCTCGCTGTGGACGGCCGACATGGACTTTCGCGCGCCCGAGCCGGTCGTCAGCCGCCTGGTCGATGCCGCCCGGCACGGAATTTACGGCTACACGCTCCGCGACCCGGCCCATTTCGAAATCGTGCATGACTGGTTCCGGCGGCGGCACAGTTGGTCGCCAGAGGTCGAAACGATGCTCCCGGGGCCTGGCATCATGCCCTGCATCGCCGCTATTATCCGCAGCTTCACCGAACCGGGCGATGGCGTGATCGTGCAGACGCCGGTCTATTCGCCCTACTTCGAATTGGTCAGCGGCAATGGGCGCCGCTTGCTGGTCAACGAGCTCAAGCTCGAGAACAACCGCTACCGTGTCGACTTCGATCATTTCGAAGCGCTCGCCAGGTCGGGAGCCAAGGCCTTCATCCTGTGCAATCCGCACAACCCGTCCGGCTACGCCTGGACGTTTGACGAACTCCACACACTTGCGACCATCTGTGAGCGTCACGGCGTCCTCGTCATATCTGACGAAATTCACTGCGACATCCGGCTTAGTGGCGCTCCCCACATCGTGTTTTCTTCCGTCAGTGACCACGCCAGACTACAATCGTTCGTGTGTTTTGCGCCCACCAAGACGTTCAATCTGGCTGGGATGCAATGCTCGGTCATATCGGTGGGGAACCCCCAGTGGCGGGAGAAGCTGCTCGCTGCCATGCGGCATTCGTTCATGACAAATCCGAACTACTTTTCGCGCTTGGCGCTCGAGGTTGCCTATCGGGAGGGTGCGCCGTGGCTCGACGCGCTCACCAGCTATCTGAGAGGAAATCTCGAGCTGGTGAACAGCTTTGTCGCGAGCGAGCTGCCGGGTATGCGCCCCATGCAGCCGGACGCTTCGTTTCTTGTCTGGATGGACGCGCGGCCGATCGAAGAACGAGTGGGCGACGTCAAGGAGTTCTTTTTGTGGGAGTCACGGGTCAACCTCTATAGCGGCCGCGTGTACGGCGCGGGTGGCGAAGGCTTCATCCGCCTGAATTTTGGGTGCCCGCGCCCCGTGCTGCAAGAGGCGCTCCAGCGAATGGCAAGCGCCTTGGAATAAGCAGGATGTCGTTTGTCGTTCGCGGCTTTGGCCAGCAAAGACGCCTTGCGAGTGCGCTGCTCGGCAGAGATTTCCTCGATGAGTGATCTCAGCCAGGTGCAACCGAGATCAGCTTCCAGCCGACGTTCGAACAGCAGCACCACCGTCACATCGGGAATGTCGAACGGTGGCGCCACCACGTAGGTTTCACTCGCGCTGTCGAGTGCGAGAACCAGGCTGTCACCAAACGCGGTCAGGAGCTGCGTCCCCTTGAGGATCCAGGGGGCCACCAGATAGTGCGGCACGGTCGCGACGACCTTTCTCCTGAGATCGAGCTGCCTGAGCGCCGCGTCCGAAAGTCCTTCACCCACCCCATCGGCAGAGATCTGCAGATGCGAGGCCTCCAGATACCGCTCCAGCGTCAGCTGCGTCAGCGCCGGATTTCCGTTCCACCCGGCACAGACCATCTTGTCGATCGAGAGCACGACCTGGCCGATCTGCTCGTCGTCTACAACCACGTTTCCGAGCACCGCGCACTCGATCGCCCTCGCCTTTAGCAGCGATGTCACCTCCGACTGGCGCGTGTGCAGGACATTCAGCGTGGCGTTCGGAGCCTCAGCGGCGAAGCGTTCAATCAGACTTGGTAAAAACGTCGCCGCTGTATAGTCCGACAAGCCGACCCGGAAGTTGCGACGGGTTTCGCTGGCCTCGAAGTGCAGGTGCCGGTCGATGACATGGCGGATGTCGGAAAGCGACGTGGAGATGACCGTGGAAAGCTCGATGGCGCGGAGCGTCGGCTCCATGCGCCGGGCGTCTCGGGAAAACAGCTCGTCCTGGAAGATTTCCCTGAGCTTGCCAAGCGAATGACTGACGGCCGACTGCGTTCGCCCGGTTCGCTGCGCCGTTTTGGTGACGCTTCGTTCCTGCATCAGGATGTCGAAAATGCGCAGCAGGTTCAAGTCGATCAGATCGAGCGAGAACTCGGTGGGAGGCTTGTTGCGATCTGTCACTGAACCCGGGCCTTACTCTTAAACGTTCGACCGAGAATGGCATGGGCCGACCTAAGTGGCCAAGAGAGCGGACGACTCCAAGGAGGGATTGCCAACGTTCATGCCCGGCACGATTCCTCCCTAAGACGCGTCAGGCGCTCATTCGGAACCCTCGCCTGGCCTCTCGCAAAGGCAGTTCTGCGTCATCTAAGTTCCAGGCCGAGATGGCTGCTATGGGAGATTTCCACCCGCAATGCGGACAAACCGCATTCGGCCCCAAAACTGCGGTGCCCGGCTGCACTAGGGCTCGCCTGAGGAGACAAGCCGCAAGTGTCCGTTCATCTTCGACGCGGCCGGCGTTTGGGCGCCCAACATTGCCGAGCGGAACTGCGGAGGAAACGCTGTTGATAGCGCAACCGCCGACCAGCTATTGCCGTCGATCGCACCCACTGTTCCGGCAGTAAGCGTCCCTTCCACTTTGCCCTCGCACATAAGCATGCAGATTCCGACCGACCGGGCGACGTCATCACCGGATGTCGGTTTTAGCCCGCAGGACTTTTCTACACGGAAGTAGAGCTTTTGGAGCTTCGCGGAGGCAAAGTGCAGGATCAGCACTTTCGCTGCTCCGTCCGCAACTAGTGCCATCAGTACAGGCCCGTCCGCATCGTCGCGGCGGAGAACCTGCAGGAGTCCTGGGTGGCTGAGAAGGTGATCTAGATTTGCGTGCATCATTTTTGTTTTCCTTTGAGTTCGGAGCTGGGATGCCGGCGAAACCGACTGTTGACGGTAAGTTCGACAAAACTCGGCTGACTTTTGCGCTCTTGCCCCAGTCAGACGACGAACACTTGGCGAAGCATACTCGCGGCCCCGGCGGGGGTGGGGTTGATAGTTCCAAGGGCGGCAGGCGAGTGGTCGGTCCCACCAAAAAAGGGCGGAACGAAGTGAAAACCTTTGGTGGGACTTTGGTGGGACTTGTCCCACCGCTCTATGCATTCTGAGGTGGAAAATCGCAGTTTGTTCCTCTTCGTCAAAAATCAGGGTTGCGCCAAATCCCCAGCTTCTCTATGTCTCCGCGCAGTCGGGGCGTAGCGCAGCCTGGTA
>CBFGMY010000130.1:0-12265 GCA_965650055.1 uncultured Devosia sp.
AGCGTGTGTTCGGCGGCGTGATCGCAGTCAAGGCCGTGACCTTCCGTGTCGACAGCGATGTGCACCTGTCCGTCGGGCAGAAGCTGGTTGTCGGCTTTGATCCGGCCCGCGGGTCGATCTTCAATGCCGAGACGACCGACCGTATCTGATCACTGATCTGCACTCTGTTGCGGCGCCTCCGGGCGCCGCGCCCCCGTCTCGTCTACATTGTCAGCACGATATTACCATTGCGGTAGTTGGCCTGCCTTCGCGGCGCGACATGATCCCCAAACAGCGCTATTTCGGCACCGCCACTGCGATGCCATCTGTCCATTCTAACGTTACAAAGAGGCCCAAATGACTGTTTTGTCATTCCAGCTCTACAGCGCGCGGAACGTTCCCTCGCTGCCCGATTTCCTCGCCACCCTCGGTTCGCTTGGCTACACGCAGGTCGAAGGCTTTGGCGGGCTCTATGCCGATGCCGCCGGTCTGGCCGCCAATCTGAAGAAGAACGGCCTCTCCATGCCGACCGGCCATTTCGGCCCGGCCCAGGCCGCCGATGTCTCCACGACCCTCAAGACGGCCGAAACCCTCGGCATCAAGAAGATCATCGTGCCCCATATCGGCGCCGAGGATCGCAGCGCCGACGAGTCCAAGTGGCTCCAGCTGGCCGAAACGCTGGCCAAGCACGCCGAGACCTACAAGAAGGAAGGCTATGCCTTCGGTTGGCATAACCACGATTTCGAATTCGTGCCGACCACTTCGGGCCGCACCCCGATGGAAATCCTGCTCGACGAGGCGCCCGGCATCGAATGGGAAGCTGACGTGGCCTGGATCGTCCGCGGCAAGGCCGATCCCTCTGCCTGGTTCGACAAGTATGGCAGCCGCATCACCGCCGTCCACGTCAAGGACATCGCCGCTGCTGGCCAGAACCTCGACGAAGACGGTTGGGCCGATGTTGGCCACGGCGTTCTCGATTGGGGCAGCCTGATCGGCAAGGTGCAGGCCAAGACCAAGGCCGAGTATTTTGTCGCCGAACACGACAAGCCCTTCGACGCCGTGCGCTTCGCCACGCGTTCCATCGCAACCGCCAAGAATTGGAAGTAACCCAAATGGCCAAGACCTTTGGCGTCGGCATCATGGGTGCCGGCAATATCTCTGCCGCCTATCTCAAGCTCGCACCCTTGTTCAAAGGGCTCGAGGTCCGTGCGGTCGCCGACATTCTGCCAGCCGCAGCCCAGAAGCGCGCCGATGAATTCGGCGTCAAGGCACAGACGCCCGACGAGCTGCTCAAGAACAGCGAAATCGACGTCATCGTGAACCTGACGATCCCCTCGACCCACTACTCGGTGTCGATGGATATCGTCTCGGCCGGCAAGCACGCCTATTCGGAAAAGCCGTTCGTGCTCAGCCTCGAAGAGGGCATGGCCCTCAAGAAGGCGGCCGACGAGCGCGGTCTGCAGGTTGGCTCGGCCCCCGATACCTTCCTCGGCGGCGCCCACCAGCAGGCCCGCGAGATCATCGACGGTGGCTCGCTCGGCAAGATCATGAGCGGCACCATGCACGTCATGAGCCGTGGCATGGAGCATTGGCATCCCAATCCGGACTTCTTCTTCCAGCCCGGCGCCGGCCCGATCCTCGATCTGGGTCCCTACTATGTCACCGACCTGATCCATCTGCTTGGCCCGGTGAAGCGCCTGTCGGCCTTCACCAACATGGCCCGCACGGAACGTGAAGTGACGGCCGAAGGCCCCTACAAGGGCACTTTCGTCAAGGTCGGCACGCCGACCACCATCCACGGTGTGCTCGAATTCGCCTCCGGCGCCATCGTCACCCTCGGCGCCAGCTGGGACGTGGCGGCGCATGGCCACCACAATATCGAGCTCTACGGTACCGATGGCTCGATCTTCGTGCCCGATCCGAACTTCTTCGGCGGCGACCTCGTCACGGCAAACATTGCCGGCGAACGGTCCAAGGTCACCCCGTGGGATCACCCCTTCGGCAAGCCCAATCAGGGCCTCGACACCGACCAGCCGCGCGCCAACTATCGCGCCGCGGGCCTCGCCGACATGATGGCTTCCATCGAAGGTGGCTATCGTGCGCGTTGCGGCCTCGATGTCGCGCTGCATGCGGTGGACGTTATGACCAGCCTGCTCAAGGCTGGCGAAAGCGGCCAGGTGCTGACCTTGTCGACCACCTGCGAGCGGCCGCTGGCGCTCTCGCCGGCGCAGGCTCAGGCCCTGCTGAAGTAATGAGGTGCGTACCTCATTGACAGGCATCACCGGCCGGTCAACATTGCAATCCAATAGCCAGCAGGCGGCGGACACCCGCCGCCTGTTTGCATGAAGCGACAAAAGATCAAGGCGCCAAGCGCCCACAAGAGGAGAAACGACATGCGCACCATCAAGGGGCCGGCTATTTTTCTGGCGCAGTTCGCGGGCGACGCGGCGCCGTTCAATTCCTTGGACGCTATCTGCGGCTGGGCCGCCAACTATGGCTATAAGGGCGTGCAGATCCCGACCTGGGTCGGCAGCCTGATCGATCTCGAAAAGGCCGCGACGTCAAAGACCTATGCCGATGAGCTGACGGGCATCGCCGCCAAGCACGGCCTCGCCATCACCGAGCTCTCGACCCACCTGCAGGGCCAGCTCGTCGCCGCCCATCCGGTCTATGACACCATGCTCGACGGCTTTGCGCCCGCATCGGTCCACGGCAACCCCAAGGCCCGCCAGGAATGGGCGGTGCAGCAACTCCATTGGGCGGCCAAGGCCTCCAAGAATCTTGGCCTCACCGAACACGCGACCTTCTCGGGCGCGCTGGCCTGGCCGTTCCTCTATCCGTTCCCGCAGCGCCCGGCTGGCCTTGTCGAAGAAGCCTTCGACGAACTGGCGCGCCGCTGGACGCCCATCCTCAATGTCTTCGATGAGAATGGCGTCGACGTCTGCTACGAGATCCATCCGGGCGAGGATCTGCATGACGGCGTGACCTACGAGATGTTCCTTGAGCGCGTGAAGAACCACCCGCGCGCCAATCTGCTCTACGATCCCAGCCACTTCGTGCTGCAGCAGCTCGACTATCTCGACTACATCGACATCTACCACGAGCGGATCAAGATGTTCCACGTCAAGGATGCCGAGTTCAATCCGACCGGTCGCCAGGGCGTCTATTCGGGCTATCAGAGCTGGGTCAACCGGGCAGGGCGCTTCCGTTCGCTCGGCGACGGCCAGGTCGATTTTGCCTCCATCTTCTCCAAGATGGCGCAGTACGATTTTGCCGGCTGGGCCGTGCTCGAGTGGGAATGCGCCATCAAGCACCCCGAAGACGGGGCCCGCGAAGGCGCCGAGTTCATCAAGAACCACATCATCCGCGTCACCGAGAAGGCCTTCGACGACTTTGCCTCGTCCGGCACCGACACGGCCGCCAACCGCAAGATGCTGGGGCTGAGCTAAGGCTCGCCCCACAACCCTGCCACGCCCTCGTCCTTCGACAGGCTCAGGATGAGGGCTACTACTCCATCTCAGTAGACCTCATGGTGAGCCTGTCGAA
This sequence comes from uncultured Devosia sp., assembly GCA_965650055.1. Lineage (GTDB taxonomy): Bacteria > Pseudomonadota > Alphaproteobacteria > Rhizobiales > Devosiaceae > Devosia. Next base: position 3,526 of record CBFGMY010000130.1, read on the forward strand.
CCACGAGGTCGTGGCACAACGCTGCCACGCAGGAATACGAGGAGGCTTCAATGGCTGAAAACGGCGCAAAGCGCATTCGTCTGGGTATGGTTGGCGGCGGCACGGGAGCCTTTATCGGCTACGTCCACCGAGTGGCGTCCCGCATCGACGGAGACTACGATCTGGTGGCCGGCGCTCTGTCGTCACGCCCCGATGTGGCCAGGGAATCCGGTCGTAATATCGGCCTCGCCGAAGACCGCATCTATACGTCCTACGAGGAAATGGCCCGCGCCGAGGCTGCGCGGCCCGATGGTATCCAGGCCGTGTCGATCGTCACGCCCAACCACATGCATTACGGTCCGGCCAAGGCATTCCTCGAAGCCGGCATCCACGTGATCTGCGACAAGCCGATCACCAGCACGCTCGAAGACGCGCGCAAGCTTGCTGCAATCAAGCCTGCCAATGGCGCCCGTTTCCTGCTGACCCACAATTACACCGGCTATCCGCTGATCCGTCAGGCGCGCGAAATGGTCGCATCCGGTCGCCTGGGCAAGATCCGTGTCGTCCAGGCCGAATATCCGCAGGATTGGCTGACCGAAGCGGCTGCCGACGACAACAAGCAGGCCTCCTGGCGCACCGACCCGGCCCGCTCGGGCGCTGGCGGTTGCATTGGCGATATCGGCACCCACGCCTACAACCTGGCCCGCTTTGTTACCGGCCTGAAGACACAGGCTGTCTCGGCTGATCTGACCGCCTTCGTCGATGGTCGCCAGCTCGACGACAACGTCAACATCATGTTGCGCTTCGAGGGCGGCGCCAAGGGCATGCTCTGGGCCAGCCAGGTGGCAGTCGGCTGCGAAAACGGCCTGCAGCTCCGCGTCTACGGCGACAAGGGCGGCCTCGAATGGCGCCAGGATAACCCGAACTACATGTGGTTCACCGAATTCGGCAAACCCAAGCAGCTGCTGACCCGCGGCGGTGCCATCTCCGGCAATGCCTCGTCCACCATGAATGTCCGCATCCCCTCGGGCCACCCGGAAGGCTATCTTGAAGCCTTCGCCACGCTCTACAGCCAGTTCGCAGCCATCATCCGTGGCGACGGCGCTGCCTATGAAGGCTTGCTGCCCACGCTGGAGGACGGCGTCGAAGGCATGCAGTTCATCGTGGCTTCGGTGCAGTCCAGCCAGAACGACGGCAAGTGGACCAAGCTCAGCGACGTCTGATTGCCAATCGGTTTGGATCAGGGAAGGGCGCCGTTCGCGGCGCCCTTTCTATTGGACGCGCTCGATTTCGTAGCCGGCGCGGTCGAGCAGGTCGAGCACGCTGCCATCGCCCAGCAAATGCGCCGCACCCACGATAACGAGATTGTCCTGGTCGTCCGCCAGCATCGTTTCCAGGGGCGATATCCAGTTCTGGTTGCGCGCATAGATCAGCCGGTCGAGAAACGTCGTTTCGAACCCGCCCATCTCGGCGAGAAACAGCGCCTCCATCGCGTCCGGCGTCCCCTCCAGCCAGCTGTCCAGCATCTTGTCCATCAGCTTGGGCATGATCGGAATCTGGTCCAGCAGACCCAGCAGCATGGCAACCTGCTCGTCCTCGGGCGCACCCGCCAGCACGTCGAGCTGTTGCTCACCGGTTTCGAGGTAGGCCTGCCTGTCGTCGGAGAGTTCGGGCTGCAGGATCACCTCAACGCCCTGCGCCGTATAGCCTTCGCCGGCCAGCGCCTGGACCGAGATCGTGTTGGTCGCCATCCACGGCCGCATGGCCAGGATTGTCCCGATCGGCAAGCCGATTGCCTCGGCCTCGGCCCGCAGCCGCGCCTCTTCAGCGTCGCTGAGCACATCGGTCAGCAGCGTACCATCGACATAGATGCCGCGGACAAACGCGTCCGCGCCGATCAGCGCCAAGGCAGCGGGGCGCACATCGGCCTCGAACACGACACGATCGGCATCGCCAAGGATGTCGTCGAACATCGCGGTGCGCCAAATCGTGCCCTCCGGCAAAACGTGAAACGAGCCGAACAGCCAGATGGAACTGTCATCGTCGCGGACTTCCCACATGGCGGGCGCGGCCAATACCGGCGCGGCCATCAGGCAAAGCGAAACCAGCAGGGCAGCGGGCAGGGGGCGGAAAGTCGACTTCATTGGCGGTTCTCTCCACGTCAACACGTTGATCATAGGCTAAAGCCACCGCACCACGCTCCCCCAGACGAGCGTCAATCCGGAGACAAGCAGCAGAAGAAGAATGAGGCGGCGGAATGTCCGCGTGGCCAGTCGGCGAAACAGCAATACGCCGAGCACGGCCGGAATGGCCAGGGCCGGCCCAATCCAGGCGAACATGAGTAGCGTCCGGCCGGTAATGGAGCCCGACAAGGCATAGGCTGTCAGGGTCGCCACGTGCATGGCGATGTTGAATGCCTGCAACACGCCGCGCTGCGTGTCCTTGTCCCAGCCGCGCAGGGTCGTCCACAGCGTTGGCACCGGCCCCGATATTCCAGCCAGCCCACCCAATATCCCGCCCACAAGGCCGGCCGCCCCATCGGCAACCCGCCCACCATGCGGCCACACATAGGTTGCCGGCAGCAGCAGCATCAATGGGCAATAAACGAGGAGAAACAGTCCCAGTCCGAAACGGAACAGCACCGGGTCGAGCCATTGCAACAGCCACGCACCCAAGGGCACGCCCAAGAGGCCGCCAACCACCAGCGGCAGCAACTTGCGCAGGTCAAACGCGCGCCAGACCCAGGGCAGGGCGACCAGTTGCCCGGCTAGCGCGCCAAACACCGCCATCGGTGCCGCTAGCTGCGGCTCAACCGCCCAGGCCCAGATCGACAGCGCCACCAGGGAGAACGCGAAGCCCGATACGCCTTGCGCGAATCCGGCCGCGGCCGCCCCGACCAGCACGATCAGTAGGGACATGTCCATGTCGCCCTCCAAAAACAAAAAGCGCCACAATCACTTGCGGCGCTTTGCGGATTCAACGTCGGAGAGCGTCAGTGCGTCCAGGGCGTCTTGCGGTCGGACCGGAAATTGTCTGGATAGCTCACGCGCTTGGGCGTGGCGTCGTGCGCCGGCTGCACCGAATAGGCGATGCCGTTGCGCTGGGCATAGGCTTCGGCCTCTTCCTGTGTGTCGAAGCTCAGCTTGACCTGCTGGCGCGTGTCGCCGGAGGTCGTATAGCCCATCAGGGGGTCGATGCTCTTGGATTCGGCCAGCTCGTGAACCAGCAACCAGCTCTTCGATTTGCCTTTGCCCGACTGCATGGCGTTACGAGCCGGGCGGTAGATACGGGCGGTCATGCAAAGTCCTCAACACGATGCGCTAACGGCAGATGTGATGGTCGGAGTACAAAGATTCGAACTTTGGACCCCCGGTTCCCAAAACCGGTGCTCTACCAGGCTGAGCTACACTCCGAGATCACCGCCCTCCGTTAGCCTGTTCGGTTCCAAAGGGCAAGCAGCCCGATGCGCCCATGCGCACTATTGACGGGGCGGGGCCGTCCATCCCAGAAACGGGGCATGACCGATCTCACCAAACCTTGGCCTTTGGGCCTCGACAGTCGGCGCTGGCCGGTGTTCTGCCTGGGCGTCGTCCTTGGTGTCGCGGTGCTGTCGCAAATCGATATCTGGGCGTCGCGCGGTGCCATTGGTTGGCCCGCTCAATGGCGCGCGCCGTTCTTCTTCATCACCGACTATGGCCTGTCGGACTGGATCCTGATCCCCAGCCTGCTGGTGCTCATCGTGGCGGTGCCGGCCATGCTCCTGCTGCGCCGGGTGCCGCGTCTGGTCGCCTATGAGATTGCGCTGCTCTCGGGCTTCATCTTCCTGGGCGTCGCCATTCCCGGCCTGATCGCCAACCTGCTCAAGCGCCTCATCGGGCGCGGCAGACCCGACGAATTCGCCGATGTCGGCGCGTTCTTCTTCCGCAATTTCTCCAATGACTGGCAGTTTCAGAGCTTTCCGTCCGGCCATTCGACCACGGCCATTGCCCTGGCCTTTGTTATCGGATTCCTGCGCCCGCGCCTGTTTCCGCTGTTCTTTGCCATCGGCATCATCGTCAGCCTGTCACGCGTGCCCGTTGGCATGCACTACCCCTCCGACGTGTTCGGCGGGGTGATCGTGGGCATGCTGGGCGCCTACCTGATCCGTAACCTCTTTGCCCGCCGCCGCTGGCTGTTCGACACCAGGCCGGACGGGCGCATCGCCGCCCGCCCGCTCGTCGCCATCAGGCGCGCCTTTCAGCGCGCCCGGGTGTAGCGCTCGATCGCTGCGGCGAGATCGGCCCGCAGATCCTCGATCCCCTCGAGCCCGATATGCAGGCGGAACAGGTTCCCTTCCGCCGTCCACGGCCGGGCCGTGCGGTTTTTCCCCAGCTTCACGGGAAGGCAAAGGCTCTCATACCCGCCCCACGAATAGCCCATGGTGAAGAGCCTGAGCTCATCGACGAAGGCTGCGACCGAGGCTCGTGGGGCAGGGGCCAGCAATACGCCGAACAGGCTTCCCGAACCGGTGAAGTCCCGCTTCCACAGGGCGTGGTCAGGATGGCTCGGCAGCGCCGGGTGGAGCACCTGCACCACCTCGTCCTGCTGTTCGAGCCAGGTCGCGATATCCAGTGCCCGTTCCTGGTGTTCCTTCATGCGAATCGCCAGGGTCCGCAGTCCCCGCGCCACGAGGAACGCGTCGTCACCCGAGGTGAAGAAGCCAAGTTCGCGCCGGGTCCGTTCCACCTCGGCCCAGGCCGGCTCGGTGGTCGAAATGGTGCCGGCAAAGGCGTCTGAATGGCCGACGAACATCTTGGTCCCGGCATGCACCACCAGGTCAGCCCCCAGCGCCAGCGGCTGGTGATAGAGTGGGCTGGCCCACGAATTGTCGACGATGAGCCGCGCGCCCCCCGCATGCGCGACCTTGGCCAGCGCCGGAATGTCCTGCACCTCGAAAGTCAGCGAGCCCGGGCTCTCGGCGAGCACGGCCCTGGTATTGGGCTGCATCAGGTCGGCCAGTCCCGCCCCGATTCGCGGGTCGTAATAGCGGGTCGTGACGCCCATGCGCGCCAGAAAACCGTCGCTGAACACGCGGCCGGGTTCATAGGCGCTGTCGGTGATCAGCACGTCGTCGCCCGACTTGACGCAGCTGAGCAGCGCGATGGTGATGGCGGCCAGGCCCGATGGCACCAGGCGCGTGCGGTACGCACCCTCCAATTCGGTCACGACCGCCTCGACGCTTTCGGTCGTCGGATTGCCCGCCCGGCCGTACAGGAAGCGCTGCTTCTGGGACTCGATATCGTCGAGCGTTTTGAACAGGATTGTCGATCCACGATAGACCGGCGTGTTGACGAAACCGAACTGGTCATCTGGCTCGCGTCCGTGGTGAGTCAGCACGGTTTCAACGGAATTCCCGGCACTGCTGCCGCTTTTCTTGTCAGTCATACAAAGCTCGGTGCTCAAAAACAGGTCAATTAGCGGCGTGTGTCTAAATAAGCGACAGTGTTGCTGTCCAATGGGCCCATCAGCCCTTGACGCAACGGTCAATAGACGCTTGCATGCTTAGCAGCATCACAACCGCCATTCAAAGGCGGCGGTGCCACCGGGGACGTCGGCGCAAGCCTGATGAACTCCGGGACACAGGGTCAGGAAACAAAAGGCAATAACAATGCAAAAAACGCTCGTAACGATCGCTCTCGCGGCCACGCTCGGCCTCGGCGCGACGGCAGCACATGCTGATATTCTCAGCGACGTCAAAGCCAAGGGCTACGTGCAATGCGGTGTCACCGGCGGTGTGCCGGGCTTCTCCGCCCCGGATTCGAACAACGTCTGGACCGGCCTGGAAGTCGACTACTGCCGTGCCCTGGCTGCAGCGATCTTCAACGACGCCGGAGCTGTCCGCTACACCTCGCTGACATCACAGGAACGCTTCACGGCGCTTTCGGCCGGCGAAATCGACGTCCTTTCGCGCACCACCACCTGGACCATGAGCCGCGATACCCAGCTCGGTATCAGCTTCGTCGGCACCATGTTCTATGACGGCCAGGGCTTCATGGTCCGCAAGGCCGATGGCATTGCTTCCGCCCTTGACCTCAGCGGCGCTGCCATCTGTATCGAATCGGGCACCACCACCGAGCTGAACGCGGCCGATTACTTCGCCGCCAACAACCTCGAGTTCAACACCGTGGTGTTCGTCGACCAGGACGAAGTCGTGAAGGCTTACGAAGACGGCCGCTGCGACGTCTACACCACTGACTCCTCGGCTCTGGCCGCCGAGCGCTCCAAGTTCGCCGTTCCGGATGATCACATCATCCTGCCCGAAATCATCTCCAAGGAACCGCTGGGCCCAGTGGTTCGTGCCGGTGACGCCGGTTGGTTCAACATTGCCCGCTGGACCTATTACGCAATGCTCGAAGCCGAAGAACTCGGCGTCAGCTCTGCCAATGTCGACGAAATGCTCGGCTCCGATAATCCGGCAATCAAGCGCCTGCTCGGCGTTGAAGGCGACTTCGGTACCCCCATGGGCCTGACCAAGGACTGGGCTTACCAGATCATCAAGCTGGTCGGTAACTATGCCGAGACCTATGACCGCAACGTCGGTCCGGCGACCCCGATCGGGCTTGAGCGTGGTCTGAACGCCCTGTGGCGCGACGGCGGCATCCAGTACGCTCCGCCGATCCGCTAAGCTGAATAGTGCCCGGCGCTCCCTAGGGAGCGCCGGGTCTTTTGTTCCGCTGTCTGCCGCCTCGACGGGTGGCGCGTGGAACGGCCGCTAAGGCCCGGGGACACCTACATGACCACATTCGACACGGGGCCCGCTGCGGCCCCCCGGGTTGCGTTTTATAACGACCCGGTAATCCGCGGCATTATCTACCAGGTTGTCGTCGCGACACTGCTGGTGACCTTCATTGCCTGGATCGTGGGCAATACGGCGGCCAACCTTGCAGCGCAGAACAAGACGACGGGCTTCGACTTCCTGTGGAAGACAGCCGGCTTCGACATCAGCTTCTCCCTGCTCCCCTGGTCCCGCGGCTCCTATTACTGGGAAGCGTTCCTCGTCGGCATCACCAACACGCTGCTTGTGGCCTTCATCGGCATCGTCTTTGCCACCATGCTTGGCTTCACCCTCGGCATCGCCCGCCTCAGCAGCAACTTCATCGTCTCCCGGCTCGCCACCATCTATATCGAAACGATCCGCAACGTTCCGCTCCTGCTGCAGCTGTTCTTCTGGTACTTCGCCGTGCTCAAGGCCATGCCGGCTGTCCGGGAATCACTGGCGCTGCCCCTTGATGTCTTCATCAACCAGCGTGGCATCATGGTGCCGCGCCCTGCGCCGGACCAGGAGTTCACCTGGGTGCTGGTCGGCTTCGTGGTTGCCCTCATTGCTGCGATCGCCCTTGGCGTCTGGGCCACGCGTGTCCGCACACTGACCGGACGCTACCCGGCCCAGGTCGTGCTTGCCGGCAAGGCAGCCGACGCGGGGGTTACCTTCCTCATCGCCTTCCTGGCGCTGCTCGCGCTGTTCAGCGTCGCCTTTCCGCTTTCGGGTGCGCCCCTGATCGCGGCGCTCATCGGGGTTGTCATTGCCGCCTTCTCGCTGACGCGTTACGCGCCAATTGCCCGAGGGGCGTTGACCTTCGTCATCGCCTTCGTGCTGCTCAACGCCATCGTCGGGGGCATGCTTGCCTGGGTGCCGTCGCTGTTGATCGCGGTTCTCAGCGCGGTCGTCGCGCTGATCATCGCGCGCGTTGGCTATATCGGCGCCTTGGAGCGGCCACCCAGCGACGCGCGTTTCCCACTGGCACTGCTGGTGTTGATTGCGCTGGGCGTTCCCGCTCTGATCTATTGGCTGACCGGGGCTACTCTTGTCTTCGAGGTCCCGGTTCTGCAGCGCTTCAACTTCGTTGGCGGCCTGCAATTGCCGCCGGAATTCGTGGCGCTGGTCTTCGGCCTCACCATCTACACGGCATCGTTTATCGCCGAAACCGTGCGGGGCGGCATTCAGGCCGTCAGCCGCGGTCAGACCGAGGCTGCTCAATCGCTTGGCCTCAAGGATGGCGACCGGCTTCGCCTGGTCATCGTGCCTCAGGCCATGCGGGTCATCATTCCGCCGCTGACCAGCCAGTATCTCAACCTGACGAAGAACTCCTCGCTCGGCGCCGCCATCGGCTATCCCGAGCTGGTCAACGTCTTCGCGGGCACCTCGCTCAACCAGACCGGCCGCGCCATCGAATGTATCGCGCTGACCATGCTGGTTTATCTCATCTTCTCCCTGCTGACCTCGGCGATCATGAATTGGTACAATGCCCGCGTCAGCCTGGTAGAGCGGTAGGAGCCCGGCCATGACAGACATCGGATTCGTCCGCTCAGACATGGTGCCGTCCAAGCCGGCACCGATCAGCACCAGCGGGGTATTGGCCTGGGCCCGCAAGAACCTCTTCGCCACGCCGCTGGATGGTGTTCTCACCGTCCTCGGCCTCGTCTTCCTGCTGTGGATCGTGCCGCCGCTCTACAACTTCTTCGTCGGCCACGCCGTGGGGCCCAATGGCACGGTCGAAGAATGCCGTTTGGAAAGCGCCGGTGCCTGCTGGGCCTATATCAGCAGCGAAATGGAGTTCTTCATCTACGGCTTCTACGACATCCCCGAGCAATGGCGTCCCAACATTGTCTTTGCCCTGGGCGCGCTGCTGCTGATCCCGTTGCTGATGCCCAAGGTGCCCTTCAAGCGCACCAACGCCATCCTGTTCCTCGTGGTCTTCCCCATCGTCAGCTATTTCCTGCT
>CBFGMY010000131.1:0-12161 GCA_965650055.1 uncultured Devosia sp.
ACTTCACGCTCGGTGTACCAACACCCCTCATGGTGAGGTGCGAGCTCTTGCGAGCCTCGAACCACGAGGGCGGGCCACTACCCCTCGGTCAGCTTGAACTCGATACGCCTGTTGCGTCTATACGCGTCCTCGTTCTCACCCGGATCAAGCGGCGTGAACTCGCCGAAGCCGGCGGCGACCAGGCGGTTGGGCGAGACGCCCTTGGTCACCAGATATTGCGCCACCGAGATGGCACGGGCGGCCGAGAGTTCCCAGTTGGACGGGAAGCGCTCATTGGAGATCGGCCTGATATCGGTATGGCCATCGATGCGCAGCACCCAGTTGATATCGGGCGGTATCTCGGTTTCGAGCTGCAGGATGGCAGCGGCCAGAGCGTCGAGATCGGGCGTGCCCTCGGGCGAGATGTCGGCCTGGCCGGGCTCGAACAGCACTTCGGACTGGAAGACGAAACGGTCGCCGACGATGCGCACATCGGCGCGGCCGGCGAGGATGTCGCGCAGGCGGCCGAAGAAGTCCGAGCGATAGCGGCTCAGTTCCTGCACGCGCTGCGCCAGGGCCAGGTTGAGGCGGCGGCCGAGATCGGCGATCTGGGTGCGCGATTCCGTATCACGCGCTTCGGAAGCCTCAAGGGCGGCCTCGAGCGCGCCGATCTGGGTGCGGAGGGCCGCGAGCTGCTGGTTGAGCAGGGTGACCTGGGCGTTGGCCTCGTCAGAGAGTTCCTGGGCGCTCAGCAACTGGTCTTCGAGGCCGGCAATGGCAGCATCCTTGTCGCCCAGGCCCGTGCCGATGCCGGCAAGCTGGCTGGTGAGGCTGGCATTATCGGCCTGGGCGCTGCCCAAGGTTGCCGTCAGCGTGGCGATCTGGCTGGTCAGGTCATCGGAATTGGCGCGTTCGAGCTGCAGCAGGTCGGTCAATTCGGCAATCTGGCTATTGAGCCGGGAGAGGGCGGTGTCGCGGCCCTGCAGTTCCTGGCCCAGGAAGAACTGGGTCAGCATGAACAGGCTGAGCATGAAAATGATGACGAGCAGCAGGCTCGACAGGGCGTCGACAAAGCCCGGCCAGTAGTTGGCCTCGATGCGCCGGCGGGAACGGGCTCCCGGCATGGGTCAGTTCCGCCCCTCGTTGTCGGCTTGCGACAGCACGGCCTCGATCAGCTCGCGCAATTTCCTGTTGGTCTCGCCCTGTTCGGTGATGTGCTTGCGCAGGTCGTCCTGCTCGGTGCGGATATGCTTGACCAGGCCATCGATGCCGCGCGCGAGCTCGGCCATGGCGCGAATGGCGTTCTGGCTCGAATTCTGGTTCTGCATACTGTCGCCCAGCCGGTCGAACATGGCCTGCATTTCGGGGCCACCGGCATTGGCCTGCATGGCGCTGACCGGGTGGTCGAGCTCGGTCATGGAGGTCATCCAGTCTTCGAGATCCGTATAGAACGCATTCTGGGCCTGGCTGGTCTGGAGATCGAGAAAGCCCAGTACCAGGGAGCCGGCAAGGCCGAACAGCGAGGACGAAAAGGCGGTGCCCATGCCGCCCAAAGGCGCGGCGAGGCCTTCCTGCAGGGTGCTGAACTGGGAGGCAGTATCGCCGGTTGTGGGATCGAGCGCATTGATGACGCCGGCTACCGAGCCCACGGTTTCGAGCAGGCCGTAGAACGTGCCCATCAGGCCCAGGAAAACCAGGAGGCCCGTGAGGTAGCGGGAGGTGTCCTTGGCTTCATCAAGCCGGTTGCCCACCGAATCCAGAATGGAGCGCATCGAGGACGGGGTGATCACCGCCTCGCCGATGCGCTCGCGCAGGATGCCGGCAACAGGGGCCAGCAGGATGGGCGGGCGGACATTGGTGCTGGTGCCGTCCTGCAGGGAGTTGACCCATTTCACCTCGGGGAACAGCCGGATCACCTGGCGGAAGCTGAGGAAAATGCCGATGAACAGCGACAGGAAGATCAGCGAATTGATGAAGGGGTTGGCCCAGAAGAAGGTCACGATATTGGTGAACAGGATCGCTGCGACCAGCGCGACCAGCACCAGGAATATGACGATCTTGACGAGGTAAACGGTGGGGCTGGCCAGGTGGTAGGGATCGTAGCCTTGCGTCATCTTGCCTGAACCTTGCCCCTTACGCGCAAATCACAGCGGGCAGAGTAGTCAGCGCAGGCTGGTCGGGCAATCGGAAAGGTTAACAGCTGATGGAGGCGTGATCGGCGCTGGTGGTCAGGCCTTGGGGATGTAGGGGCCGCCGGTTTCGCCCCAGCCCCACTTGGGCATCGGCGCGTGTTCGGAGACGGTCGCGCCGGGGGCCGAGTTGATCACCGCGAGCCGCGTGCCCCATTCGAGATAACCCACGAGAGCAGAGGCGAATTCAGGGTCGGCGGGCAGGCCCAGATCGGTATAGGTATCGAGCAGCAGGTTGAGCCAGCGTCGGCGCATGGGCTCGGTGAGATGCTTGCCCAGGTGGTGGCGGACCATGGCCGGATGGCCGCCATGGCGCTCGCTATAGAGCGCGGGTCCGCCCAGCACCTCGGCAAGGAACAGGGCCACGTGTTCGGGGTGGTCGGCATTCATGCCGGCAAAGACCGGGCCCAGCAGCGGGTCCGCCGGCACACGGCGATAGAACTCAGTGGTGAGGCGCTTCAGCGGCTCGATGCCGCCAATCCAGTCGTAAAGCGTCGGCGTGGTCATGCTGCGTCCTCCCGCCCGCAAGCAGGTGGGGACGGCGAGGGACGCTGTCAACGTCCCGGCGCGCGCAATCTGCTACTGGATACCCCGGAGCTGCTTGAGCAGGGCGGCCTGCAGGGTCTCGTTGCCGGCCACGACCTGGCCGTTCCAGACCGAGCCGGGGCTGCCGGCGAAGTCGGAGACGAAGCCGCCGGCTTCCTTGACCATCAACAGGCCCGGCGCCACGTCCCAGGGGGCGAGGCCGGCTTCCCAGATGGCGTCGTAGCGACCCGATGCCAGCCAGGCCATGTCCATCGAGATGGAGCCCGAGCGGCGGATGCCGGCGACGGCCGGGTTGATATGGGCCAGCTGGCGCAGCTGCAACGCGTCATTGGCGGTGCCCTGGGTCTTGATGCCGGTGCAGACAACCGCATCGGCCAGCGACTTGCGGCCGGCGACGCGCAGGCGCTTGCGGTCGTTGAGCCAGGTGCCGCCGCCCTTTTCAGCGGTGTAGAGCTCGTCGAGCACGGGATTGTAGATCACCGAGGCGACGATCTCGTTGGCGCGCTCGAGGGCGATCGCGACGGCGAAGAGCGGGATGGAATGGAGGAAATTGGTGGTGCCATCGAGCGGGTCGATCAGCCAGCGGTGCTGGCCGTCGGTGCCGGCAACCTCGCCGCCCTCTTCCATGAGGAAAGCATAGGTGGGGCGGGCCTTGAGCAGCTCGTCATAGACGATCTGCTCGGCGCGGAGATCGGCCTTGGAGACGAAATCGGCCGGGCCCTTGCGGGACACCTGCAGGTTTTCGACTTCGGCGAAGTCCTTGGTCAGCGATTTGCCGGCCTTGATGGCGGCATTGACCATGACATTGAGGATTGCGGAACGAGCCATGGTCAGTCGGCCCGGCGCATATAGGTGGCTTCGGTCGTGTCGACGACGATGCGCTCACCCACGGCGATGAAGGGCGGGACCATGACCTTGAGGCCGTTGCTCAGAATGGCCGGCTTGAACTGGCTGGAAACGCTCTGGCCCTTCTGCACCGGATCGACCTCGGTCACCTCCAACACGACGTTGGCTGGGAACTTGACGCCGAGCGGGGTTTCCTCGTGCATTTCGAGGGTGATCTTCATGCCGTCCTGGAGGAAGGCGGCGCGCTCGCCAACGAAATCCTTGGCCAGTTCCACCTGCTCGTAGCTGTCCTGATCCATGAAGACCAAGCTGTCGCCCTGCTCGTAGAGATAGGTGAAGTCGCGGAATTCGAGATCGACGACTTCCACCGTCTCGGCCGAGCGGAAGCGCTCGTTGAGCTTGGTGCCGGTCAGGATGGCCTTGAGTTCGACCTGGGCATAAGCGCCGCCCTTGCCGGGCTTGACGTGATCGACCTTGACCGCGACCCAGAGGCGGTCCTGGTGGTTGACGACATTGCCGGGGCGGATTTCGTTGCCGTTGATCTTGGCCATTATGCTGCTTTCGGGTGCGCGAATTATCGGCTTGGACCATGCACGCCGGATGCGGCTGGCCTGACGTTGATGAGGTTTATGGGCGTGGCGGGCTTATTGCCCCAGAACGCCCGCTGGTTCAAGGGTCTTGCGGCTCGGCTGCGGCGGGCGCCTCGTTCCCATCGGTCGGCGCGGGCAGGGGCTCGCCGTCGGGAGTCTGGGTCACCGTGGGGATCGAGAGGATGGTTTCCTCGGTCGGCGGGGCCGATGGCCAGAAGCGGGCGCGCTCCTCGGCGCTGGCCAGTTCCGCATCGGGAATGGATACCAGCAGGCGATCGAGCGAGGGATCGCTGAGCCCTTGGCGCCGCGCCAGGGCTCGCCACATGGCAGCGTCTTCAAGGTTCAGCGCCACGCCTTCGCCCACCGCCAGCAGCTTGGCATAGCGGTTCTGGGCCACGGCATTGCCGGCTTCGGCGGCGCGGGCGTACCAGGTGGCGGCCGCTGCGACGTCCTTCTCCACGCCCTGGCCGAGATAGAGCAGGGTGGCATAGTCGATCTGTGCCGCGATCAGGTTCTGTTCGGCGGCGAGGGCGATGTAGCGCGCGGCTTCCGCCGGATTTGGCGCTACGCCGGCGCCTTCGATGAGCATGGAGCCGTAGTCATACTGCGCTTCGGGCAGCTCGGCGTCGGCCGCTTCCTTCATCAGGGTGGCAGCCGTCACCAGGCTGGGCGAGGCATAAATGCCCTCCACATGCAGCAGCGCCATATTGTACTTGGCCGGAATGTAGCCGGCTTCGGCCGCCTTCTTGAACAGGTCGGCGGCGCGGGCGCGGTTCTTGGGCACGCCGATGCCGTCCTCATAGGCCAGAGCCAAAGCGAACGTGGCCAGGCGGTCGCCCCCATCGGCAGCGAGCTGGTACCAGCCGGCAGCGCGCTGGTCGTTCTGCGCCACGCCCAGGCCCTTGGCATAAAGCTCGGCAATCAGCGTCTGGGCAGCGGCGTCGCCCTGCTCGGCGCGCGGCAGAGCGAGGTCGAGCGCGGTCAGGAAATAGCCGCGCTGGAAGGCGCCAAAGGCATAGTCGGTGGGCACGCGCGGCCCGAAAATCTGGTCGGAAATGGCGTCGGCGGGGCTGGCAGGCGCCTCGTCCTGCGCCATGGCGGCAACGGGCGCCAGCGCCAGCAGGGCGGCAAGCAGGATGCAGCGCATCATGCGGAAACTCCCAATGTGGCGGCGATCGCCTGCATGGCCCTGGCGGGTTCGGGCGCCGACCACAGGCTCTGCGACAAGGCCAGGAATTCGGCGCCCCGCGCGTCAGCGGTTTCGGCGGTGGCGTCGGGCTGGCTCAGCACGGCGGGTACTTCAAAGGTCTGGGCCCACCATTCGGCCAGGTCGGCAGCCTGGGCGTCGATCTGCCCATCGGTGCTGCCAAAGAACACGTAGTCGATATCCATTTCCCCTGCCGTCATGGCGTCGTGGCGGGAATGCAGGTTCCCCGCGCCGACGATCATGGCGGGCTTGAGCGCGGCGACTGCAGCCTTGAGCGCCGCCGGGCCATCGGTCACATGCACGCCATCGGCCCCCAGGCGCTTGGCCAGGGCGAGGTCGTTCTCGATCAGCACCGCGCAGCCGGCACCCTGTCCGACATTGACGGCGGCGGCAGCGAGGCTGGCATAGGCAGCGGCGTCCATGTCGCCGCGGGCTACCAGCAGCGCCGAGAATTCGGCCGTGCTGAGCACGGCCATCAGCGTGGCGAGGAAGCTATCCGGCTCGGCAGTCGGCGGGGTGATCAGATAGAGCTGGGGGGCCATGGCTTCCGGGTACTTAACGCTTGGACGTCTTCTTGACCGCCCATTTTGGCGACAAAGAGGACGCCTTTCCAATAGGCGAAGGCCCCGTCAGGCGCAAAGAAAATGCGCGCCCCCTGGGAGGAGGACGCGCATCAAGGGTGACGTTGGGACGTCAGGTAGAACTGGTCGGACCTAGGCTCCGCTGCGGCCTAGGCGGCGCGGTCGAGTTCGCCGGTCCAGGTGCCGAAGGCAGCCAGCGAATTCATGCGGGCGCGATGGGTGAAGGCAGCCTGCGCCTGCGGGAAATTCTCGCGGCGGCCGGCCCAGGTGCGCAGGGCCACATTCTGCAGCGCGCGCCCATAGGAGAAGGTCATGGGCCACGGCTTGCCCTGGATCTGGTTCATCGCCGACAGATGCGCGGTGGCCTCTTCATCGGTCTGGCCGCCCGAAAGGAAGGCGATGCCGGGGACCGCGGCGGGCACATGTTCGCGCAGCACGGCGACAGTGCGGCGGGCCACTTCCTCGACGGTGGGACGGTCGCGCGAATTGACGCCTGGCAGGACCATATTGGGCTTGAGCAGCATGCCGCCGAGGTCGACGCCGGCAAGGCGGAGTTCCTTGAAGGTGTTTTCCAGCACGTCGCCGGTCACAGCGGCGCAGCGCTCCAGCGAGTGGTTGCCCGGATCGCCATCGCCGACCACTTCGGGCTCGACCACGGGCACGATGCCGGCCTCCTGGCAGAGGATGGCGTAACGGGCCAAAGCGTGGGCATTGGCGCGGATATTGTTGCGGGTCGGCGCCACGTCGTTGATGGTGATGACGGCGCGCCACTTGGCGAAACCGGCGCCGAGCTGGGCATAACGCGTCAGGCGCTGGCGCAGGCCATCGAGGCCCTCGGTGATCTTCTCGCCGCTGTCGCCGGGCATCGGGAAAGCGCCACGGTCGACCTTGATGCCGGGAATGACGTCGGTATCGGCCAGGATGGCGCGGAAAGCGGTGCCGTCTGCGGCGTGCTGCTCGAGCGTTTCCTCGGTGAGGATGACGCCCGAGATATAGTTGGTCATCGCATCGGTGGAGCGGAACAGCATCTCGCGATAGTCGCGGCGCAGGTCGAGCGAATTGGGCAGGTTGATCTTGGCAAAGCGCTTGGCGATCGTGCCTTCGGACTCGTCGGCGGCCAGGATGCCCTTGCCCGGCTCCATGAGTTTCTGGGCGACGGCATTAAGCGACTTCGTCATGGTCAACCTCGGTGATTGGGATTGACCGTGAGATTAGACTTTCGTTTTCGCCGCCGCGATTAGACCTGTGGTTATGCGACGAAAGGCTAATCTTGTATGGAAGCTGACCCCTGACCGGTCACGCCAATGGTAGGCGGCCGCTACTTCTTGAGCGCCTCGACGCCCGGCAAAGGCTTGCCTTCCATCCATTCGAGGAAGGCGCCGCCGGCTGTGGACACATAGGTGAAGGCGTCCTTGACGCCGGCATGGGCCAGGGCGGCGACGGTGTCGCCGCCGCCGGCCACCGAGACCAGCTTGCCATCATGGGTGCGCTTGGCCACATGCTTGGCCACTGCCACCGTGCCTGCATCGAATGGGTTCATTTCGAAGGCGCCCATGGGGCCGTTCCACACCACGGTATGAGCATCGTCGATGGCGCCAGTGATGCGCTGGATGGAGGACGGGCCGATATCGAGGATCATGCCGTCATTGTCGATGGCGTCGACGCCATAGAGGCGGGTGGGGGTATCGGCCTTGAAGTGCCAGGCGACAACCGCGTCGATCGGCAGGATGATGGCGCAGCCGCTGTCCACGGCCTTGTCCATGATGCGCAAGGCGGTTTCAGCCAGGTCCTTTTCGGCCAGGGACTTGCCCACGGCATAGCCTTGGGCATGCAGGAACGTATTGGCCATGCCGCCGCCGATGACGAGGCCATCGACCTTGGTCACGAGGTTTTCGAGGAGATCGATCTTGGACGAGACCTTGGCGCCGCCGACGATAGCGACGACAGGCTTTCTGGGCTTGCCGAGGCCGGCCTCGAGGGCTTCGAGCTCGGCCTGCATGGCGAGGCCCGCGGCGGCCGGGAGCAGCCGGGCGAGCGCTTCGGTCGAGGCATGGGCGCGGTGGGCGGCCGAGAAGGCGTCGTTGACATAGACATCGCCCAGGCTGGCCATGCGTTTGGCCAACTCGACATCATTGGCTTCCTCGCCGGGGTGGAAGCGGGTGTTCTCGATGATCAGCACCGAGCCCACGGGAGCGGAGTCGATGGCCTTCTGCGCGCCGGAGACGTCGTTCCAGTCTGTGGCGACGAAACCGACCGGGTGACCGGTCTGGTTGGCAACGGCCTCGCAGACCTGCTCGAGCGAGAATTGCGGATCGACCTTGCCCTTGGGCCGGCCGAAATGGCTCAGCAGGATGGCCTTGCCGTCATGCTTGACGATTTCACGGATCGTGGGGACCAGCCGTTCGATGCGGGTGGCGTCGGTGACCTTGCCGTCGGCGACCGGCACGTTGAGGTCGGCCCGAAGCAGCACACGCTTGTTCGTCAGGTCGAGCTCGTCGAGGGTCTTGAAGGTCGCGGACATAGAAAAGTCTCCCGGGTATTGGCCGTCGCCGTGGCGTAGCAGAGCCGCGCCGACGGGGGAAGCTCAACCGGGAGAATTCTCTTGGTGTCAGGGATGCAGCAGGATGCGGCGCAGCAGGTCGCCGAGCAGGAAAAGCGGCAGGCCGAGCACCGCCAGGCAGACCAGGCGACCCAGGTCGTCGACCAGCACGTGGCGAGCGAAGCCGTCGCTGGGCCAGGCGGCCGTTCCGACACGGCGGCGGATCAGCCGATCGCGGAGGAAGACCAGGCCGGTCGCAATGGCGGGCGGCACCACCAGGATGGCGGGCTGGCCGGCGAGACCAATGAGCACCGAGACGACAGGCAGGCTGGCCAATAGCCGGCGGGTAACGTGGAACATTGCGGGCGCCTCCCACTCGAAATGGTTGGCATTTTAGGCCGATTTGATGACCCGCCGGTGACAGGTCAGCCGGCGCGCTCGAAGAGGCCCGGATAGGCCACGACCAGCCGGTCGGCGTCGACTTCCAGAATGCGTTCGAAGCCGTCGGCATTCTCGAAGCGGAAACTGTTATTGTCGAGCTGGGTATAGATCTGCTCGTCGCGCCGCACCGTCATTTCATCGCCGTCGATCCAGGCCATGGCGAAACGCTGCGGCTCGCCGATAGTCCATTGGCAGCGCCACAGGGGCAGGGAATTGGTGAGCGGGGTTGGCCAGAGGTCGATGTCGAGGCAATGGCGCAAAGCGGGCAGGGGCTCGGCGCGATCATCGGACCAATCACCTGATCCGTCGGAGAACAGTTCGAGCACCTTGCCGTCGGTGCGCTCGACGCGCACCGTGCGGACGCGCTCGGTATCGTCGAGCTTGATGCGATAGAACAGGCCATAGGCCGGCGTGACAATGGTGCCGCGGATGCGGGTGTCGCGCGCCGTGGAAATGACGTGGCAATGTTCCAGTGTCACGGGATCGAGCCCGCGCCAGCGAATTGTTCGATCAAGGCTCATGGCAGGGTGATGCTCTCGCGGATCAGTCCGAAGCTGACCAGGTTGGTCGTGAGGTCGCTGCGCGCGGTGGCGCAATTGAGTGTGAGGCGGCCCTTGGGCATGTCCAGCGACGAGGTGACCTGCAGCAGGTCCTGCGGTCCGCCGGGCGCATCCTTGGCCTCCATGATGAACTGGTGGCCGAATACGTCGCCCAGGGCGATGGGCTCGTCCTCGAGGATCGTGTAGCGCCCGTTGAACGTCGCGATGATGTTGGCCAACCGCCCCGGATCGCGCATCCGCGCGTTGAGCACCGTCTGGTCGTATTGGGCATTGTCCTCGCGCGGGTGCAGAGCCAGCACGCAGAAGGGCGGAGCGGGGCTGCGCAGGTTGGCATCGTAGCGGAAGATTCCGATCAGCACGCCGGTCGAAATCGCGTCATTGGGCGGCAGCGGCACCGCGACGAAGTCGTTGGGCGGATCGATGGCGAGCCCGCTCCCGGGGTCGGTAAAGCCGAACAACAGCAATGTCAGAGGCAAGATCAGCAGGCTTGGCTTGAGCATCGGCACGCTCCGGGACGCCTGAGCACTATGACGCAGTCATCGGCATTGGCAAGAAAATCGGTGCTGGCGCGGGCGCTTAGCGGGGCTTGACCGGTTGACGCAGGATGGTCCTGAGCTTGTCGGGCGCGCTGCGCCTGGGGTCGCCGAGATAGACTTCGTGGTGGTGGCCGTTGAAGGCAAGGCCGCGCGACGGCATTTCGACGTCGTGCAAATGTGCCAGGACAGGGCCTTCGTCGTCATAGCTGCCCAGATGCAGGACTTGCAGGCACAGCCCCTCGTCGTGTCGAGCATGCCGCAAGCTTGCTGGTGGCTGGCTCGCGGTTTTCCTGCTGGTCTTTGCCACAGCCGCTTCGAACATGCTGCCGGTGATGAAATCGGGCGCCATGATCATCATGGTCCAGCGCCAGTTGTCCTTGTTGCGGGCGACGAAGTCGGAGGGATCGTCGGCCCACCACAAGCCTTCGAGCGGCGGCACGACATAGTCGTTGCCCTGCTCCTTGGCGGCGAATTTGAGGGTATAACTGGTGGCGTAGAGCCATTCGATGGCGGTCTTGTGAGCCGGGGCGGTGTTGGGGTTGCCCGACCCGTCGACCATGACGAAGTTCATGGGTGGGATGTCGATGAGGGCGATGGTGGCAGTGGCGCGGTAGCTGCTGAGGGTTTTGCGGAAGTCGGTTTTGGACATGGCTTGGGCCTTCCGGTTGCTGTGCGTGTGGCCCACCCCACCCTCGATCCCTCCCCATCAAGGGGAGGGAGGCGCAGACTAAAGGAGAGCCGGGCTCTCAGTCGTCCTTCCCTCACCCTTGTGGGGAGGGATCGAGGGTGGGGGTGTCTCACGCGCTCAATTGGCGGAAGGCACCTGTCAGATCGTGTCAGCACAAACAAAAAGCCCCGTCGCGGAGCGACGGGGCTGATGATTTGCCGGTGCTGAAGATTTAGAGCGTCTTGCCCAACGCGACGGCCGTGTCGGCCATGCGGTTGGAGAAGCCCCATTCGTTGTCGTACCAGCTGAGGACCGACACGAAATTGCCGTCCATCACCTTGGTCTGGTCGAAGGCCAGGGTCGAGGAGTGGCTGTCGTGGTTGAAGTCGATCGAGACGTTGGGCTGGGTGGTGTAGCCCAGGATGCCCTTGAGCTCGCCATCGGCATACTTCTTGACCGCGGCGTTGATCTCGTCGGCCGTCACGTTGCGGCTGGAGATGAACTTGAAGTCGACGCAGGAGACGTTCGGCGTGGGCACACGAATGGAAACACCATCCAGCTTGCCCTTGAGCTCGGGCAGCACCAGGCCAATGGCCTTGGCAGCGCCGGTCGAGGTCGGGATCTGGCTGAGGGCAGCCGCGCGGCCGCGATAGAGATCCTTGTGCATGGTGTCGAGCGTCGGCTGGTCACCGGTATAGGAATGGATGGTGGTCATCATTCCCTTCTCGATGCCGAATTCCTTGTGCAGGACATAGGCCAGCGGCGCCAGGCAGTTGGTGGTGCACGAGGCGTTCGAGATCACCACGTCGTCCTTGGTCAGGCTGTGGTGGTTGATGCCGTAGACGATGGTCTTGTCCGCGCCGTCGCCGGGGGCCGAGATGATCACCTTCTTGGCGCCGGCCTTGAGGTGGGCGCTGGCCTTTTCCTTGGAGGTGAAGATGCCCGTGCATTCAAGGGCGATGTCGACACCCATGGCGGCATGTGGCAGCTCGGCCGGATCACGCACCGCGGTCACCTTGATCGGGCCGCGACCCACGTCGATGGTGTCGCCGGCCACGGTCACGGTGCCGTTGAAGCGGCCATGCACGCTATCGAAGCGGAACAGGTGGGCATTGGTCTCGACCGGGCCGAGATCGTTGATGGCCACCACTTCGATATCGGTACGACCGGATTCGATGATGGCGCGCAGGACGTTGCGGCCGATACGGCCAAAACCGTTGATGGCGACGCGGATTGCCATGTTTAGACGCTCCTAGGGAGGGAGTAGGGAAGGGAGAGCAGCGCCCTCTTACAACTGTGCGGTGACGGCTTCAACAACGGCATTCGCCGTAATACCAAAGTGGTCATAGAGCTTTTCGATCGGGCCGGAGGCGCCGAAGCTGTGCATGCCGACGAAGCGACCCTTGTCGCCCAGCAGCTTGCTCCAGCTCATCTCGATGCCGGCTTCGATCGCGACGCGGGCTTTGGCATTGCCATAGAG
>CBFGMY010000132.1:0-12101 GCA_965650055.1 uncultured Devosia sp.
GTCCTCGATTTGAACCCGTTTGCCCAGGCAACACAGCGCGATTTCGCGCGCGCCAAGTCCTGCGGCGTTGATGATCGTGTGGGATGCGAGCTCATAGCTGCCCGCACTACCATTTGTCAGCACGATATTGTTGCTGCCAGCAGCCTGTACGGCAACCGCACGCGTTTCGTAGGCGATCATGGCTCCGGCACGCTCGGCATCGTCCAGCGCATAGCCCACGGCCTTGCCCGCATCGATGCACTGATCGGTGAACCACTTGCAAAGGCCGGGATCGGCAAGCTGCAGCACCACGCCGTCGGCGTGTTCGCCGGCGGTCTTGAGGGCGAGCGGGCCATAGGCGGCGATCCAGCTCGGCATTTCATGGCCGACGGCCCAGGGAAACTTCACCGCTGCCGGGATTTCGCCGTAGGAGACTTCCTCGCCGCGCACCATGGCCTGGGTCTTGGCAATGAAGTCGGCGACGCGGGCCAGTGTGGCCGGTTTCTTGCCCATGACGCGCATGGAGCTGTCGCCGCGGCCGACGGCGAGGTCGAAGCGGCCGCCGCTCTGCTTGGACAGCGAGCCGAAGATGGAGGCGGCAACCGACCAGTCGCGCACGTCAGGATTGGTCACCAGTGGACCGAAGCGCATGTTGGTGGTGTGTTCCATGCACATGGCGATGGCGGCATAGCAATCGCGCCACAGGATGTGGGAGTCATAGAACCAGCAATAGCTGAAGCCGGCATATTCGGCGGCACGCACCAGGTAGCGGGCGCGCTCGGCCTCGATGAAGCCCTTGAAGGTGATGCCGAATTCCATGAGCGCCTCCCGATGCCACCGGTCGAAATTTGACCAGTCGATCAAATTTTTGAGTTGCCGCCGCGTGATTGTCAATCGCAATCGCGCGGCGTTATCGATTTAGCCCGGCAAGTCGTAGGCGATCAGCGGGCGGCCGCTAGCGGGGTGGCGCAAGACGGTGACCTCGACGCCATAGACCGAACGCAGCAAGGTGGGTGTCAGCACGTTGTCGGGCGGGCCCGCTGCAACCGGCCTGCCGTCGTGCAACAGGATCAGGCGATCACAGAAACCTGCCGCGAGATTGAGATCGTGCAGCGCCAGCAACACCGTGCCGCCGGCCTTGGCGCGTTGCTGCAACAAGCTCAGCGTGGCCAATTGCGCGTGCACATCGAGGTGGCTGGTCGGCTCGTCCAGCAGCAGCAGGCGCGGCTGCTGCGCCAGGGCGCGGGCAATCTGGATACGCTGTTGCTCGCCCCCCGAGAGGGTGTGGTAGAGCCGCTCGGCGAAGCTGGTCATATCGACGGACGCCAGGGCGGCGTCGGTGACGCCGGCGTCTTCGGGGCTGGGGGAGACTTGCCACACCGTCTGGAACGGGATGCGTCCCAGCATGATTACGTCACGCGCGGTCAGCCGGGCGTCGGTGCCGACGCTCTGTTCGACGAAAGCGGCGAGCTGCGCGCGGCTGCGGCGCGGCATGGCCAGCAGGTCGGCGCCGTCGTAGGTGACCGAGCCGCTCTCGATGGGCGTCAGCCCGAGGATGGCGCGCAGCAGCGTGGATTTGCCGGCGCCGTTGGGCCCGATAAGGCCGGTCACGGTGCCGGGTTCGGCGACCAGGTCGACCGCATCGAGGATGGTTCGCCCCCCCAGCTGCACGCGGACATTGCGAACTGATAGCCCGCCCGTCATGTAATCCGCCTGTAGCGCAGCAATACGGCCAGGAAGATCGGCGCGCCGAGTAGGGCCGTGATGATGCCGACGGGCAGTTCGCGCGGCGCGAACAGGCTACGGGCGGCGGTGTCGGTCCAGATCATGAAGCTGGCGCCAAGCAGCATGGCCAGGGGCAGCAGCACGCGGTGGCGCGAGCCGGTCATCAACCGCACCACATGGGGCACGATGAGACCAACAAAGCCGATGGCACCGCCGATGGAGACCAGAACGCCGGTCAACAGTGCGGTCCCGCCCAGCAGCAGCCAGCGCAGCCTGGCAATATCGACGCCGAGCGATGCGGCAGCGGTGTCGCCAAAGGCGAAGGCGTCGAGCGCGCGGCCGGACAGCAGGATTGGCACGCCCGCCAATGCCAGCGCCGCCAGCACCAGCAGGGCCTCCGACCAGACGACGCCACTGAGTGAACCCATGAGCCAGCTCAGGATCTCGCGGTAGGAATCGCCGGTCGCCGACCAGAAGATCAAGAATGACGTGGCCGCCGCGGCGAGCGCGGAAATGCAGATGCCGGCCAGGATGGCCCGTGTCGGGGTGGCGCCGCCGAGCAGTTGGGTCACCAGCAGCGTCAGTGCCATGGCGGCCCCGGCGCCGAGAAAGGCGCCCAGCGGCATCAGCAGGGCGGCCCCGAGCAGCAGGAATGCAACGGCGCCCAGCGAGGCGCCCGACGAAAGCCCCAGCAGATACGGATCGGCAAGGGGATTGCGCGTCAGCGCCTGCATGACCGCGCCACAGAGTGCCAGGCCAGCCCCTACCGCTGCCGCGGTCAGGACGCGCGGCAGCCGCAATTCCCAGATGATGGCGTCGCGCAAGCGGCCGACCGGGTTCTCGGCGACGAGGCCCAGGTGATATCCGATGGTCTGCCAGACTTCCGATGGCGCGATATCCGCCGGCCCGAACGTCACCGCCAGCACCAGGCTGGCGAGCAGCAACGCCGCCAGGGCCAGCCAGAGGGTGACCAGGGTCCGCTGGTTCACGGCGTGAAGCTGAGGCCGCTCAGTTGCGCTGCCATGTCGGCCGTGGCGCCAACGTTGCGGACACCGGCCTCGGAGGCGGGGAAGGGGACGATGAGGTAGCGCTGGTTGATCACGGCATCGAGCTGGCTGGTGATCGGATTTTCCGCCAGCAGCTTCTTCTTCTGTTCGGCCGAGTTCCACACAGCGTCGACCAGGACGATGACGTCAGGGTTGGCGTCGACGACGGCCTCCCAGCTCGCGGCAACCCAGCCTTCATCGACACCGGCCATGATGTTCTCGAGGCCGAGCGCCTCGAGCATCATCTGCGGCGCGCCGCTGCCGGCGCCGACATAGGGCGCCTTGGTGCCCGACGAATACCAGAGCGCGGTCAGTCCGCGCGAGTCAGGCGTGACGGCGGCCAGGGCCGCCCGCTGTTCCGCGATCAGGGCCTCGGCTGCCGGGGTGGCGTCGAAGATCGCGCCCATTTCGCCGATCTCGGCGAAAACCTCATCGAATGTCAGCTTGGCTGGTTTGATCGAGCGACAGGCAGCGGGCGAAACGTAGGTGGCGACACCAAGGGTCGCGAGGGTTGGGCGTTCGCCCGCGCCGTCGGCAGCGAAATTGCTCTCCCAGCCGCCATAGACAAAGCTCGGCTCTGCCTCGAGTACGACTTCCTGAGATGGCAACTTGTCAGACAGGACGGGCAGGGCCGCCGCGGCTGCCGTCCACGGTTCGGGCGCCTGACCATCCTGGAAGCCAACACCAACGATGCGGTCCTTCAGTCCGAGGGCGAGCAGCATCTCGGTCGCGGTGGATTTGATCGTCACCACCCGTTGCGGCGCCGCGTCGAGCACGACCTCGACCCCGCAATTGTCCAGGGTGAGTGGATAGCTCGTCTGGGCCATGACCTGGACCGACGACAGGGAGAGCACGGCAAGGCTGAGCATTAAGGGAAGGGGACGCACGGGGTTCATTCCTGTTTGACGCGTTTGGATTTTGGAGTTGGCTGAGCGCGAAGCTCGGCCTGTGCGGCCTGGTAGCCGAGCCGATAGGCCTCGGCGGAGCCGAAGCGGAACATGTCGTCGTC
Source organism: uncultured Devosia sp. (assembly GCA_965650055.1). Lineage (GTDB taxonomy): Bacteria > Pseudomonadota > Alphaproteobacteria > Rhizobiales > Devosiaceae > Devosia. The sequence continues at coordinate 3,760 of CBFGMY010000132.1, forward strand.
GACCGAACGCACCAGCGTGCGGGCGCCGGGCGCGTCGAGACCTGTCACCAGGCGGGCGAGGCCGCGCACCACGGCAACCGGAATGCCGCTGGCCTTGCCTTTGACGAGGTCGGCAGCGCCTGCCAGTTCGTCGGCCAGCACCGTGATGGTGACGTTGAGCGGCCGTCCATTGGCGTCGACGCCGCCGCGCAGGTCGTCGGTGACGATCATTCCCGCGGCGCCGATGGCGACGTCGGTTTGGCCAACGCGCCAAGGGCGGCCCAGGGTATCGGTGATGATGACCCCCAGCGAGACGCCGAACCGGGCGCGGAGGCCTGCACAGAGCGCGCGGGCGGAGCGGTCGGGGTCTTCGGGCAGTCGCAGCGCCAGTCCATCGGGCACATTGGAGGTATCGATGCCGGCGGCAGCCATGATGAGGCCATGCCGTGTCTCGACGATCTGGGTCACACCGCCAGGATGGACACGCTCGGCCACGATGCGAACGGTATCCTGCGCGATGGCCTTTTCGCGATCGGCGACGGGCACCTGCATGCCTTCCGCCTTGGAGACGATCTTGCTGGTGACCACGAGGATATCGCCATCGCGCAGGGCGGCGTCGGAATCGTCGCTCACCGAGGCAGTGATGGCGGCGGCGATCAGGGCGACGAGATCATCGCCCGCGCCGATCTCCGGCAGGCCAGGAATACCCCAGACTGTGTAGCGCGGCATTGGCATGGCTAGGAAAGCGCCCGCAGACGCGGCAGGATTTCCTTGGCGTAGAGCGCAATGAACCGGCTCTGGTCCTCGCCCGGCGCGTGGAACACCAGATGGTCGAAGCCGTAATCCATATAGGTCTTGATGGCCGCCACGTGTTCGTCGGGATCGCTGGAGACGATCCAGCGCTTGGCGATGCGCTCGACGGGCAATTGCGCGGCCAACCGCTCCATCTCGGCGGGATCCTCCACCGAGTGCTTTTCCTCTGCGGAAAGCGACAGGGCGGCCCAGCCGCGCGTGTTGTTCAGCGCAGCATCGGGGTCGGTATCGAATGACACCTTGACCTCGATCATGCGCTCGAAGGGCAGGTTTTCGCGGCCGGATTCGGCACGGCCCACGGCGACATTGGGCAATAGCTGGTCGACATAGAGCTCGGCGCCCTTGCCGGAGGTGCAGATGAAGCCATCGCCGGCGCGGCCGGCATATTTGGCGTTGAGCGGTCCGCCGGCAGCCAGGTAGATCGGCACCATCTTCTCGGGTCGGTCATAGATGGTGGCGTTCTGTGTCTTGTAGAATTCGCCTTCGAAGGTGACGCGATCCTCGCTCCACAGCCGGCGGATCAGCGCCACGGCTTCGCGCAGGCGGGCCGAACGCTCCTTGAGCTCGGGCCAGGCCATGCCGGTCGAGGGAACCTCATTGAGCGACTCGCCGGTGCCGACGCCCAGGATGACGCGATCGGGGAACATGGCGCCCAAGGTACCGAACGCGTGGGCGACTACGGACGGATGGAGACGGAAGGTGGGCGTCAGTACCGAGGTGCCCACAACGATCTTTTCTGTCCGCGCCAAGGCCGCGGCCATCCAGGATGGCGCAAATGGCGCGTGGCCGTCCGTGTGTTTCCAGGGCTGGAAATGATCGCTGATGAATACCGACTCGAAGCCGGCCTCTTCGGCCTCGATGGCAAATTTCAGCAGGGTATTGGGTGCAAATTGCTCGGCCGAGGCCTTGTAACCGAAGCGCATGCCCATTCTCCCAAATGCTCAGCGGCGTCACACTACTTTTGACCAAATGGTCAAAATTGTCCATCGGATTCGTGCAATGCGTGAATGGCGGTTGAGATGACGCCCGGCAATGGCTATCTGGTGCCAACTTCCAGGCAAACACACAAGGCGCATCCGGCATGACCCCCGATTTTCTCGTCACCCATTCGGGTGGCTTCCATGCCGATGAACTGCTGTCGAGCGTCATCCTGACCCGGCTGTTCCCGGAGGCGCGGCTGGTGCGCAGCCGGGCGCCGGAATGGATCACGCCAGGCCCCGATCGCGTCATCTACGATGTGGGCGGCGCCTATGACGCCGGGGCCGGGATTTTCGATCATCACCAGCGCGGCGCCCCGCTGCGTGAGGATGGCCAGCCCTATAGCTCGTTTGGCCTGATCTGGAAGCATTTTGGCCGGGACTACCTGGTCGCTTCTGATGTGCCCGAGGCTCATATCGATGCGATACACGCATCATTCGACGCCAATTTCGTGCTGCCCATCGATCTCACCGATAACGGGGCGCTCAGCCCATCAGGTCCCCTAGGTGGTCTGACTCTGCCGGCGCTGCTTGAGACCCTCAAGCCGGACTTCGACACCACCGACCCGGAGGCAGACACCAACGCGTTCCACCATGCGCTGGCGATCGCCCGCAGCTTCGTCGAGGCCGCCATTGGCCGTCGCGCCGCCAAGCTCCGGGCTGAGACGATCGTGCAGCAGGCGATTGTGGCGACCGGGCCGGGCCGGGTGCTGGAACTGCCGATGGGCATGCCGTTCCGCCCCGCGATCGAGAAAGCGGGCGCCGATCATCTGCTCTTCGTCGTGCATCCACGCGAAAAGGATTGGTGCCTGACCACGATCCGGCGTTCGGACGAAGGTTTTGACGTCCGGGCAGACCTGCCGGCGGCCTGGGCTGGGTTGACCAATGGCGACCTGGAGGCTGCCAGCGGCGTTGCCGGCGCCAGCTTCTGCCACAATGGCCGCTTCGTTGCGGCGGCCAGGACACGCGAAGCGGCGCTGGCCATGGCAGATCTGGCCGTGGCCGAGGCTCTGACCGGGCAGGCGCAGTAGGCAGAGACACGCACCGGGAGGCGGTCGCGCCCGCCAACGCTGCCCGCCATGCAACGGACTGCCGCGCCATACATTGCACCTGCGTAGCGGGCAGGGGGCGATGGACGGTCAGCGATGCAGGATTACGACTATTACGTCATCTTCAACGAGCGAGCTGGCACGGCCAGTGCGCAGGGGCTGACGGCAAACGCCCTGCGCGCCATGTTCGAAGATGCCGGCCTGCGCTGTCATATCGACGCACGCAGCGACCTGCCCCTGGGTGAGCGGGTGGGCGACGCCGTCGCCGGACCAGCCGACATCATCGTTGCCGCCGGGGGCGATGGAACCATCACCGCGCTCGCCGAAGCCCTGACGGGGTCGCCCAAGAGCCTGGCCATCCTGCCCCTGGGGACGGTCAATGCCTTGGCCAAGGACCTCAATATACCCCTCGAAATTCGCCAATCGGTGCAGGCGCTCGCCAAGGGACAGCGGCAGTTGATCGATGTTGGCGAGGTGAATGGCCGCACCTTCCTGCACAAGGTGGTCGTTGGCGTCATTCCAGCAGTGGCGGCGGGGCGGGAGTTCATCCGCGATCGGCAGGGTATTGGGGCAAAGATCGGGTTCCTGCGGTATTTCCTGCGCCGGTTGCAACGGGCCAAGCGCATGGCGGTGATGATCCGAACGCCCGATGGCGAGACGCGTATCGAGCGGGTGCAGGCGATAGCGGTGGCGAGCAACGCCTATGACGAGGGGCTGGGCCAGTTCTTCTCCCGTTCGGCGCTCGATAAGGGCACGTTGACCCTCTACGTCCTCCGGCACCTGACACCGGGCGACGTGTTGCGGCTGACAGTGTCGATGCTCCTCGGACGCTGGCAAAACGACGATGCCCTCTCCATCAAGAGCGTCGACGCCGTGACGATCACCACCCACAAGGAGCTGCTGAAGGTCATGTTCGACGGGGAGGTTGAAACCCTTCGGACCCCGCTGGAGTTTTCCATCCGGGCCAAGGCACTTTCGGTGATCGTGCAGCCCAATGCTGCGGTCGAAGAGGTTGTTCAATGAAGATCCTGCATCTGTCCGATCTTCATTTCGGGCATCACGATGCGGCGCTGGCGGCAGGATTTGCGCATGATATCAACGCGCAGAAGCCTGACCTGGTGGTCGCCAGCGGGGATTTTACGCAGGTCGGGACCAAGCAGGAGTTCGAGCAGGCGCGGGAATTTCTCGACCAGCTGCACGCGCCGGTCTTTGCGGTTCCTGGCAATCACGACGTGCCGGCGATCAATATCCTGCGCCGCTTCATCAACCCGTACGGCCTCTATCGCAGATTCATCTCGCGCGACCTCGAGCCCTTCCTCGAAATGGACGGTGTGGTTCTGGTGGGTCTGCGGACCTCCCGCCGGGCGCGGCTGGAGTGGAACTGGGGGCACGGCACCATATCGCGCGACCAACTCGATGATCTCGCGGAGCGCTTCGAGGCAGCATCGCCCGATGCGTTGCGGATCATCGTGGCGCATCACCCGCTGCTGTTTCCAACCGAGCCGATGATGCAGAAGACCAAGCGGGTGAAGCGCGCCGACGAAGCACTCGCGACCTTTGCCCAATTGGGTGTGCGGCTGGTGCTATCAGGGCATTTTCACCTGTCCTATGTGCGCAAGCACGAGGACCTGTCGGCGGCCCGCGAGGGCCAGCCGGTTGGTCTCAGCAAGTCGGCGGTGGCGCCCATCCTGATTGCCCAGGCGTCATCGGCCATCTCCACCCGTCTGCGCGGCGAACCCAATGCCTACAACATCATCGATGTGGTGGAGAACCGCATCGTCATCACGGTGCGGGAGTGGAAAGACGGCAGCTGGCGCACGCGCGACAAGGCCGTCGAGCCGGCCTAGATTCAAGGTCTCGGCGTCCGATTGGGGCACTTTCGTGGCATGCGCAGCGCGCATCACTGCGTCACCCCAGGTCACGTTGACCGTCTCGCCCATGCGTCTTCAACTTGGCGTTCACTCCCCGCGCTTCGGCGGCGGGAACCGCCGGTGCGGCTGCAGCCGGCCCTTCGCCCGGGACAGGAGGCGCTTCGTTGCCGAGAATTTTGTACCTGGTTCACAATCTTTCCGATCCTGCCGTGGAGCGGCGCGTCGCCATGTTTCGCGCCGGCGGGGCCGAGGTCGAGATCGCGGGATTCCGCCGTGGCGACGCGCCCAGCCCAAACCTGCCGATCGACACGGTACTCGAACTCGACATCACCCATGACGGCCGGATGCTGCATAGGCTGGCGGCGACCGCGCGCGCTGCCGCCGGTGCGCGGGGCTGGTCCCAGTCGCTGGGTCGGCCGGACATCATCGTGGCGCGTAACCTTGAGATGCTCGGTGTCGCCAACCGGCTGCTCGACCGCTGGGACAAGCGGGCGGTGCTTGCCTATGAATGCCTCGACATCCACCGGCTGATGCTGCGGCCGGACAGGGTCGGCGGGGTCATGCGCGCGGTCGAGCAGCGATTGATGCGCCATGTCGACCTGCTCATCACCAGTTCACCCGCCTTCCTGCGCAACCACTTCCACAGCCTTGATGGCCTGCCGGCACTGCTGGTCGAGAACAAGGTGTTCGCCCCTGGCATCGGCGAGAGCGGCCGCAATCCGGCACTCGGTGGCCAGGCAGGTCCTCTGCGCGTCGGCTGGTTTGGCGCCCTGCGGTGCCGCAAGTCGCTGGCGGCCCTGGATGCGCTGTCGCGGCATTTCGGCGGACGGCTGGAGGTTGCGCTGCGCGGCCGGCCGGCGTTGACCGAGTTCGACGATTTTCACGGGACTGTTGGCGCGTCGCCGCATCTCGAATATGGCGGTCCCTTCCGCTATCCGCAGGATCTGGCGCCGCTCTATTCGGGCGTGCATTTCACCTGGGCCATCGATTTCTTCGAAGAAGGGCTCAATTCGGCCTGGCTGCTGCCGAACCGGCTCTACGAGGGGTGCCTCAATGGCGCGATTCCGATCGCGCTTGCGGGCACCGAGACGGCGGCGTTCATCGAGCGGCTCGGCATCGGCATCGTCGTGCCCGACATTGCCCAGGAGACGCTTATCGCCCTGTTCGACAGCATCACTCCCGAGCGGGTGCGAGAGCTGGCCACGGCGGTGGCCGGCCAGCCCGCGGCGACGTTCCGGTGTGGCGCGGACGAATGCGCGGCACTGGTCGGACGTTTGATGGCGCCGCGATCCACCCAGCCAGCCCTGGAGGTCGCCGCATGACCGCCCGCACAATCATCGTCGTGCCCACCCTGAACGAGGCGCGCCATATCGGCGCATTGCTGGATGCCTTGCTGGTCGAGGCCGAGGCGCTCGATGCCCGCATCGTCGTGGCGGATGGTGGAAGCACGGATGGTACAACCGACATCGTCGCCCGCCATGCCCTCGCGTCGCCGCTGGTGTTGCTGCTGCACAATCACCAGCGCATCCAGAGTGCGGCCATCAACCTGGCGGTCGAAACCTACGGCCACGGCGCCGACTACCTCATCCGCATCGACGCGCATGGCGCCTATCCGCCTGACTATTGCCGGAAGCTGGTTGCCGAAGCCGATGAGCGCCAGGTTGGCAGCATTGTCGTGCCGATGACCACAGTGGGCGTCGAGGCGTTCCAGCGCGCCGTCGCGACGGCCCAGAATTCTGCCATCGGCACAGGCGGTTCGGCCCATCGGACCGGCAAGGGGCATGGGCCAGTCGATCATGGCCACCATGCCCTGATGCGCGTCGAGGCATTCACGGATGTCGGCGGCTATGACCGGAGCTTCCGCTTCAACGAGGACGCCGAGCTCGATCACCGCCTGCGACAGGCCGGTCACACCATCTGGCTCACCGACCGGACGGGCATGACCTATTATCCCCGCTCGACGGCCAAGGGCCTGTTCAAGCAGTATTTCGGTTATGGCGGGGGCAGGGCGCGCAATATTCTCAAGCACCGCATGCGGCCACGTCTGCGGCAAATGGTGCCTTTGGCCATCCTGCCTGTTGTGCTGCTGGCGGTGCTGTCGATCTGGCATTGGGCATTTCTGGTGCCGCTGGCCATCTGGGGATTGGGCTGCATCGGGCTGGGTATTCACGCGGCACAGAAGCACTACCCCCAGTATGAGATGCCCATGCTGCTGTCGCCGCTGGTGGGTCTGGCGGCCATGATCATGCATCTGGCGTGGTCGGCCGGTTTTTGGGTCCATGTGGCGCGGCAGCCGTTCCGACGTGAGGCCGCGTGATTGCCATGTCCAGCATAGACATCTGCATATGCACCTTTCGCCGGAGCTTTCTGGCGAAGACCCTGGAATCGATCGCCCTGCTCAACCAGGGCGGGCACGACATCCGCATCATCATTGCCGACAACGATGCGACTCCCTCGGCACGCGATCTGGTCGACGCGGCGCGGGGCGGGGTCCCGTTCCCGATTACCTATCTGCACGCGCCGGCGTCCAATATCTGCATTGCGCGCAATGCCTGCCTTGACGAGGCGGATGCGGACTACGTCGCCTTTGTCGATGACGACGAGGTGGTGTCGCCGGGCTGGCTCAATGCGCTCGTTCAACGGGCCGAGGCGACCAACGCAGCGGCCGTGCTCGGACCGGTGCTTGCGATCTACGAGCCTGACGCCCCGGGCTGGATGGTGGATGGCGACTTTCATTCGACACGCCCGGTCTTTGTCGGCGACACGATCCGCACGGGCTATACCTGCAATGTGCTGATCCGCTGGAGCGCCGCATACCGGACGCTGCGGTTCGACCTTGCCCTGGGCAAATCCGGTGGCGAAGACACGGACTTCTTCTACCGGCTGACGGCGGCGGGCGGGACGATCGCCTATGCCGAGGACGCGCTGGTCCAAGAGCCCGTGCCACCCGAGCGGGCCAGCATGGCCTGGCTGGTGCGCCGCCGGCTGCGCTTCGGCCAGACGCACGGCATGCTGCAGGCCGGCTCGCGGGCAAAGTCCCTGGCCATTGTCGCCGCCAAGATCACCTATTGCGGCGCCATGACGGCGCTGACCGCGTTTTCCCCGGTGCTGCGGCGCCGGAACTGGCTGCGAGCCGTGCTCCATATTGGCGTGGCAGGGGGCATTCTGGGGGTGCGCCAGGCCGTCCACTACGGACAATCGACGCCCCAGTGAGCGTCTCCTTTTCCTCCCGGCCAGAATGGCGGAGTTCCACAATGCTTGAAAAGACTGGTTACCCCGAGACGCTGGCGCCGCTGCCGTCCGACCTCAAGACGATCGATCTCGAGCGGGTCATTTCGCTGCTCCGTCGGCATGCCGTGGTGATCGGTTTCTGCGTGCTGGTGACGCTGATCCTGGCAACCTTCTATCTGTCGCTGGCGCCGCGCAGTTACCTCTCCGCGGGCCAGGTGCTGCTGGACCGCAATCTCGAGCAGGCGGCAGGCGAGGGCGAGGTCACCACGAGCAGTGTGGACCTGGAAGCCCAGGTGCTCAACCAGATCGAAGTGCTTCGCTCGAGCCGCGTGGCTACTGCCGTGGCCGAGGCCGAAAACCTGATGACCGACCAGGAATTCCTCAACCCGCCGCCATCGTTCGGCCAGCGGGTTCGTGGGCTT
>CBFGMY010000133.1:0-11875 GCA_965650055.1 uncultured Devosia sp.
GCAACCTGCTGAACTCGATCTTCGTCGCCTCGGTCACGGTGATCCTGGCCCTGTTCCTCGCGGTGACGGCGGCCTTCGCCCTCAGCCGCGTGCGGTTCCGCGGCCGCGGTTTCCTGCTGATGGTGATCCTGGCCGTCTCGATGTTCCCGCAGATTGCGGTGCTGTCGGGCCTGTTCGAGCTGATCCGCACGCTGGGCATCTACAATACGCCCTGGGCGCTGATCTTCAGCTACACGATCTTTACCCTGCCGTTCACCGTGTGGGTGCTGACCACCTTCATGCGTGACCTGCCGATCGAGATCGAGGAAGCGGCCATCGTGGATGGGGCGACGCCGTGGATCATCATCACCAAGGTGTTCATGCCGCTGATGTGGCCGGCGCTGGTGACAACGGGTCTGCTCGCCTTCATCGGGGCGTGGAACGAGTTCCTGTTCGCGCTGACCTTCACGTCATCGAACGATACGCGGACCGTGCCGGTGGCCATCGCGCTGCTGTCGGGTGGTTCGCAGTATGAAATTCCGTGGGGCATCATCATGGCGGCCTCGGTCATCGTGACCGTGCCGCTGGTCATCCTGGTGCTGGTGTTCCAGCGCAAAATCGTCAGCGGTCTCACCGCCGGCGGCGTCAAAGGCTAAGGGAGAAGAAAATGGCAGCGATCGAGCTCCGCAATATTCGCAAGGCCTTCGGCGCGGTCGAGGTGATCAAGGGCGTGGACCTGGAAGTCCGCAAGGGCGAGTTCATGGTGTTCGTTGGCCCCTCGGGCTGCGGCAAATCCACCTTGCTCCGCCTCATCTCGGGCCTCGAGGACATAACCTCCGGCGAGATGCTGTTCGACGGCAAGGTCGTCAATGCTCTGGCGCCGTCCAAGCGCGGCATCGCCATGGTGTTCCAGTCCTATGCGCTTTACCCGCATATGACGGTCTACGAGAACATGGCCTTCGGCCTGACCCTCGAAAAGGGTCATTCCAAGGACGAGATCCAGAAGCGGGTCGAGAAGGCGGCCGACATGCTGCAGATCCGGCAGTATCTCGATCGCCTGCCCAAGCAGCTTTCGGGCGGCCAGCGCCAGCGCGTCGCCATCGGCCGCGCCATCACCCGCGATCCCAAGGTGTTCCTGTTCGACGAGCCGCTGTCCAATCTCGACGCGGCGCTGCGCGTGGCGACGCGTATCGAGATCGCCAAGCTGCATGAGAGCATGAACAACGTCACCATGATCTATGTGACGCATGACCAGGTCGAGGCCATGACCCTGGCCGACCGCATCTGCGTGCTGCGCGATGGCCTGGTGGAGCAGGTGGGCACGCCTATGGAGCTCTACGAGAGCCCCAATTCGGTGTTCGTGGCCGGATTCATCGGTTCGCCCAAGATGAACTTCATCGGTGGCGACAAGGCCAAGACGTTCAATGCCGACACCGTCGGCATCCGTGGCGAGCACATCACCATCGTGCCCGATAACGGCACCTGGAGTGGAACGGTCATCCACACCGAAAACCTGGGCGCCGACTCCTATGTCTATCTGGAGATGGGCACCGAGGAGCCGGTGGTGGTGCGCCTGGATGGCGCCAATTCGTACAAGAGCGGCGACACGGTGCATATTTCGCCGATGGCCGACAAGGTTCATCGCTTCGACGGAGCCGGCAAGCCGATCCGCTGAGCGATCACACTTTTGGTGGCGGCCATATAGCCGTCATCAACATCAACCACAGCGTCATTCCCGCGAAAGCATGGATCTCCCGGTCAGTGGGGGATGCGCGCTTCCGCGGGAATAATGCAGACGATAATGCAGTGGCCGGTGCCTCCCCACCCAAGCCAATCAAACTAGGAGTCTAGCACGATGCCGATCCGTACCCTGGTCTGGGGCGAAAATGTCCACGAACAGAAGAACAAGGTCGTGGCCGAGAACTACCCCAATGGCATGCACAACCAGATCGCCAAGCTGCTGTCGGAAGACAGCAATATTTCGGTGAAGACCACGACCCTGCAGGAACCCGAGCACGGCTGCACCCAGGAAGCGCTGGCCAATACCGACGTGCTGGTCTGGTGGGGCCATGCGGCCCATGACAAGGTCGACGATGCCGTCGTCAAGCGCGTCATGGAACATGTCTGGCAGGGCATGGGCCTGATCGTGCTGCATTCGGGTCATCACTCGAAGGTCTTCAAGGGCCTGATGGGCACGCCGGCAAACCTGCACTGGCGCGAAGCCGGCGAACGCGAGCGGCTCTGGGTCGTCAATCCCGGCCACCCGATCGCCCGCGGCCTGCCGGCCTATTTCGAACTCGAATATGAAGAAATGTATGGCGAGCCCTTCAGTGTGCCCGAGCCGCTGGAGACCGTGTTCGTCTCGTGGTTCCAGGGCGGCGAAGTGTTCCGTTCGGGCCTTACCTATCGTCGTGGCGCCGGCAATATCTTCTACTTCCGCCCCGGCCACGAAACCTACCCGACCTATCACGACGCCAATGTGGGCCAGGTGCTGCGCAATGCGGTCAACTGGGCCTATGACGGCACCCGTCATGCGCACCTGATGAAGGCGCCAAACACGCCGGTCGGCGAAGCGATCGAAAAGATCGAAGAGCGGGGCGCCAAGCTCTCGGCCAGCGACCATGCCGGCGAAGTGAAGAAGTAACCCGGACGCTACTGAGACCTCATGGTGCGCTTGTCGAACCATGGGGTCGGGTCCACCGACCCAGCCACGCCCTCGTCCTTCGACAGGCTCAGGATGAGGGCTACTCACACATCGAGCCTGTCTGGATTTGTTGGCGGTGGGGCACCGCATAAGGAAGACAAGAATATGCGTATCCTCATTCTGGGTACTGGCGGCATGGCCAATCAGCATGCCAAGCATTTTGCGGCGATCGAGGGCGTGACCCTGGCCGGTGGCGTCGACGTCGATCCGGCGCGGGTCGAGGCGTTTTGCACGACGCACAATATCGAGCGCGGGTTTGGTTCGCTGGACGCGGCGCTCGCCTGGGGCCAGTTCGACGCGGTGGCCAACGTCACCCCCGACAGCGTGCATCACCCGACGACGATGGCGGCGCTCAAGGCGGGCAAGCACGTGTTCTGCGAAAAGCCGCTGGCGACCGACCATGCCAAGGCCATGGAAATGACCGAGACGGCCGAGCAGGCCGGGCTCATCAACATGGTCAACCTGACCTATCGCAATGTCAGCCAGCTGCAGAAGATGCGCGAAATCGTGCAATCGGGCGCGGTGGGCAAGGTCAAGCATTTCGAGGCGAGCTATCTGCAGAGCTGGCTGGTTTCCAAGGCCTGGGGCGATTGGCGCACGGAAAGCCAGTGGCTGTGGCGCCTCAGCAAGAAGCACGGCTCCAATGGCGTGCTCGGCGATATCGGCGTGCACATCCTCGATTTTGCCGCCTATGGCGCGGGCAGCGATTTCTCCCGGGTGTTCTGCCGGCTGGAGACGTTCGACAAGGCCGAGAACAACCGTATCGGCGAATATGACCTCGACGCCAATGACAGCTTCGCCATGACGGCACAGCTTGAAAACGGCGCGCTTGGCGTGATCCATGCGACGCGCTGGGCGACCGGGCACTTCAACGAACTGCGCCTGCGCGTCTATGGCGAGCTGGGCTCGATCGAGGTGCAGCACCGGCACGACTGGTCCAAGCTCTTTACCTGCCTGGGTGCCGATGCCGAGACGGGGATCTGGACCGAGGTCGCCGTCGATACGGTGCCGACCAACTATATCCGGTTCGTCGAGGCAGTGCGTTCGGGCAAGAACAACGAGCCGAGCTTCCGCCATGCCACCAACATCCAGAAGGTGCTGGATCTGGCGACGGTGACCGATCGCGACCGGACCGAGCACGCGGTCTGAGCCAGCAGCGATTGCAGCAATGAAAAACCCCGGCCAATGGCCGGGGTTCGTCGTCTTAGGGTGGCGATTAAGCGCGGTCGTCGACGAAGACGGTGATCGAACCGTCGGCGTTGCTCTTGACGGCGACGACGTCGCTGCTGGCATGGCCTTCGGCTTCGAGCTTGGCCTTGATGGCGGCATTGCCATCGATGTTGGCATGCAGGGCGGTATTGCCCTCGGCATTAGCCGACAGGGCCTCGTCCAGCGCCGCGCCACCGGCAGCGGCATCGCCTTCCAGCGAGGACAGCAGCACGATGTTGATCGTAGTAGCGTCGGTCACGGCCGACAGGTCGACCGCGGCGGAGGCCGCGATGGACGAGGTTACCGCGTCATAGGTGTTGTCCAGCGAAGCGCTGGCATTGGCATCAACCGCCGCGCCAGCGGCAGCATCGACGGCCGGGGCGTCGACGGTGACGCCTGCACCGGCATCGACCTGTACGCCGGCATCCTGTGCCAGGACAGGCAGGGCGCTGGTGGCCAGCAGTGCGGCGATGGTGGTTGCGATAATGGTCTTCTTCATTTTGAACTCCTAGTGGGATTGTGCCCCCCACTTGAACAGCGCCTTAACGAGCCCGCCGGTCATCCGTTGCACAAAAACTGATCACAATCGGCTCAAATGCGCGGAGCTGGTCATCCGGTCCAGACCTTCGGGGCGCCGTGACGGGGCCAGGTCTTGCAACCGGAGCTATCGTTACCGACTTATCGGTGTACGGACCAAAAGGAGCGTCTCAATGGGTATTGTCTGGGCCATCATCATCGGGTTTCTGGCGGGATTGATCGCCAAGTGGATCACGCCGGGCGACAGGAAGCCTGCCGGCTTTATCCTCACCACGGTGCTGGGCATCATCGGCTCGGTGCTCGCCACCTGGCTGGGCCAGGCCGTGGGCTGGTATGGTCCGGGCGATGGGGCCAATTTCATCGGCGCCGTTGTCGGCGCTGTCATCATCCTGCTGGCGTGGGGACAGATCGCCAAGCGGGCTTAGGGGCCTTTCAGTAAACCTCATCCTGAGCTTGTCGACGGATGTGGTCGTGGCAACCCGAGCCTCCACGCGCTCGACCTCGTGGTTCGACAGGCTCACCATGAGGTCTCCAACGCATCACAAAAAAGGGCGCCTCTTGAGGCGCCCTTCGTTTTGTCACGGGTAGATCACTTGATCTCGGTGATACGGCCGTCGGTATAGGGGGTGTAGGTGCCGCCCAGCTTGGCGAGGTATTCGCCCACGACCTGCTCGAGCGGCGGGCCGAAATCGTAGGGGTTGTCGCCTTCGGCGAAGGTGCCATAGCCGTCGCCGCCACCGCGCACATAGTTGTTGGTGACGATGGTGTAGGTGGCTTCCTCGTCGATCGGAACCCAGCTATCGCCCTCGCCCTTGACCAGCACGTCGCTGACGCGGCTGCCGGCGGGCTGCTTGAGGTCGAACGAGTATTTGAGGCCGGCGACCTGGGCGAAGCGGCCCGCACCATTCTCGACATCGCTGACGCCGTTTTCGAGCGCATCGATGACGTCGGCGCCGCTGACATCAACGGTGGCGAGCGTGTTGGAGAAGGGCAGGACGGTCAGCACGTCGCCGATGGTGATTTCGCCCGCATCGATCGAGGCCCTGATACCGCCGCCATTCTGGAAGGCGATGGTGGCGCCCTGGTCGGCGACACGGTCGAGGATGGCATCTGCCAGCAGGTTGCCCATCGAGCATTCCATGGCGCGGCAGACCTCACGGGCGCCTTCGAGCTTTTCGGTCGTCGAGCCGATGACCGTGCTGGTCAGTTCCTCGATCGGGGCGGCGAGGGCCGCCAGCTGGCCCTTGAAGTCCTCATTGGCGGTGACCGACGCGTCGATCAGGAAGGGCTGGCCCTCGGCCTTGGTGACGACGCCATTGTCGTCCCAGGTGATGGCGATGTCGCCCAGATACTTGCCATACTGGTTGGCCTGAACCACCGGCACTTCGACACCATCGGGGTTTTTCACCAGGGTCGGATAGGGGCCAACGGCGCCCTCCATCGAGCCGAGCAGCGAGTGGCTGTGGCCACCGACGATCACGTCGACCAGCGGCACATCGGCCGCCAGCTGCATATCGACGGTGTAGCCGATGTGGCTGAGCAGGATGATCTTCTTGACCCCGGCCGCGTCGAGGGCAGCGGCAGTCGAGCGGACATATTCGAAGACATCGTTGAATTCGATATTGGGGCCGGGCGAGGCGATCTCGGGGGTATCCTCGGTGGTTGCGCCGATGATGCCGACCTTCTCGCCGCCGATGTCGAGCACGATTGAACCCTCGATCTTGCCGGCGAGGCTGGGGTCCTTGGAGACATCGAAATTGCCGCCGATGATGGGGAACTCGGCTGCTTCGATGAATTTGAGGAATTCTTCCGGGCCGTCGTCGAATTCGTGGTTGCCGGTGGCCACCACGTCAAAGCCCATCTGGTTGAAGAAGTCGGACACGACCTTGGACTTGTAGGTGGTGTAGTAGAGCGAGCCCTGGAAGTTGTCGCCGGCCGAGAGCAGCAGCGAATTGCCGCCTTCATATTTGGCGCGGGTATCGTCGATGATGGTCTTGAGGCGGGCAATGCCGCCGAAGCATTCGCCGGCGGCGTCGGTTTCCGCATCGCAGTTCGAATCGGTGCCGGTGATGGGGTCGAAGCGGGAATGGAAGTCGTTGATGTGCAGGATGTTGAGCGTGAAATCGGCATAGGCAGCGCTCGAAAAACCGGCGCAGAGGGTCAGCGCCGTGGCGCCGAGAAGTAAGTGTCTCATCCCTGTATCCTTTGTTTGCTTACGGCAGTCCAACCTCCGCGGGCATCGGATACGCCAAATCGACGGTCCAACGTTTCGGCCACGGCGATAGCCGAGTTAACCAGTCTTTTGTGACAGTGAAAAGTGGACCTTTTGGTCAACTTTGACACCGGTCATGCTGCGTTCATGGGTCCTATGCAGGGATGAGGCTTCAACAAGCGTCAACCATGACGCAAAACACCGGGGCGTGGCGGCATGGATAAACCGACGGGAAAGGCGAGACGCGGTAGTTTCACCTACTCGCCAGACGACAAGGACCAGCCGATCATGAGCGCCGCCCTGCAGAGCCTGATGCGCGACGTGCCCCATGTGCGGGCGCGGGCGCCAATGTTCAGCGGCCTCCTGGCATTCATCGCTGTTGGCGCAGCCGGTGCAGCCGCTTTCGTGGTGCTGTCGACGACCCTGATCTGGCTCGATACCGGCATGGCCAACTGGGTCACCAATGCCGCGTGCTATGCAGCGCTGATCGTGCCGGTCTATGCGCTGCACCGCCGCTATTCGTTCGATTCCGACGCGCCCCATAGCCAGGCGCTGCCCCGCTATATGGCGGTCCAGTTCATGGCACTGCTGCTGGCGGCATTGTTTTCCTTCGTCGTGCATGGCGTGCTGGCCGTGCCGACGGTTTTCGCCTCGATCCTGGTCATCGCCTTGACGTCAGGGGTCAATTTCATGGTGCTGCGCAGCTGGGCCTTTGCCCGGGCACAGTGGGGCATTGCCGTTCCGGCGTGATGCCGGGGTTTCATTAGCAGCCCAGTCAGGTAATCTCCGCGCCGTTTGATTTGCGGAGTTTGCGGCATGAAAAGCGCATTGATCGTCTATGGCGGCTGGTCCGGGCATGATCCGGAGGAATGCGCCGCCATCTATCGCCGATGGCTGCACGAAGACGGGTTTTCCGTGCGTATGGCGACCGAAACCAGTGCTTTTGCCGATCCGTCCATTCATGAGCTGAGCCTGATCATCCCCATCTTCACGATGAGCAAGATCGAGAAGGAAGAGGTCGAGAACCTGACCAAGGCGGTCGAGGGCGGCGTGGGCCTCGCCGGCCATCATGGCGGCATGAGCGACGCCTTCCGCGAGGCGGTGGACTATCAGTTCATGGTGGGCGGACAGTGGGTGGCCCATCCGGGCAATATCATCGACTACACGGTCGACGTGGCTGACCCGCTCGATCCCATCATGTCCGGGATCAAGTCGTTCCCCTACACGTCCGAGCAATATTACATGCATGTGGACCCGTCCAACCATGTGCTGGCGACGACCACGTTCAGCGGGGATCACGCGCCCTGGATCGCGGGCGTGAAGATGCCGGTCGTGTGGAAGCGGATGCACGGCAGGGGCAAGGTGTTTCACTCGACGCTGGGGCACCAGGCCAAGGAATTCGAGAATTTGGAGATGGCGACCATACTGCGGCGCGGTGTGAACTGGGCGGCGCGCGAGGAATAGCGGCGAAGGCGAGTTTTTGTCGGATACCCCCTCCTAACCTCCCCCTGATAGGGGGAGGGACCGTGCGGTGGATGCGGCGCGATGTGCGAAAGCCCCGATGGGATTCCTCCCCTTTTCAGGGGGAGGTTAGGTGGGGGTACTCTTGCTACCACCGCAGCAAAAACCGGCCCAATGCTGCCCCTATGACCCCCACGATCAATATCCCCAGCGTGTACCACAGAGCCAGGAACATCATCCCAGTCTCGGCGCAGGCGAAGGAATAGACCCAGGCACCGGCGCCACCCGCCATGATACCGGCAGCGAAGCCGGCCAGGGTTGGGTTGCGCGGGGCCAAACGGCGCAAAGCGAGGATGGCGCCGAGCAGGATGGGCAGACCCAGCACCACAATGCGCCAGGGGCAGACCAGCGACGAACCGCCGACAATGAGGGGCATCATGTCGTCGGGTTCGGCACGGGCGAGCTGGTAGAAGGCGCCGATCACCAGCAAGGCGAGCAGGGCCAAAGCGATATACCAGGGCCAGCGCGTGCGGCCATCGGGACGGGCGAGGGCCAAAGTGGCGACGCCGCCGAGCAAGGCCACCGACAGCGTATAGGTGAACTTGGTCCAGAAGTTCATGGTGGCCATGGCGCTGTCCATGTCCGGGCGCATGCCCAGCCACATGTTCATGGCAGCGATAGCGACGATGGTGCTGAGCACGGTGGCGCCGATCAGCAGGCGCGCCATGGCCATGCGGCGTACCGGCTTGAGGTCGGTCGAGAGGCGGACGATGAGGTCGTCGGTCATTTCGATCCCCCCGCAAAACGCGCGGCCAGCGCCTTGAGCCCGCGATGGATCGACACTTTGGCAGCCGTTTCGGTGATGCCATGCGCTGCAGCCGCCTCGGCGACGGAGGCGCCGTCGACCTTGGTGCGGCGGATCAGATCGCCGGTGCGGGCGGGGATGGCGTCGAGCACGACATCGAGATCGCGGCGCGCCAGGGCGTCGGCGCTATCGTCATGGGCGAAGATGGGCGCGTCATCCTCCAGCGGTACGGTGAGGCGGATGGATTGGCGCCGGACATGGTCGACAAACTTGTGGTGCGCGACCGCATGCAGCCAGGCCGTGAAGGGCCGGTTGCGATCATAGGTCATGCGCCTTGTGTGGATGGCCAGCAGAGTCTCCTGCACGAGATCCTCCGCGTGCGATGCAAAGGCAGGGGTGAGCCGCCGGGTGAAATACGGGCGCAGGTGGCGGCCGAGTTCTGACAGCAGCGTGCGGTAGGCCGCAGCATCGCCGTCGAGCGAGGCGAGCATCAAATCCCGCAATCGCATCTCGGTCGGATCAGTCTGCATTATCCATCCATTCGCCGGAAACGCCGACATGGTTACATGCACGCGGCGATACAGGGAATGCCGAAGTAGCGATCACGTCCACGTGATCGGGTAACCGGCCGCGCTGCCCAGGCGAATGGGCTGGCATGATCCCCTGCCGATGGGGCGGGATCGATCCAGGGAGACCCTTTCATGTTCAGTACCCTCCGCGGCCTGTCGCTGGCCGCCACCCTTGCGCTCGCCTTCGCCACCGTTCCCGCCGCATTCGCGCAGGACGCGATGGCCACAGATGCTATGGCTGGCGACGCCATGGCCGGCGATGCAATGGCGCCGGCGATGACGCCGCTTACCGATGACGAATTCAAGCTCTGCATGGAGCAGGCTGGCGCCATCACCTTTCCGGCAGCGCAGTACGCAGCCACTTCGGCCTGTCACGGACTGCATGCGGGCATGGATGTGATGGGTGCGATCGACCGGGCAATGGCTCCGGCTGATGCAATGGCTCCGGCTGATGCGATGGCTCCGGCTGACGCGATGGCCCCCGCCGACGCCATGGCTCCAGCTGACGCGATGGCTCCAGCTGACGCGATGGCGCCCGCTACCAAATAAATATCCGTGCTATGCATCATTTGTCCCGCGCGGCTCCGTTACTGCCAGCGCGGGGCAGATGGCCTCGATTGCCCTGGGGGGAGAAGATGAGCGAAGCCAACGTCGCGGCCGGCAAAGGGCCGCTGATCTACCGTCAATCGATCTGGACCCGGGTAACGCACTGGATATGGGCGATCTGCCTGTTCTTCCTGCTGCTGACGGGGCTGCAGATCTTCAATGCTCACCCCGCGCTCTATATCGGGCAGCAATCCGGCTTCGAATTCGACAACGCCATTTTCGAGATCGGGGCTGTCAACACCGACGCCGGCCCGCGCGGGCGGACGACGGTGCTCGGCAACAGCTTCGACAGCACCGCGCTCGGCCTCGGCCTGAGCGGCACTGCCGAGCGGCCAGTCTTCACCGGCTTCCCGGGCTCGGTGACCATTCCATCTTATCGCGACCTCGGGACCGGCCGGGTGGTGCACTTCTTCTTCGGCTGGATCTTCGTCGCGACCATCTTCGTCTGGTTCCTGGCCAGCTTCATCAATGGCCATATCCGCCGCGACATCGTGCCCAAGCCGTCAGACATTGCCGGCGTGCCCAAGGACATCGCCGATCACGCGACGCTCCGCTTCCACCATGGGCGCAGCTATGGCCCGTTGCAAAAGCTGGCCTATTTCGGGGTGTTCTTCGTTCTCTTCCCGCTGATCGTGCTGACGGGCCTCACCATGAGCCCGGGCATGGACGCGGCCTGGCCGTGGCTGCTCGACCTGTTTGGCGGGCGGCAGACAGCGCGGACCATCCACTTCATTACCATGCTGCTGCTGGTGGGCTTCTTCGTCATCCACATCATCATGGTGCTGGCTGCCGGGCCGCTGAACGAGCTGCGCTCGATGATCACGGGCTGGTATCGCGCCAGCCCCGGCACACCTGGTGTCGAAGGAGACAGACCATGAGCCGCCTCATCACTCGCCGCAATTTCCTGCGCAGCTCGGCCGTGGCCGGTTCCGGGCTGATCCTGGCTGGCTGCGACCAGTTCAATTTCCTCGGCGACAAAACCAATTCTGTCCGCCACGTCATGGAACAGGCCAATGTGCTGACCTACAATGTGCAGCGCACGCTGATCGGCGGCCAGGTGCTGGCGCGCGAATATTCGGCCAGCGAAATCCGGCAGGGGCAGCGGCCGAACGGGTCAACAGACCCATCGACGCCCGAATATACCTTCCTCAAGATGCAGAACTTCGAGCCCTATCGGCTGACAGTGAAGGGCATGGTCGATCGCGAGGTGAGCTTCTCGCTGGCCGAGCTGCGCAACATGCCCGTGCGCAGCCAGATCACGCGGCACGATTGCGTCGAAGGCTGGAGCTGCATCGCCAAGTGGACGGGCACGCCGCTTGGGCCGGTGCTCGACATGGCCGGCGTCAAGCCGCAGGCCCGCTTCTGCGTCTATCACTGCTACGACAATATCCAGCGCACGCTATCGGGCGACATTCTCTATTACGAGAGCAGCGACCTGGTGGATGCCTACCATCCGCAGACGATCCTTTCCTACGGGCTCAACGACCAGGTGCTGCCCGTCAGCAATGGCGCCCCGGTTCGGCTCAGGATCGAGCGAGCGCTGGGGTATAAGCAGCCGAAATACCTGCACACTATCGAGCTGGTGGATGACCTGACGCCGTTCGGCAAGGGCAAGGGCGGCTATTGGCCGGACCAGGGATACGACTGGTATGGGGGGATTTGAGGGTTCTTCTTTGCACGGGTGTTTCAGTCGACACCCTCCCCCTTGCGGGGAGGGATCAAGGGTGGGGGGTGTTTAGCCCGGATATCGGGGCTCTCAACACCCCCTCCCAACCTCCCCCGTCGAGGGGGAG
>CBFGMY010000134.1:0-11804 GCA_965650055.1 uncultured Devosia sp.
TGGCCTTGAGCACATTGGCATAGCGGCAGACGCGGTCATGCAGCTCGCGATAGGTCGCCTTGCTATCGGTGCCGGGCGTATCGCCTTCCCAGATGATGGCGGTCTGGTCGCCGCGGGTGGCCAGGTGCCGATCGAGGCAATTGTAGGAGACGTTGAGAACGCCGTCCTCGTACCATTTGATCGAGACATCGGGATAGGCGAAGCTGGTGTTCTTGATTTTGCTGGGAAATTTCACCCAGTCGAGGCGCTTGGCCTGGTCCGCCCAGAATCCGTCCGGATCACTGATCGAGCGCGCATACATCGCGTCATACTGATCTTTGGTGACGTGGGTGCGTGCGATCGCAGCCGCACTTGGCTGGAATACGAGCTGCTCGCTCATACTATCCTCCCTTATCTCTCCCGGCTCCCGTTCTACTGACCCACCCCTGCCCCGGCAAGGCCTTGGCTCTGCGACTTAATGGGCACCCCGCGGCACCGCCCATTAACTGCCCTCCCCTACACTGCTTCGGGCCCGCACCCGGGTTTGCTAGTATTTGCGGGGCAAAGGGGAGTCCATCATGGCCGAGATGACCATCCGCGCCGCCACGCCAGGCGATATCGACCTGATCCACCGTGAGCTGATGGACGTGATTGCCACGTCCGAGCATTACAATGATCGCTTCAAGGCCCATGAAATGGGCCGCCTGAACAAGACCTTCCTGCGCATCCTGCTCGCGCTCGACCCCTGGCACATCATGATCATGTGCGCCGACGGCGTCCCGGGCGGCGCCATGGTGTCGGGGCCCGAATGCGGCGCGATCTTTCGCTACTGGAGCTGGGTATTCCCCAGCCATCGCGCCACCAAGCTGGGCATGTTCGGCATGCGCGAATTCGACGCGCACTGGGACAATACCCGCTTCCACAAGGCCTATACCTTCGTGCGACCGGACAATGAGGTGGCGCGCATGCTGCTGCGCCGCTACGGCTACAAGGAGACCTGCCTGCTCGAGCAGCATATCTTCGGGCAGGACTACATGCTGATCGAAAAGCCCTACACCAAGGTGTCCGAAGGCTATGACGGCGGCGTCAATATCGGTCGCCTGGGCCTGCTGAAGCGGCGGCTCAAGGGCCTGGTCGGCGCCTAGCCACGCTACCCTATTCGGCCGGTACGGCGGTGGCGCGGCGGCTGCGGAACCATTGCAGGATCGAGACATCCATATGTGCGGTCCGCAGCACCATCCACCACAGGCTGACCGACCAGATCGTGATGGCGATGATGGCCGCCAGAGCCGCGCCCATGAGGCCGAACACCGGCACCAGCAGCCAGTTGCAGACGACCAGTGAGCCAATGCCGGCAGCCACGAAAGGCAGGCTGGCATAGGGACGGTCGTGGATCGACAGCACCAGCGCGGCCGGGCCCATCACCGAGCGGACAACCAGCGCCAGGGACAACACAGCCAGCGGCGCCGCGCCGGCGGCAAAACTGGGCCCGAACAGCATGAGCAGCAGCGGCGCAACGGCCGCCATGCCGGCGAACAGTACCACCGAGATGATGCTGGCGACGAAGTTGGCGTCGCCCACCTTGCGCTTGAAGGAGGCGCGGTCGGCATTGGCCTCGCTCTCGAACATATCGGGCATGGTGACCGCATAGACCGCCGCGACGCCGAAGGAAATCAGCGAGAACAGGCGGGTACAGACACCGAAAATCGCCAGTTCCTCGCGGCTGAGCGCATGGCTGAGCAGCAGCAGATCGATGTCGAAGAAGAAATCGGTGGCCAGCGAGATCAGCACCCAGGGCAAGGCGAAGCGCCACCAGCGGGCGGCCTCCGCCAGGCGGGGCTGGACCGTCTCGGGAATGCGGTTGAGCGAGGTGACCACGAAGGCGAACTGCACCAGCGCAATGACGACATAGCCCACCGCCACCGCCCACAGCATGATCGAGAACGCCTCGGCATGCACCGTGAAACTCATGGTGGCCAGAAACGCGGCGATGACGATGAAAGGGCGGAACATGGTATCGGCGAAAAAGCCGGCAAAGGGGCGCTTGAGGCCGATCAGCAGCGCGCTGTTGACATAGACCATGGCCGTTGCAAAGGCGAACAGGGTGACCGGGACGAAATGCTGCGCCAGGACGCTCTCGCCCTGCCCCAGCACGGCCAGCAGCAGCGGCCCTCCCAGCAGCACCAGCACGAGGCTGACGAGAACATGGCCATAGGATCGGGTCATGAAGCTGACAAACTGGCGCC
This sequence comes from uncultured Devosia sp., assembly GCA_965650055.1. Lineage (GTDB taxonomy): Bacteria > Pseudomonadota > Alphaproteobacteria > Rhizobiales > Devosiaceae > Devosia. Next base: position 2,226 of record CBFGMY010000134.1, read on the forward strand.
GGTCACCCTTGGCCCGGTATTCCGCGGCAAAGTAGGTTCCGACGGTGTGAAAGCCCAGCGGCATGACCACCGCGATCAGGTTCACCGTGGCGATGACGATCAGGTATTCCCCCAGCAGCTCCGGACCCCATAGGCGCGCAATCAGCGCCTGGACGAGGAAGATCAGCCCGGCGCCGGCCAGCCGGGCCCCGAAGATGATGCTGGATTGCGACGCCAGACGCCGATGGAGGCTCATTCTGCGGCCTCGTCGGCCCCTTGCTTGACCTGGTTCGCTTTGGTCTTTGGATTGCGCCAGCCATCCACGGTACGACGCACCGCGTGCAGCAGGTCCCGCGCGGCAAAGGCACCGGTACCCAGCAGCAGCGCCAGCCGGTGCTCGGCATAGTTGGCAACGGGCGGCACTGGGCGGATGACGCCAGCCTCGCCGACCATGCCCTTCTTGAATTGATGCAGCCCCTGGAAGCCATCGGTACCACCCAGGTCGTACCAACTGGCCGTGGTGTTGTCGCGCAGCCAGCGAATGATCTGCCAGTGCATGAAATAGCCGGCGCGCAGCGGCAGCGCCTTGTCGTTGGTGGCGCCGTAGAGATAGACCGCCCGGTCGCCCGCCTTGAAGATCAGCGCGCCGGCGACGAGTTCACCCTCATGGTGCACGAAGAACAGCTCGGGCCGCAGCGCCGCCACATCGATGCCCATCAGATCAGGCACGGTTTCATAGGCGGAATGATCGGTGAACTGCTTGCGGTCGGTCATGGCGTCGTAGAGACGACCGAACTCGGCAATGCGTTCGGGACCGGCATGCTCGAAGCTGAGGCCGGCCTTTTCCGACTTGTTGAGCTGACGCCGCCAGGTCTGGTGGAAGCTCTTGCGCTGGGCAGCATCATCGAGCCGCAGGTTGACGATATAGCGATCGGGAAAGCCCAGCTCGGATCCGCGCCTGAAGCCACGGCCGATCAGGCGCGCATATTCGCCATTGGCCGGACTGGTCGAGGCGCGCGGCAGGATCGACAGCATCTGCCGGGGACCGGTGCCATAGGCCGATATCATGGCTTCGACCATGCCGGCATGAATGGCGTCGGCATCGGGCCGCGCGGCGTCTTTGAGCATCGGGGCCCATTTGGACACGGCGATTCGGACCAGCCCGAGCGGCAGGGGCTGCACCATGATCAGCGCGCCGCCAACGATCTCGCCATCCTGAAGGAACAGCATCGGTTCCTGCCGCACCGAGGGCCAGCGCGTGAGCGCGAAGGCGTGCATCTGCTCCTGGCAGACCTGATCGAAGCCGGCGATGGTGCGGTCCCATTCGGCGCCGTCGACAATGCGGGTCTCGAGCCGGACGGCAGTGCCGCCAGCGGCGCGCAGCGGCTGGCTGCTGAATTCGCCCGCCTGGACCAGTCGATCGGCGATGAGGGACATCGGCACTGTTTCCCGCTCGTATAGGTTGAGCGGGAAACTAGACCTGCCAGGTGAGCAAATCACTATTGCGGCACGGCAAATGCCGCAAACTTGGCCCGGTGGTTACCAAAGGCTAATGGGCGGCGGCGGCGGCTTCACCCACGGCATGCGGCGTATAGACGAATGGAATTTCCGGGATGGCGACAAAGGAGCCCAGGCCTTCCAGCGTCATGCGAACGGCCACGAACAGGATGATCAGCAGACCCAGCCAGGCGATCCAGCGATGCTTGTGCAGAAGGCCGGCGATGAAGGTGGCGGCAACGCCCATCATGATCACCGAGAGGCCCAGACCAATGATCAGTGCCTCGAAGTGATGCGCAGCAGCGCCGGCCACGGCCAGCACGTTGTCGAGCGACATGGAAACGTCGGCGATGATGATCTGGATGACCGCCTGGCGCAGCGTCTTGCGCGGCGCCTTGCCGGCAACCGTACCATCGGCATTGGTGTCGTGATCTTCAAGCGCTTCCTGGGCCTCATGCTCCTCGGCTTCCGACGTGGTGAGCTCGCGATACATCTTCCAGCAGACGTAGAGCAGCAGCACGCCGCCCGCGATGAGCAGCCCGCCGCCAAGCGCCAGGAGCTGGGTGGTGATGAGAGCAAAGAAGATGCGCAGCAGCGTCGCGGCGAGAATGCCGATGAGGATGGCCTTGCGGCGCACATCCGAGGCAAGACCGGCCGCGGCAAGTCCGATCACCACGGCGTTGTCACCGGCCAGGACAAGGTCGATCATAATGACCTGGACGAGCGAACTGAGGAAACTCGGGTCGATGCCAAACATGCGCAGGGTCCTTGTCCGGGTCAGATGTAGGTGTGGCCCCTATAGCGGTCAAGCGTGGGGCTGGAAAGGCGAAGTTGGCGGAAATAAACGAAAGTCTGAGGATTTCCGGGCGTTTGGCGGCCAGGCTGACAGCTTGGTGACAGACTTCGCCAGTTGTCGCCCTTTATCGCCCCGACGCGCTCGGTCTCTTGAAAATCTCGGTCAGTGCCACGAGGGCGACCAGGTGGGCATTCTGCGGCGTCACCGGGTCCTTGAGGCACCGCACATGGCTGGCAACGGTGAAGCGCATCCCGTTGCGATGCCCGCTGGCGGTGAAATGCAACCGCTGGGCCGCCGCGTCGTAGCTGTAAGCCGTGACTTCGAATTCCATGGTGGGCAAACGCCAATGCGCCAAAGACGGTTTCCCCGCGAGCATCTACGCCGCAGCGCTGCCGTCAAGACGTACCTGTCATTGGGGAGGACTTTGGTGGGCGAGCACGGATTCGAACCGTGGACCCGACGATTAAGAGTCGTCTGCTCTACCAGCTGAGCTACTCGCCCCTTGCCGGAGCTTCCAAAGTGGCGCCTCTCTATCAAAGGGATTCTGCACTGTCTAGCGCCTAGGTCCACTTTCCTCACATGACGGGTTTGCTACAGTGTCGCAACCACAGCCGGCGCCAACGATAAGGCCAGCATGACGATTCCCGATTTTCTGATGATCCCCCTAGCCTGGCTCTGGGCAAACGCACTGACCTTGCTGGCCGCAATCGCCGTTCTGGTGACCGGCTGGCACCTTGCGCGGCTCGCCGCCAGCGCGATTAAACGGCTGTTGCCGCTGGCCTATGGCATCGACCGGAATTTTGCGCCGCTGCTGTCGCAGGTGGCGCGCTACGGCATCATCGTTCTGGCAGCCGTCACCGCGCTGAACCTGCTTGGCGTTTCCAACGCGTCGATTCTGACGGTGCTGGGCGCTGCGGGCCTCGCCGTCGCCCTGGCGCTGCAGGGCACGCTGGCCAATATCGCGGCCGGCATCATGCTGATCTGGCTGCGGCCGATCGCCATCGGCGAATTCATCCAGGGTGACGGCGTTGCCGGCGTCGTGGTCGAAATCGGCCTGTTCGGCACCCGGCTGCGCTCATCGAGCGGGCTCTATATCTTCACGCCCAACCAGAAGCTGTGGGCCTCGGCGATCACCAACCACAGCCGCGAGCCGCGCCGCCGCATCGACGTCAATGTGAGCGTCCCTGATAGCCTCGACATCGCCAAGGCGCGCAAGATCCTGCTGCGTATCGCCGGACACGACAAGCGCGTCCTGGCCGATCCGGCGCCGTCGGTTCATGTGGAGAGTTTCTCGGGCACTGCCGTCAACATGCAGCTACGCGCCTGGGTGGCCACGCCTGATTACCTGGAGGCGCTTTACAGCCTCACCGAGGAAGCCAAGATCGCGCTCAACCGGGAACTTGCCGGAGCCAATGCGGGCGGCATCAGCGTAACCCCGGACCCCGCCAATCCAAGCCCCGAGACCCAGGCCGGCGGCTGATCGAAAAATCGACGCCGGCGGCAGTGCCGCCAGCATCGAAGGACATTACTCGGCGCCGACGCGATTCTCGCGAAAGGCAGCAAAGTCGAGCACGTTGGTTGCTCGGGAAAGCGGCTCCTGCCGCGTCTCGTCCATCAAACTGATGGTCCGCTCAATGATGTACCGCAACTGACGGGAGCGGCTGTCCACGCCCTGCAGGATCGTCGCAGCCCGTTGCAGGTGATCCCGAGCGAGAACATAGGTAGGCGGCATGGGTGAAGCTCCTTGAAAGAATCATCTGGGGAGCGCCAGGGAGGTGACGCGAGCCAGAGGGTGCGCGCGCATGCCTTCCACGATCTTGCCGATCTGCGCCGCCTTTGATGCAAATGCGACCGATTGCAGGGCTGACCGGAGAGCCCCTGTTTCCGTGGCAGAGCGGCCGGACGGCCTGTGCAAAAAGCCGTTGCAACCTGATGCGGGCTGCTCACTGATCCTCGATGACCCGATTGCAAGACCACTGGCCGCGGGGCCGGACACGACATTAGGATAGCCGCCTGCCGAACAGCGAGTCGTGAGCCAGTGTCCCGTCCAGCCCTATCGCCCATCACCGCCGGTCTTGACGAAACCGTGCCCTTCGTCGGCCCCGAGGCGATCATGCGCCGCACCGGGGTGCCGCTGCGCGCCCGCATCGGCGCCAATGAAAGCCCGTTCGGCCCGGCGCCCTCCGTGCTTGCAGCCATGCGCGCCGCGGCGGCCGACAGCTGGCATTATGGCGACCCCGAAAACCACGACCTGCGTGCCGCCATCGCCAACCATCTGGGTGTCGACTTTGCCAATGTCATGCCCGGCGAAGGGGTGGACGCGATCCTGGGCATGGCGGTGCGCCTCTATGCGGCGCCGGGCAGCACTGTGGTGACATCGCTGGGCGGTTACCCGACCTTCAACTACCACATCCATGGCTATGGCGCGCATATGCACACGGTCCCCTATATCGGGGATCGCGAGGATATCGACGCCCTGGCGCGCGCGGCGCGTGGGACCGATGCGGCAATGGTCTATCTCGCCAACCCCGACAATCCGATGGGCAGCTGGTGGGATGCGGCTTCGGTGGAGCGGTTCATCGCCGCCGTGCCGGAAAGCACGATGATCATCCTCGATGAGGCCTATGGCGAATTCGCGCCGGCAGGCACCCTGCCCCCGCTGGACATGACGCGGCCCAACCTGCTGCGCATGCGCACCTTCTCCAAGGCCTATGGCCTGGCCGGGGCGCGCGTCGGCTACGTCTTCGGCGAGGCCCGCAGCATCTCGGCCTTCAATCGCATCCGCAACCATTTCGGCATCAGCAACGTGGCGCAGGCGGCCGGTATTGCAGCCCTGGCCGATAGCGCCGCATTGGAGCAGTCGGTGGCCGCCGTGCGGGCATCGCTCGAGGACACCGCAGCCATTGCCCGCCGCTATGGGCTGGCGCCCTTGCCGACGGCGACAAACTTCGTGGCGGTCGATTGCGGCCGGGACGGGCCCTATGCGCAGGCCATTCTCGATGGACTGGCCCAACGCGGCATCTTCGTGCGCAAGCCGGCGGTGACGGGCCTTAACCGTTGCATCCGCATCAGTGCCGGCACCGAAGCCGACCGCGCTTTGCTCGATCAGGCGCTGGGTGAGGTTCTGGCGGAGCTTGGACGGTGACCGAGCGACCGGTCACGCGCATCGCCCGGCTGGACATCGATCCGGCTCGGCTCGACGACTACCTGGCCTTTCTCACCGAAGAGATCGAAGCGTCGATGCGACTTGAACCGGGCGTGCTCATGCTGCACGCCACGGCGCGCAAGGACGCGCCGCATCACATCGAACTGCTCGAGCAATATGCGTCGCCGGCGGCCTATCAGGCGCATATCGCCTCGCCGCATTTCCTCAAATACAAGACCGGCACCATCGAGATGGTCCGCGCGCTGGAGCTGATCGAGGTGGACCCGATCCTGCTGGCCGCCAAGCCGAGCGCCTGAACCTGCGCTAGAGCGCCTTGCGCATCTGGATGCAATCGCTGGCAATGCTCACCAGTTCTGCCTCGTCCCAGACGTAGCGCTGCCAGCCCGTGGCCTCGTAATAGCCCAGGGCCGTCGGCGCGGCGTTGACATAGGCGGTGTGAGCACCATGGGCACGCGCCATGCCCTCCACCATGCCGCCCAGCACCCGACCGTGCCCCTTGCCCTGCTCGGACGCAGTGATGGCCACCAGACGGAATATGCAGGTGCCGTCATCGCGACTATCGAGGCGTGTCGTGCCAAGGGGCCGACCATTGGCCTTGAGCAGATAGGGATGCATGCCGGGCCGACGCTCATCCGGCCGGTTGGGGTCGTAGACACCATGCCGGCCGCGCGCCTCGAACAGCTCCTGCCGGCGGATCGTGTGATAGGCCGCCCAGTCGTCGGGCTCAGTGACCTCGACCAGTTCATAGTCCATTCAGTCCTCCCTGCCCCAGCCACGGCTGGCCGGGGCACGGAGCTGCTTGCTTAGCCGGCCATCGCGCCCTGCGCCGAGGCGCCGCGTTCGATCAGCAGGCGGTTATAGGCGTTGAGATAGGCGCGGGCCGAGGCCACCAGCGTATCGGGCTCGGCGGCATTGCCCGAGACGATACGGCCGTTCATTTCGAGGCGAACATGGGCCGACGCCTGCGCGTCCGTACCGCCGGTCACGCCGTCCACCGCATAGAGCACCAGATGCGGCTGCTGGCCCACGCCCTGTTTGATGGCGTTGAAGATCGCGTCGACCGACCCCGTGCCCTCATAGGTGACACTCGATTCTTCACCATCGATGGACAGGGTCATCGTGCATTTGTGGATGCCGCCGGTCTTGCTGACGACTTCCATGTCGACCAGCTTGATGCGATCGCCCACCGAACCGACCTCGTCATCCACCAGGGCGATGATGTCGGCGTCATACACATGCTTCTTGCGGTCGGCGAGGTCCTTGAAGCGGACGAAGGCCTCCTGGAAGGCGTTGTCGCCCAGCTCGTAGCCCAGCTCGCGCAGCTTGTCCTTGAAGGCGGCGCGGCCCGAATGCTTGCCCATGACCAGGGTCGTTTCCTTGATGCCGACGCTGGCCGGGGTCATGATCTCATAGGTCTCGGCATTCTTGAGCATGCCGTCCTGATGGATGCCGCTCTCATGCGCGAAGGCATTCTTGCCCACGATGGCCTTGTTGTACTGCACCGGGAAATTGGCCGCCGCCGATACGACCTTGCTGGCGCGGGCCAGATGGGTGGTCTCGATCTGGGTATGGTAGGGCATGGCATCAGCGCGGGTGCGCAGGGCCATGACGATCTCTTCGAGCGCCGCGTTGCCGGCGCGTTCGCCCAGGCCATTGATGGTGCACTCGACCTGGCGGGCACCGCCACGGACGGCTGCCAGCGAATTGGCCACGGCCAGGCCCAGATCGTTGTGGCAATGGGCTGAGAAGATCGCCTTGTCGGCGCCCGGCACCATGGTGATTATGTCGCGGAACATCTTCTCGTGCTCGTCGGGCACGGCATAGCCGACCGTATCGGGCAGGTTGATCGTGGTCGCGCCGGCCTTGATGGCGGTCTCGACGCAGCGCTTCAGAAATTCCAGCGGCGTGCGGGTGGCGTCCATCGCCGACCACTCAACATCGTCGATCAGGTTGCGCGCCTGCGCCACGGTGCGGGCGATGATCTCGATGACCTCGTCCTCGGTCTTTTTCATCTGATGGGCCAGATGGATCGGCGAGGTCGAGACGAAGGTGTGGATGCGGCCGCGCTGCGCGTGGCGCACCGCTTCACCGGCCCGGTCGATATCGGCGGTGATGGCGCGGGCGAGGCCGGCGACGGTGGAGCGCTTGACGGCCTTGGCCACGGCGACAACGGCCTCGAAATCACCATTGGAGGCGATGGGGAAGCCGGCTTCGATGATGTCGACGCCCATATCGTCCAGCGTCTCGGCAACCTGGAGTTTTTCCTCCAGCGTCATGGTGGCGCCGGGCGATTGCTCACCATCACGCAGGGTGGTGTCAAAAATGAAGACGCGGTCTTTGTTGGTATCTGATACGGCGGACATGTCTCGAATTCCTATCGGGCGGCCCAGAGTCAAAAGCTCTGCAGGCCGGACATTTTCTGTTCGGCTGATGGCGTTATCCCCTGACGACCCGCTCGTTCGAGCTGCCGGTGATCAGGGGCTGATAAGAAGGAGAAGGAGCGCAGCGGGAAGCAGCAGCATGCCAGCAGCCATCATCAGGACGCGATTGCGGTCCTGAGTCTTGGCTATTGCAATGGCTTTGGCGCGATTGCGCTGCATGGCTGTGGTCTCGATTTGGCGCAAGAATGCGCGAATCCGCCGTGCCGCGCAAGCCCGGTCGGCGTCGGAGGTTGATTTTTTGCTTTATGACTTGCGTCTAGTTAAAGGCAAAAACCGCCGCCAGGATGACGCCGATCAAGGACAGGCCTGCAATGCGTCCGGCCAGCGCCGCCTTGCCCGCCGCAGCCGCATCCCCGCCCTGGGCCTTCTTGAAGTTGATGCCACCCACGATCACGCAGGCCAGCAGCAGCAGGACCAGCACCATCTTGATGCCAAACCAGATCATGCTGGGGGCCGAGAAATCCCATTTGAGCCAAAACAGCAGGATGCCGGTAATGATGAGCCCGCCCAGCGCGCCCCGACCGGTCTTGGAGATCCGTCCCGCAATTTCGAACAGGGTCTGACGCGTGGCGCCATCGGCCCCGGCAATCTTGCTGCCAATGATCGGCATGGCCACCGAACTCGCCCCGCCGCCGACCAGCGCCAGCAGGTGCACCCAGAACAAGAGATTGACCAGAATATTCATGCCACCACCCTCAACGCAGTTGCATCAGGAGCTTAACAGCTTCGCGGCGGGAATACAGCCTCACGCCTCCAGATCGAGCACGCCTTCGCCCACGATCACCGCGTGGCCGCCGATGCCGCCATGGATCAGGATGTCGTTGTCCTTGCGGAGCTGGAGGGTGATGCGGCAGGGGCGGCCCATTTCGAGGCCCTGCCGCAGCACATAATCGGCCTGCCCCGTAGCCAGGTCGGCCTGTTCGGCAAGCAGGCCAATCAGCGCCGCAGCGGCAGAGCCGGTGCCGGGATCCTCGCCGATATCCATGCCGAACATGCGGGCGGCAAAGTCGTTGTCGGGCTCTTCCGGGGTCAGCGTGAACACGTAGGCCGAGTTGTGATCGTGCGAGAATACGCTGTTCCAGATGCCGTTATTGACGTTGATCCGGCGCAGCACTTCCGCATTGCGCACCGGCACCAGGTGGTAGGTGACGCCGGCCGAAAACACCGCCGGCTCATAGAGATCGCAACCAATATCCTCGACCTCGATGCCGAGCGCCTGGGCCATACCCAGCCGGTCGGTGAGCGGCGCGATGCGGGACGGTAGGCGCGGCAGGGCAAAGCGCGCTTCGCCGGAGCGCTTGTCCGCCTTTTCGAATAGCGCCGTGATAAGGCCGATCGGCTCCTCCAGGCGCACCGCACTGACCTTGTTCTGCAGGCCCAGCACAACCGCCGCACCAACCGTCGGATGGCCGGCAAAGGGCAACTCGGCATAAGGCGTAAAGATGCGGATCGAGGCGGTGTTGCGCTCGATATGCGGCTTGAGGATGAACACGGTCTCGCTGAGGTTGAACTCGCGCGCAATGGCCTGCATCTCGCCGTCGAGCAGTCCATCGGCCTTGCAGACGACCGCCAGCTGGTTGCCCTTGAGCCGCTCGCGGGTGAACACGTCCAGCAGCAGATAGTTGAGCTTCATGATGGCCCCTATTCCTTGGGCAGCGCGTAGGCGGAGCGATCAAGACCCAGATGGTCGCACAGCGCCG
>CBFGMY010000135.1:0-11777 GCA_965650055.1 uncultured Devosia sp.
AGGGGGTGGAGCAGAGATTCCCATCAGTGAAGCGAAATCCATCCGTTCCCATTCAGACAGGCTCGGCTTGGGCGCCGGCATAGACGCGGCCGCCGTGGCTACCACCGGCGCGGCCATCTCGTCGGCCGCCAACCCAAGTTCCTCGCCCAGTTCACCCAACTTTTCCGCGTAGCCCTCAAACTCCTGCCAGCGTTGCCAGATTTCAGGTCTGGCCTCCGAGGGCGCTTCCAGACTGCCTTCGGGAAAAAGCTCGGTCATGGCAGGGCCGGCGTGCATGGCGATCATTTCGGACGCCGAGCGAATGGCGTCCAGGTCGGACGGGGCGGGTCCCGTCGCAACGGGCGCCAGCAGCTTTACCTGCTCGCTCAGCATCATCATGCCCATCATGCGCTCACCGACAATTCCGGTCGCGCCGCCATGACCGAATGCGGCTATGGCGCTTACCAAGAGGACACCGCAGGCCAAAGGGCCTCGGTAGGAAACTTTCTGATTCATGTTTAGTCGTTCCGGTTGCTGATTGCCGCATATGCGGCGCCTGGGGAAGGCTCAGCGACGCGGGGGACGAGGATCCTGGGCGACGACGCGCAGCGGCCGAGATGGGGCTCCGGAAAAATAGACTACCGGGGCGACGCTGGTGGCACACGGGACGCTGACGGGATCGGGCCCCAGGATCGGTGCGCCACAATGGATCGCCGCGTCACTATGGCGGTCGGTGGCATCCTGCGACTCGAGGTGCTCGTCAGCGGAGGAGGCTGACAGCTCAGAACCGGCATGGTGACCATGCTCAGCATGGGCGGCATGTGCGGGGACTGCACCGAGAAGCAGCACCACGAGCATGGCCAGCATGCTGACGATGTTCCTAATCAGCTTCAACCGCGAATCTCCAATGCAGTTCGCTTTGACGAAAACTTTGTGTCCTCCCCGTGGCGTTTCGGCCAAGGAGGGGATGCGGGCGGCGTCGCCCGCATCTTAACTGGTCGTCCTAGGTACGAGGCTCCAGCTTCACTACGGTGAGCTTGCCGTTCACCCTGTCGGCCTCGAATGTCACCAGATCGCCTGGCTTCACCACTTTGAGCATTTCGAGATCGGCGACGGTGAACACCATGGTCATCGCGCCCATGTCCAGATTGGTGATCTCGCCGTGCTTGAGCGTGATCTTGCCCTGGGCTTCGTTGATCTTTTTGACTTCGCCCTCGACGGGGACGGTCTGGGCCATGGCTGCAGTCGAAAGCATGGCGAAGGCGAAAGAGAGGATTGTTTTGCGCATTTTTGCTAGTCCTTGAGGGTGATTATTGAACGATGATGCTGCCGAACATGCCGCCTTCGCGGTGCCCGGGAAGCAGGCAGGAGAAATCGAATTCCCCTGCATTGGTGAAGCGCCAGACGACGTCGGTAACTTCGCCAGGCTGGACACGCACGGCATTGGGATCGTCGTGCTCCATGTCCGGGTTCTTGGCCATTTCGGCGCCGTGCAGGAGGTTCTCCTCAAGCGTGGCGAAGACCAGTTCGTGTTCGAGCTCGCCGCCGTTGCGGACCCGAATTCTGACTTGCTCGCCGACCCGCACCTTGATGATGTCTGGAAGGAACTTCATGGCTCCGTCCAATTCCTTCATCGTCACCTGGATAAGGCGGGCCGGCTGGGTCGGATCTCCCGGCTCGCCATAGGCAAGGGCTTCTTCGTGGAGGTGGCCGGAGTCTGCGTAAACAGTGCCGGCACCCAGGAGCGTCGCCACAATGGCAAGCGCGATCGTCTTCTTCACTTCTGACCTCATCTGGTTAGTGATTGCTATGGCCGGCGCCGGGTTTGACAACCTGGACCTCGACCGTATCGGCGTTGATCGCAGGCGCTTCCGCCCGCTCGGCATTCAACGATTCCCCGCTCCATTCGTAGGAGACGGTACCTTCCGGGTGCTCGAACCAGCCCGGATCTGAATAGTCGTCGCGGACCAATCCTTCGCGGACCTTGACGACTGAAAACATGCCGCCCATTTCGATGGCTCCGAACGGGCCCCAGCCCGTCATCATCGGCAGGGTGTTGTCTGGCATCGGCATTTCCATTTCGCCCATTTCGGCCATGCCGCTGGCGCCCATGGACATATAGTCCGGGACCAGCTCCTGAACCTTTTCGGTCACCAGGGCCCTTTCGGTCCCGATCCAGGTGCGGACGTCGTGCCCCATGGCATTCATGGTGTGATGGGATTTGTGGCAGTGGATGGCCCAGTCGCCCGGACGATCGGCGACAAAATCGAAAGCGCGCATCTGTCCCACGGCGCAGTCGATCGTCACCTCGGGCCAGGCGGCGGCCTCTGGCACCCACCCTCCGTCCGTGCAGGACACCTTGAAGTCGTATCCGTGCATGTGGATCGGGTGGTTCGTCATGGTGAGGTTGCCGAACCTGACCCTGACCCTATCTCCCAGGCCGCAGACCAGCGGGTCGATCCCGGGGAAGGCGCGGCTGTTCCAGGTCCACAGGTTGAAGTCGGTCATGGTATTGACCTTGGGCACATAGGCGCCGGGCTCGATGTCGTAGGCGTTGAGCAGGAAAACGAAATCGCGGTCTACACGTCGGAAGGTGGGATCTTTGGGATGGACCACGAAGAACCCCATCATCCCCATGGCCATCTGCACCATTTCGTCGGCGTGCGGGTGGTACATGAAGGTGCCGCTCTTCTGGAGCTGGAACTCGTAGACGAAGGTGCGCCCCGGCGGAATGTGGGGCTGGGTCAGTCCACCCACGCCATCCATGCCGGAGGGCAAGAGCTGCCCATGCCAATGAATGGTCGTGTGTTCCGGCAGCTTGTTGGTCACGAAGATACGGACGAAGTCGCCCTCGACCGCCTCCAGCGTCGGCCCCGGAGACTGGCCGTTGTAGCCCCATAGATGGGCGACCATGCCCGGCGCGATCTCCCGCACCACCGGCTCGGCGACGAGGTGGAATTCCTTCCACTTGCCCTGAGCACGGCTCGGCAAGGTCCAGCCGTTGAGGGTGACTACGGGGTTGTAGTCCGGCCCCGTAGTCGGGGGCAGGGGTGGCTGGGTTCCGGGATCGGTCATGAACGCCGCCTCAGGGATCGAGGCGGCCTGGACACGTCCCGAAACCAGACCCGCTCCGAGCAAAGCGGCGCCAGAGAGGAATGTCCGGCGCGAATATGCGTTGTCGTCGTTCTCAGCCATGTCTAGTGCTCCTCGGCCGCTGCTGGACCGGATGGCGCATCGCCTGCGCCCGTTTCAGTCCCCGCGCCGCCGCCGATGATGGCCGCCTGCAGGTCGACGCTGGCCAGGAAGAAGTCGCGCTTGGCGCCGATGGCCATGACATTGCTGTCGACGCTTTCGGCAGCGGTAGTGAGCAGGTCGAAGACATCGGTCAGCATGCCGCTGTACTCGAGCGCGGCCTGCTCATCGATCGTCGCTCGCAAGGGGAGAATGCGGTTTCGGTACTGCCAGGAAATGTCGTAGGTGGCCCGGTACCGGACATAGGCAGCCCGAACCTCGGAGCGGGCGTTGATGGCCTGCTCCGTCAATTCGTTGACCGCCATCATATAGGTTTCGGCGGACCGGCGAGCGGAGCTTTCCCCGAGGTCGAACAGCGGGATTTGCAGTTCGAGTTCGGCACCGAATTCGGTTTCAGACTCCCCGGTCTCGGTCGACCCGGTAGTATTGGAGAGACCGGCGAGGTCGAGAATGGTGACGAACCGCGTGGCCTTGGTCAGCCCCAGCGACTTGGCCGTGGCCTCCAGGTCCAGGCGCATGGCCGCCAGATCGACGCGTTTGCCCATGGCCAAAGCCTCAAGTGAATCCTGAGCCATCAGGGTCTCCGGCACCGACGGCAACTGGCCCGGCAACTTGAAGGCAATCTCGGGGCCCCATAGGCCAAGCAGGCGCGTGAGGGCTTCCCGTTCAAGCTGCTCGTCGAGTCTGGCTTCGGCCAGCTGGTTGGAGACTTCGGCGTAAAAGGCACTGGCTCTGGCCTGTTCGAGCGTGGTCGCCGCCCCGGTCTCACCCAGCTTTATCGTGAGTTCGGCGGCCGCATCGGCTGCTTGGCGAGCCTTCTCCAGTTGGGCGACGACTTGTTTGGCCGCCACCGCATTGTAGAAGGCCCGACGTGTTTCGGCCGCGAGCACAAAGGTAGCCTCGACCGTTCGGAGGGTTGCGGCCGCATATTCGGTTTCGGCAATCGACTGCCTGGCCGGCAGCGTGAACAGTGAGAGCAGGCTACCGACAAGACGGCGTTCGATCTCGAAGTCTGCGCCATTGACGAGCTTGCCGATCGAGACGATCGGACTTTCGGGCAGGCTGGCAGCGACATAGTCGGCCTCTGAGACGCCGAGCTTGTTGAATTCGGCCTGCAATCCGCGATTGTTGAGGAGCGCCACCTGAACGGCCGTATCTGCGGTGAGCGGATTGGCCAATAGTCCCTGGACGCGCGCGCGAACCGCAACCTCATCGGCCGGGGACGCAATCTTCACGGTGTCCTGGTTGAGCTCGTCTCGCACCCGTCCGGAAACGGGCGACATGCCGCCGTCTTTGGAGAAAGTGGCGCAGGCCGAGAGCGTCAGCGCGAGCGCAGTGATGGACAGCAGGCTTCTGCCGGCGCGAGGCAGCTGCCGCATTTTTGTTGCGCCGATCATTCTGAGCTCCCGGGAGAAACCGCAGTGTTGCTCTCCAGCCAGGGCTTGGGCTGCACCGGTGCATAGTTGACGGTGCCGTTCATCACGCTGACATGGCGTAGGGGAGGGACCGGAGAGTGGGGGTCAGCCGCGGCCGGCAGCGCCGGTTGGGCGGTCGCAGAGGCGCACGCCGACACGGCGGCCGCTAAGGCCACCAAGAGGAGGATTTTCATAGTTTTGCTTTGTGTTCTTAGAGCCGCCAGACGTCGGACGGCGAGTCGCGCAACGCGTTGCAACGACCGATCAGCACCGGTGCAAAAGATCGATGCCAGCTCAGGCGCCAGGAGGCGCCACAGGACTTAAGCTAGTCGGGGAGGACGATCGAGACTGGTGACGAACGCTCGAACGATGTCGTGAGCGGGGCGGACCACATGTGCCGCCTTTGTCAGGGCTAAAAATGCCGTGTAGCCGAAACAGGGCTGCACGCCAACATGACAGCTCATGGAGCAGCACGATGGGCCCTGGTCTTCATGGGCCCCGTGGTGGTCGACAGCCTCGTGGTGGTCCGGAGTGTCCTCGCAGACGGAGGCGACCTCATGGGCACAATGTACCGCCACGTCGCTCGAACCGGTACGTTCCGCAGCGAAAGACATGCCGGCATGGGCCCACGGCGCGCTGAACATCAGCGCGGCGACCACGACCAGAAAAATGCGCATCGCGGGAATCACAGCTGCACGTTGTCCGATTAGTATGTTCTTCGCAAGAAGGTTTTTCGCATGGCTGCTCATCCAGCATTAACCCCGCATTAACATGGGCATGCGGTCGACCGCAAATAGTGTCGGAAGCATCGGATACGTGGTCATCGCGCGATCTGTCGCCGCCTTGCAGGCCTTCTCAGCCCTTCAACAGTGGCAAGGTCAAGCGCTATTTCAGATGGCAGTGAGACGAACGCGACTATCTGCTTTGTTGGATGTCACGTTCCCGATCGGGCCAAGTTTTCTTGATGTAGTCGATGATCGCCATGATCTCGCTGTCATCAAGCTTGGGGCCGAACGCGGGCATATCTGTTTCATAGCCAGGGGCAAGGGCGGCCAGGCCATCGCGGACGATCACCAGGAGCTGCTCGTCGGAGTGGTGCCAGGTATGCCCCGTCTCGTCGTGCGGCGGCGCCGGCAACCGCCCGCTCGGCAGCCGCTGCATCCAGTTCGGCTGTCCCTCGAGGCTGGCGCCATGGCAGCTCGCGCAGTGCTCGAGGTAGAGAGCCTGACCATCCGGGGGCCGCGACTGCGCCGTAGCCTCGGTACAAGCGAAGATCGTCGCCGTCAGCACGAGCGTGAATCTCATTGGGCATATGCCCGCCAGGATTTGCCAGCGTCCTCGCTGATCAGCACGGCGCTCGCGTCGGTGACCGCCGCAAGGCGGTTAGGCGTGTCCGTATCGACAGCGAGGTGCAGGATCACCCGTCGGCCGAAGTCCTCCGACAAGGCGGTCCAGGAACCATCGTCATCCCTGCGGAAGAGCCCGCTGCCGGCGAAGAAGGCGTAGGTCTCCCCGGACCCGGCGGACTCGACGGCCGTCACCGGCACGCCTTGTGGACCGGACTGCGACCAGGTAGCCCCGAAGTCGGTGCTGACCATCAATCCCTCCATGGTACCGGCATAAACGGTCCCCGGGTCGTCGGGCCCGGCCGCAAGGTCGATGGTATCGGCGGGGGCGGGACCCGATACGGCCCACGTTTCCCCAGCGTCGCGACTGACCTGAATCCCGCCGAACAACCCATAGACCACGTCCGGATCGGCCGGGCTGACGCTCATGGCGTGGAAGTCCACCGGCCCGTCGACGCCGTCGGCGAGGGGAAACCATTCCGCGCCGCTGTCGTTGGAGGTCAGCACGCCCAAGTTGCCGCCGCCGGCTGGATGGCCGCTGGCGATGAGCCGGTCGGGCCCGGCGCGGGTGAAGCCCATGAAGTCGTGCGGCTCGGAAACCAAACGGGCCTGGCCGCCCGGATCGACGACAAAGACGCCATGATGCGTCGCCAGGATGAGGTCGTCCGCGGTTCCGAAGGAGACGCCGTGGATATGCGAAAGGCTTGACACCGGAACGCTTACCTCGTGTTCAGCCGCGCTTGCTTGAGGAGCGGCGGCGGCTAACAGGATGGCGAAGAGCGCAGACACACGACGGCCCATGGGGAACTCCGGACAACAGCTTTTTCCTAGCCTACCCGCCGCACGGCAGATGGGCGAGGCTCCCCGAACGGATGACGACAAAGTGAGCGTTAGGGGTTGACCTTGCCACCGTGGGAAGGCCCACACCTGACGGATCAAACCCGAGGATAGTGATATGAGCGGAACCGCGGATACGTCCCATCATCATCATGGTCATGATCACCATGATCACCATGATCACCATGCCCACCATGGACACGCCCATGATGGAAAGCAGGTCAAGGATCCGGTTTGCGGCATGTCGGTCGATCCGGCCACGGTGAAATTCAGCGCCGAGCATGCGGGTCAGACCTATTATTTCTGCTCCGCCAAATGCCACGACAAGTTCGTGGCGAACCCAGGCGCCTACCTCACCAAAGCCGAAGCGCCGCCACCGGCCGCTGCTCCCGGCACGATCTACACCTGCCCGATGCATCCCCAGATCCGTCAGGACCATCCCGGCAACTGTCCGATCTGCGGCATGACGCTTGAGCCCGAGCTGCCGACCACCGAAACCGGTCCGAGCGCCGAACTGGTCGACATGACCCGGCGCTTTTGGATCGGCACGGCTCTGGCGGTGCCCGTGTTCCTGCTCGAAATGGGCAGCCATCTCTTCGATTTCCATGTCTTCATATCGCCGCAGAACCTGAACTGGGTGCAGTTGGTCCTGGCGACGCCGGCGGTGCTCTGGGCCGGTTGGCCGTTCTTCGAGCGCGGTGCCGCGTCGGTGGTCAACCGCAGCCTCAACATGTTCACCCTGATCGCCATGGGCATCGGGGTGGCCTGGCTCTTTTCTGTCATCGCCACCGTTCTCCCAGGCATTTTCCCGGCCGACATGCGCGGCATGGGCGGAGCCGTGCCGGTCTATTTCGAAGCCGCGGCCGTCATCACCGCCCTGGCGCTGCTCGGTCAGGTCCTCGAGCTACGGGCCCGCGAACAGACATCCGGCGCCATCAAGGCCCTGCTGGACCTGGCGCCCAAGACGGCGCGGCGCATTGGCGCCGACGGATCGGACGAAGAGGTGGGCATCGAAGTGATCGCCGTCGGTGACCGCTTGCGAGTCCGACCGGGGGAGAAGGTGCCGGTCGACGGCAAGGTTGCCGAGGGTCGCAGTGCCCTCGACGAGTCCATGGTCACCGGCGAATCCATGCCGGTCACCAAGGATGTGGGAGACCGGTTGATCGGCGGCACCATCAACCAATCCGGCGGATTGGTCATGGAGGCCCTGCAGATCGGTCAGGACACCATGCTGTCGCGGATCGTGCAGAT
Source organism: uncultured Devosia sp. (assembly GCA_965650055.1). Lineage (GTDB taxonomy): Bacteria > Pseudomonadota > Alphaproteobacteria > Rhizobiales > Devosiaceae > Devosia. Next base: position 8,081 of record CBFGMY010000135.1, read on the forward strand.
GGTGGCCGCCGCCCAGCGCTCGCGGGCGCCGATCCAGAAGCTGGCCGACCAGGTGTCCGGCTGGTTCGTGCCGCTGGTGATCGGCATCGCGATCGTGGCCTTCATCGCCTGGGGCATCTGGGGGCCCGAGCCGCGCCTGGCCTATGGCCTCGTGGCCGCGGTTTCTGTGCTGATCATCGCCTGTCCCTGTGCCCTGGGACTGGCGACGCCGATGTCCATCATGGTCGGCGTCGGCAAGGGCGCCAATCTCGGCCTCTTGATCAAGAATGCCGAGGCGCTGGAGCGGCTGGAAAAGGTAGATACCCTGGTGGTTGACAAGACCGGCACGCTTACCGAGGGCAAGCCGGCCGTCACGGCCATGATTCCGGCAAACGACGGGGCTGACGACAGCAATCTTCTCCGCCTTGCCGCCAGCCTCGAACGGGCAAGCGAACACCCGCTGGGCCTTGCCATTGTCAACGCCGCCAAGGAACGCGCGCTGACCCTATCGGACCCGAGCGATGTAGACTCGCCAGTGGGCAAGGGCCTGACGGGTATGGTTGACGGTCACCAGTTGCATATCGGCAGCGCCAAATACCTGGCCTCGGTCGGCATCGATACGGCCCCCTGGACAAAGCGGGCCGATGCGCTTCGCGCCGAAGGCGCGACGGCAGTCCTGGTGGGTGTCGATAAGCAGGTTGCCGGGGTCATCGGGATTTCTGATCCTATCCGCAAGACCACGCCGACCGCCCTGGCGGAACTGGCAAAGCAAGGCATCAAGGTCGTCATGATGACTGGCGACAACAAGGTGACCGCGGATGCCGTGGCTCGCAAGCTAGGCATCGGTGCGGTCGAGGCAGACGTGTTGCCCGAGCGCAAAAGCGAGGTGGTTAGCCGCCTGCGCGGGGAGGGGGGTGTCGTCGCGATGGCGGGAGACGGCGTCAATGACGCCCCGGCGCTCGCGGCCGCCGACGTCGGCATTGCCATGGGCACCGGTACCGACGTCGCCATTGAAAGCGCCGGCGTCACCCTGCTCAACGGCGACCTGATGGGCATCGCCAAGTCCCGGGCGCTATCGCGGGCGGTTATGGCCAATATCCGCCAGAACCTGTTCTTCGCGTTTGCCTACAACGCGGCCGGCGTTCCGGTCGCGGCCGGGGTGCTCTACCCGTTCTTCGGACTGACCCTGTCACCGGCGATCGCGGCCGCCGCCATGGCCCTGTCCTCGGTCAGTGTCATCGGCAACTCGCTCAGGTTGCGCAACGTCAGGATCGACTGACTGCCTTCATAGACAGCAATCCCAACATCAAAAAGGAGCGGCGTCATGACCGACCACCACCATGCGGAAATGACCAAAGGCAGCTACTGGCGCTTCGGCCTCGAGCTCGTGATCGATTTCGTCATCATGTACCTGGTGATGTACACGATGATCGCCACCCTCGGGCACTTCTACCTCAACCTCAACAACGTCTACATGACACTTATGATGGTGGCGCCCATGGCGCTGATCATGCTCATTTCCATGCGGTCGATGTTCCCGTCTCGGCGGGCCAACTGGGCCATCGCTATCGCCGCCGTCGTCGTATTCGGGATCAGCTTCTGGGGCATGCGGACGCAGGCAGCGGTCGGCGATGCCGAGTTCGTCCGCTCGATGATCCCGCATCATTCGGGCGCCGTCCTGATGTGCCAGGAGGCCTCACTGACTGATCCGGAGCTGATCAGCCTTTGCGAAGGGATCGTTGCCGGTCAGCAGAGCGAGATCGAACAGATGCAGGCAATCCTGCATCGACTATGAGCAGAGCGTCGTCGTGAACTCGACCTGCGAGACTGCCTGAACCAGACGTTTAACGCTCCGTTAATCGGCAACTTCCAAACAGCTTCAAAAGCAAAATGGCTTCGCGTTAATGGCGGGTAACCGCTGCACTCAACGCGATCTCCCACCATGACCACTTCCGACGACGTCGAGAGGGCAGGGCTGTCAAGCCATGCCACCATTCCGGCTGCGACCGTCCATGTGCTGGGCAGCGCTCGAAGCCGCAACCGCACCGTGAGCGCTCGCATCAGGATGATGGTGGTCTCAGTGCTCGCCGGGTTTGTTCTGATCGGTGGCCGGCTGGCGCTGCTCGGTACGGTCACGACTGACGACGCGATCGAGGGCGTGGCCCGAGATATCATTCAGGCGTCGCGCCCGCCGATCCTCGATCGCAATGGTATTGTCCTCGCTGTCGACATCCGGGTCCCGTCGCTCTTCGCCGAACCGCGCCGGATCATCGACGTCGACGAGGCCGTGCATAAGCTGCGGACCGTCCTGCCCGATCTCGATGAGGCGTGGCTGAGGGGCCGCCTGACCGGCGACGAAGGCTTCGTCTGGATCAAGCGTGAAGTGCCGCCGGCTATCGAAGACCAAGTCATGCGCCTGGGCCTCCCAGGGATAGACTTCCTTCAGGAGAGCAAGCGGTTCTATCCGCCCGGCCGCGAAATCGCCCATGTCATCGGCAGCGTGAACGTCGACAATCAAGGGATTGCGGGCATGGAACTGGCGATCGACCGTAGCGAGCTCGCGGTGTTGCAGGAGGTTGGCTTGGCTCGGGGGGTGACCCTGGAGCCGAAGGTGCTTTCGATCGACATGCGCGTTCAGCATGCCATGCGCGAGGAACTGCTCGCAGCGATCGAGCGCTTCAAAGCAATTGCCGGCGCCGGCGTGATGGTGGACATCCGTACCGGCGAGGTGATCGCGATGGTTTCGCTGCCTGATTTCGACCCCAATTTCCCGGTGACGGCGCTGGAGAAGGAGAGCTTCAATCGGATCACCAACGGCACCTTCGAGCTGGGTTCGACCTTCAAATCCATGACCATTGCCGCTGCCTTAGACAGCGGCGCCGTCGGCCTCACTGACATGATCGATGCCCGCGAGGGGGTCCGCTTCGGCAGGTTTGTGCTCGACCACGGCAAGCACCTGATCATGTCGGTGTCGGATGTATTCCGCTGGTCGGACAACATCGGCACCATTCGCATCATGCAGGCCATGGGCAAGGATAGATTGCGTGCCTTCCTCGGCGTTGCCGGCTTCGACGCGAGATCTGAGATCGAGCTTCCAGAGCGAGCCATGCCGCAGGTGCCTGCCGAGTTCTCGGAAGTTGGGGCCGCCACCGCGTCATATGGATACGGCTTCGCGTCCACCCCGATGCACATGACGACCGCGGTCGCGGCACTCATGAATGCCGGCCAACTCGTCCCTCCGACGCTGTTCAAGCGCAATGAGGCGGAGGCCCAAGCAATCTCGCGTCCCGTGGTGAGACCGGCGACGAGCGCGGAGATGATCTACCTCCACCGGATGAACGCCCTGCTTGGTTCGGCTAGGCGCATGGACGCGGAAGCGACGGGATACCGCGCCGGCGGCAAGACCGGCACCGCCGAGAAGGTCGTCGACGGGAGCTACTCCAAGACCAAGAACATCACCGTGTTCACGTCAGCCTTTCCGTTGGAAGCGCCGCGATATGCCATGCTGATTATGCTGGACGAGCCGCAGGCAGAGAGTGCCCAATCTACGCGCGAGGCGGGTTGGAATGTGGCGGTTGTCAGTGGCCGGATCATCGCCCGCGTCGCTCCCATGCTTGGTGTCGCTCCCAGTGGCGACCCGAGTATCGACCAAAATCTGATGCAGCTACCCAGCCAGTAGCCGCCCCTGGCATTGGGGGGGGGGGCGGGGGGGGGGGGG
>CBFGMY010000136.1:0-11712 GCA_965650055.1 uncultured Devosia sp.
CGTCGTGACGGTGCGCGACGTCGGGCCTGCATTGTCGTGCTGGGCCGAAGCTGAGGGCGGCAGCCCCCGACTCATCAATCATTCCGAGAACCAGACCTTTCTGATCGAGATCGCCGGGCAGGGCGCTTTCACCCTGCGTGTGCATCGCACCGGCTATCAATCGCGTGCATCCATCGACAGCGAACTGGCCTGGCTCATGGCCCTGCGCCGGGACACTGCGCTGGCCATCCCCGAACCCGTTGCCGGCCGTGACGGGCAGCTGCTGCAGCGTTTCGACACCCCGCGCGGCGAGCGGCTGGCCGTGCTGTTCCGCTTCGTTGAGGGCCAGGAGCCGCAACCCGACAGCAATCTGGGTGATCTGTTCGTGACGCTGGGCCGCTATGCCGCGACCATGCACAACCACGTCACCACCTGGCAGCGGCCGGCTGGTTTCGAGCGGCAGATCTGGCAAGCCGCGACGATTCTCGATGCGGATGGGCCCTGGGGCGACTGGCGCCTGGCTCCCGGCGTCAACACCAGCAACCGACCGGTGCTGGATCGGCTGGATTCGGCACTTTGGGTGCGTCTGGCTGGTTATGGCACAAGCGCGGACCGCTATGGGCTCATCCACGCCGATATGCGGTTGGGTAACCTGCTGGTTGATGGCGACAAGGTCACCCTCATCGATTTCGACGACTGCGGCTTTTGCTGGTTCGCCTACGATTTCGCGGCGGCCATTTCGTTTCATGAAACCAACCCGGCCATCCCGGCGCTGCGGGCGGCATGGATCGAGGGTTACCGGGCCGTGCGCCAGCTGACGCCGGAGGATGTCGCTGCCATCGACTCCATGGTCATGCTCCGCCGCATGGCGCTCCTGGCCTGGATCGGCTCGCATTCCGATACACGGCTGGCCCAGCAGCACATGCGCGGCTTTGCCGACGGTACCGCCGAATTGGCCGAACGCTACTTGCGTGGACCCATCTGGCCCTAGACCAGCATGTGCTGGCGCGAAACGCCGCGGCGCTCGTCGTTGCGGATGGCCGTAGCTATGCCCCAGATGAGCCCGATCAGCAGGTAGTAGTGACGCCAGTGGTCGCTGTCGATGATGGCTGATTCCCCCACCAGCATGGTGAAGGTTGCAACCAGCGGAATCATCATCAACCGATAGGGGGAAGGGCGGGTCAGCGCCGCCACGCCGCGCCATAGGGTCAGGATGATCAGCAGATAATAGATCGCGCCGCCGCCCCAGCCATAGACATGCAGCACCGTGACATAGACGTTGTGCGGTTCTTCGATGATGCGCAGGTTGCGGAATTCGTGCGGGCCGATCCCCAGCGGATGGTCGAGCGCCAGCTCGAACGCATAGCCCTGCCGGCCGAAACGGCCGGTTTCTCCGGAATCGTAATTTTGCCCGGCCGCCCGCTGCTCGAACAGCGACGCGACCGAGGGAATGCTGAGCAATCCGGCCAGGGCCACCACCAGCATTGCTGCGCCCAGCAGCGACATGACCATGATGCGGACCTTGTCCCGCGCTGCGGCCTCAAGCCAGAAGCACAGCACCAGCACGATCAGCGATGACAGCGCGAAGTGGCCCCAGGCGGCGCGCGAGAAGCTGGCGAAGACACCGACGAACAGCACCATGTAGATACCACCCGCAATAATGGCGCTGCGCCCCGACGACAGCAGCAGGCGCTGCAGCGCATACATGGCAGGCAAGATGAGGAAGGGCCCAAACACGTTTGGATCGTTGAAGGCCGCCTTGGCCCGGCCATAGCGCAGGAAGATATCGGCGCCCGGCATGATGCCCAGATAAGCCAGCGTGCCCACGATCGCCGAGACCATGGCGACGGCCGTATAGGCGCGCATCACGATCCGCATCCGTCGCTCCGTGTCCTCGGCCACGTAATTGGCGATGAAATACGCCGTCAGCAGCAGGAAGATCGTGACGATCGAGAAGATCAGCGCGTCGCTGATCGGGGTGAAGCGGACCTGGAAGCAGGCGATCAGCGCAAAGGGCGTGAAGCCGATGAGAATCGCCAGAAGGCCAAAGGTCGACCGGTAAAGCCCCATGCCGGCCACGAAGGCCAGCGGCAGCACGATCAGGAAGGTCAGCTCATAGGGCGAGGGCTCGAACAGCACCAGCCCGCCGGTAAAGATCCAGACGGCCACCATGAAATCGAGCCAGCGCATGGCGCGGACCCTGACGACGGCAAGGCCGAGTCCATTGGACCCGGCCCCCGAACTACCAGCATCAAGGGTGCCGGCTATGCTCAATAGGCGTTCTCGCTCTTGGAAATGAGCGATATCGGGGTGATCGCCACGATGTAGAGATCGAACAGGATCGACCAATGCTCGATATAGTGCAGGTCGTGGTTCACCCGCTGCATGATCTTGTCGATCGTGTCGGTTTCGCCGCGCCAGCCATTGACCTGCGCCCAGCCCGTCATGCCCGGCTTGACCCGGTGGCGGGCGAAATAGCCTTCGACGGCCTCGTAGTAGAGCTGGTTGTCGGCCTTGGCCTGCAGCGCATGCGGGCGTGGGCCGACGATGGACAACTCTCCCTTGAGCACGTTGAACAGCTGCGGCAGCTCATCGATCGAGGTCTTGCGAATGAACTTGCCGACGCGGGTAACGCGCGGGTCGTCCTTGGTGACCTGCTTGACAGCATTGTGGTCGAGCATGTCGGTCCGCATGGAGCGGAACTTATAGATCTTGATCAGCTCATTGTTGAAGCCGTGCCGGTTCTGCATGAAGAACACCGGCCCCTTGCTCTCGAGCTTGATGGCGATGGCCGTAACGACCATGACCGGCGACAGCAGGATCAGCGCCGTCAGCGCCACGACCTTGTCGAACACCCATTTGAACACCAGGTTCCAGTCCGAAATCGGCCGGTCGGCCATGTCGAACACGGCGATGTCGCCAACGTAGGAATAGGCTTTGCTGGTAAACTTGAGCTTGCTCATATGCGCCGAGAGGCGGATGTCCACCGGCAGCACCCAGAGCTGGGTCAGCATGTCGAGCACGCGCTTTTCGGCCGATAGCGGCATGGAGACCATCACCAGGTCCACCGGCGTGCGCCGGGCGAACTCGATAAGCTTGGCGACCTTGCCCAGCTTGGGATAGCCAGACACCATTTCGGGTGAGCGATCGTCGATGCGATCGTCAAACAGGCCCAGCAGCATGATGTCGTTGCTGGCCGTGGCGCTGATCTGCTCGATCAGCGTCTCGGCGTCCTTGCCACCCCCCACGATGACCGTGCGGCGACGCAGGCGCCCCTGCGCGGTCCAGCGCCCCACCAATGCCCGCAGTCCGAGGCGGAAGCCGACCAGCAACACGGCGCCGCCGGCATACCAGCTGATGAGCCAGACGCGGGACAACAGGTCTCCGGCCTTGAAGAAGAATATTCCGGCCGTCAGCACCATCATCACCACCGTCCAGCCGATCAGCACCCGAGCCAGTTGGCTGAGTACGGTGCGGTAGGACGCGATGCGATGCGCGCGGGCGGCGTTGAACAATATGTTGGCCAGGAGGCACGAGGCCAGGATGACCGGCACATAGAAGGTGGGTTCGTTCCCCTGGGCGAGGTAGGCGTAAATACCATAGCCCAGGGCCGCCAGTAGCGTGGCCTCGACGGCCTGTGCCACGCCCACGACCACAGCGCCCGAGACGCGGCGCTCGACCGGCGCAGCGATAATGGCTTCCGCCTGATCCGACAGTGTTTGGCCCGGTTCGCTTGCATTGGTCTGCTTGGATACGTGCTCCAGCACGGCCTGCTTGGGATCAACTCGATACATGGGGTCTTACCGGGACAGAACTGTTCCCCGCATTGTCGGTCCAAGGGGTTTATATCAGGTGAAGTTGGTCCCTAAGCTCGTGCCGATACCGAGTGATAGAGCGCCTCGATACTGCCAGCCATCGTGGCCAGCGAAAAGTGGCTCTCGATATGGGCGAGGCGCTCCAGCATTTCCGCCTGCGCCACCTGGGGCGCGTCGAGCGCCTGCTGCATTGCGGCGCCCAGGGCTTGGGGATTGCCGGCCGCAACCAGGCGCGTCGATGTCGGTCCGAAAATCTCTGGAATGCCGCCAACGGCGGTGGCGATAACGGGCAACTGGGCGGCGGCGGCCTCGAGCACCACATAGGGCAGGGATTCGGCCAGCGAGGGCACGACCGCCACGCGGCCCTTGGCGAAGGTGGGACGTGCCGGCTGCGCCCCCAGCAATGTTATCTGCTTCTCCAGCCCCAGCTCGGCGACACGGGCTTCGAATTCGCCCCGGCTCGGGCCGTCTCCCGCCATCACCAGGGTTGCAGGGCTACCGTCGGCGCGGGTGACGCCAGCGAGTGCCTCCGCCAGGACGAATATGCCCTTGAGATCGCGCAACTCGCCGACAAAGACGAAGTCGGCTGCATCGGCTGCAGGCGCAACCGGCACGAACTCGTCGGGGGCCAGGCCATTGTGAATGACGACGGCGGGGCAGGTGGGCTGGCCGATCAGCGCCGAATAGGTCGCCTGGGCATACGCGCTCTCGAAGATGATGGCCCCGGTTTGCGCCATCAGCGCGCGCTCCAGCCGGTGAAACACCCGGCCCGATAGCGAGGATCGCGAAAAGTGCAGCACCCCGCCATGCGGCGTGTAGAGCGCTGTCGCCCCGCCGCCGATGCGCGCCAGTCGCGCATAGAACCCGCCCTTGGCGCCATGCCCATGCAGCACGTCGATGTCGAGCGCCCGCGCCAGCTTACGCACCGCAAAGGGTGTCTTGAGATCGCCAGCACCCAGCAGGCGCGGCATTGCAAAGCGATGGATACCCAGCGTTGCATGGGGCTGCAGCGCGGCTAGCTTGCCTTCGGTCTGGGCATCGTTGGCGAGGCTGTCGACGACAAGGCCGACCGCGTGGCCGGCCTCGGACAGGGCCCGCGTCAGGTCCGCGACGTGCCGGAACAGCCCGCCGACAGGCGCACGCATGACCTGAAGGACCCGCAGCTTGCCCCCGGCCATGGCGTTTAGAACCAGCGTTCGAGAATAACGACCGTGTCGCCGGGATAAATGGGGAAGTCGAGGTCGACGGTACCCTTGACCATCTGGTCGCCCTGGCGGCGATAAACCACCGCGCGGCTACGGTCGGCCGTGTCGGAGAAACCGCCCGACGTGCTGATCGCGGCGCGTACGGTCATGCCGTAGACATATTGGAACTGTCCCGCGGTCTTGACCTCGCCCTGAATGAAGAACGGCCGGTATTCCGCCACTTCCACGGCAACGTCGGGACTGCGCATGTAGCCGTTGGCGAGAGCTGCGGCGAGCCGTCCGGCCGCCACATTGGTGGTGACGCCGCGCACCTGCACCGGCCCCACCAGCGGGAAGGCAATCGCACCACTATCGTCGATCTTGTAGGTGTCGCTCAGCTCATCGTCGCCGTAGACGGTGACCCGCACGGTGTCGCCGGTATCGAGCTGATACGGCCCCTTGGTTTCCACGAGATATGTCGCGGGGCGCGTGGTCGCGCATGCCGCCAGCGGCAGCATCAGGGCGATTGTGAGGACGGGCAGCCAGCGCATGAGAATCCCGCGCGATTCAAGGTGTGCCAATGTCGCGCCGCCGTGGTTAACAAATTCCTTCTTTCGCGCCGATATCCTTGCGATCTGCGAGGGGGTTAACGGATTGATTACCACGTCCGGGCCATAGATCGGTCAGCAAAAGAGGGTTGGCAATGGCGTTTGAGTCGCAAATGGCGCGCGACGCCCGGATCGATATCGGCGCGGTGCTTGGCGCCGTGGTCAAGCGGCTGCCGCGCGTGGTGATCGTCACCGCCGCGCTCCTTGCTGCAGCCCTCGTCCTCACCATGTTCATGCCGCGCCTCTATGAATCCTCGGCCTCGATCCTGGTTGAGCCGCGCAGCAATGTGTACACCCGCTCGGCTGGCGAACAGGCCCAGGCCACGCCCAGCGCCGATGCCGGCGTGGTTTCCAGCCAGATCGAACTGATCAAGTCGCGCGACACGCTCCTGACGGTGGTGGACAAGCTCGACCTGCGCTCGGTGCCCGAATTCAACGGCACCGGAGCGGCCGGGTTTTCGCCGCTCGCCGTCGTCTCGCAATTGCTTGGCCGGAAGTCGACGCCCGTCAGCGTCGATGAAGTCGTGCTCAACGCGCTTTACGAGCGGCTGACTGTGATCCAGGAGCGAGACTCACGCCTCATATCGGTGCTGGTTCGCTCCACCGACCCGCAACTGGCGGCCGATATCGCCAACGCCGTCGCCGAGGCGCACGTTGCCCGCCGCGCCCAGCTGTCGCTGTCCGACACCGCCGAGGCGTCGAGCTGGCTGGCCGACGAGATTGCCAAGCTGCGCGTCTCGGTCACCGAGGCCGAAACCGCCGTCGCCAACTTCAAGGTCGACAACGATCTCTTCGTTGGCTCCAACAATACCAGCCTGGCCGACCAGCAACTGTCTACCATCGCCACGCAGATCAACGCTGCCCAGGAGCGCAAGAATACCGCGCTGTCGCGGGCGGCCCTGATTCGCCGCATGATTGAACAGGGGCAACCCATTGATGGCGTTGCCGATGTGCGCGATTCAGTGGTTATCCAGCAGCTCACCCAGGAGAAGGGCCGCCTGCAGGGCGAAAAGGCCCAGCGTTCGGCTACCCTGCTCGCCAACCACCCCACCATCCAGGCGCTGACGGCGCAGATCGCCGAGCTGAACAACCAGATCAGCCTCGAAGGCCGGCGCGTCGCTGACGCGCTCGAAGCCGAAGCGCAGATCGAGGCCGACCTCGAGGCCTCCCTGCGCGCTGACCTCACCCGCGCCAAGTCCTCCGCCTCAACCGCCACTCAGGACGGTGTCACGCTCGATAGCCTGGAACGCGATGCCAAGGCGCAGCGCGACCTGCTCGAAAGCTACCTGCAACGCCACACCGAAGCCGTGTCGCGGATCGAATCCAATTCCGCCTTGCCCGACGTCCGTGTCGTCAGCGTTGCTGCGCCGTCGGTGTCGCCGGCCTCGCCGAAGACACCCCTGATCCTGCTTGCCGTCGGCCTGGTGGCGCTGGCAACCCAGATTGGCGTCATCGTCTTTGGCGAACTGGTCTCCGGCCGTGCCATCGTGCCGACCCGTGAAACCGTCCACAGCAGCCAGGATGAGCTTGGCGAGGCCCCATTCGTCGAGGCCGAACTCGAACCGGAACAGCGCTGGGCCGAGCCCGTCGATAACGGTGAACTCGACGAGGTCGAGCAGGTGGCAAGCGAGGACGTTCCCGACGTCGTCGGCCCGGCCCCTGCGGGTCCGCAGCAGCCCGCTGACGTCGAACGCTACATCGAAGCGGTGAACCGCGACAGCTTGCCTGCGGCCGGACTCGCCCCGGTAACTCGGACGAGGCCCGAGCGTCGGCCGCTTGCGACGCCGGCGGAATTGCCCGGCATCATCGCCTCGTCGAAACTCTCGTCGGACCTTGTGCTGGGCCGCACCCATTTGCTGATCCTTGCCGCGCATGCCGCCAATTCCGATTGCGAGATGCTGGCCGAAAAACTCGTCACCGATGCTCTGGCGCGGGGCCTCAGCGTCGCGCTCATCGACGCCGGCAGCGCCCGGATTGGCGACGACCCCGGCCTGGCCGATCTGAGCCTCGACGCCGCCAGCTTCGGCGACGTGGTGCAGAAGTCGGCCGACAACAGCTTTGCCGAAGTGCCGTGGGGGCAGGGCCGCAGCATCGATCGCAATTCGACCAAGCCGCTCACTCTCGTGGAAGCACTGGGCGACATCTACGAGGTCGTGGTGCTGATGACCGGGCGCGTGGGCGCTACCTCCACCCTGCCGCTGTTCGAGGCTCTGGACGGTCGCCTGGTGCTCGTGGCCGGTGACGATGACGATATCGACGCGGTTACCCAGACCCGCGAGAAGCTGCTGTCGGCGGGTTACCGCCGCTGCGAGGTCGTTGCCGCGCCCACCCGCGCCGCCGCCTGACCCGGGACCGCCATGTCAGTCAAATATGCGGCCATCCGAGCGCTGTTCGAGGCCCTGTGGCTGTCACGCTTGCCGGGCCTGGTTCGTGCCCTCTCCTCGTCGCGCGGGGTGATCTTCACCCTGCATCGCGTTCTGCCTGAAGAGCCGGCCGATTTCTCGCCCAATGCCATTCTCCAGGTCCAGCCGGACTTCCTTGAATATGTCATCGAGCGGGTGCGCGACCTCGGGCTCGATATCGTCAGCCTGGACGAGGCCCTGGAGCGCCTCGCCGCGCCCACGCCGGGTCGGCGCTTTGTGGTGCTGACCTTCGACGATGCCTACAAGGACAATCTGCGCCACGCCTTGCCGGTGCTGCGCCGGCAGGAAGCGCCCTTCACCCTCTACGTGCCGACCGCACTGGTCGACGGCGTGGGTGAACTCTGGTGGCAGGCCATCGAGGACATCATTGCGCGGCAGGAAGCCATCGCCATGACCTCGGCGGGTGAGACCGACTATGTCGACACGCGCACCGTCGGCCAGAAGCGCGAGGCGTTCAACACGCTCTATTGGCAGATGCGCCTGATGCCCGAGGCGGACCGCGTGCAACTCGTGCGCAGCTTTGCCACCGCTTATGGCTATGATCTCGACAAGCAGTGTCGCGACCTCATCATGGATTGGCAGGAACTGCGGCTCTTCGCCGGTGACCCGCTTTGCACGCTGGGTGCCCACACGGTGCATCACTACGAGCTGGCCAAACTCCCCATCGAGCAGGCGCGCCAGGAAATGGCGCAGTCCGCCGAAATCCTGCTGGCCCAGTTCGGCCAGCGTCCGGCGCATTTCTCCTACCCGTTGGGTGGTCCACTCTCGGCCGGCCAGCGTGAATTCGACCTGGCCCGCGACCTTGGCTTCCGCTCCGCCGTCACCACGCGCCCCGGCGGCCTCTATGCCCGCCACGCCCAGGCCCCACACGCTTTGCCGCGTGTCTCGCTCAACGGTTACTTTCAATCTCGCCGCTATGTCGATGTTTTCGCTACCGGCGCGATCTTTTCGGCCATGGGCAAGCTGACGGGCTGATTTTCAGTAGACCTCATCCTGAGCCTGTCGAAGGACGAGGTCGTGGCAGGATCAGTGTACCGCCCTCGTGGTTCGATAAGCTCACCATGAGGTCTAAGGGGGTTACGCGTCCGGCTTGGCCATCCAGCGGATGATCCACATGGCAGGGTACAGCCAGCCCATGCCCGCTACGATGAAATAGGGCATCAGGATCCAGATCGGCAGATCGGGCGGAAACGCCAGGTACACCGACGTGAAGGCCGATAGCCAGGCTACGATCGAGCCGAGGATCAACAATATTCCGAGAGCCTTGCGGCTGCGCTGGGTCATGCGGCATCGCGCCTATTGCAGGGACGTTGCCTCGGGCATACCACTCCGGTTCGCCCACCGACACCGGGAAACTGCCGTGACATCCGTCCAAAATGCCGCATTGAGTGAGACAACCATCGCCAGCGATCGGCTGCGCCCGGTGCGCATCTGGCTCTACGGCATGGCCGCCTTCGTGCTGCTGATGGTCGTCGTCGGCGGCATCACGCGGCTCACCGAGTCGGGCCTCTCCATAACCAGCTGGAAGCCGATTTCAGGCACCATTCCGCCGCTCAACGATGCGCAATGGCAGGCCGAATTCGAGGCCTACCAGCAGATCCCGCAATATGAGGTCAACAATAGCTGGATGACCGTCGATGACTTCAAGGTCATCTTCTTCTGGGAATATCTGCATCGCCTGTTGGGACGGCTGCTCGGTTTGCTGTTCATCGTGCCCTTCCTGGTCTTTCTCTTGCAGAAGCGCTTCACCGCGCAGCTGGCCTTGCCCCTGTTCGGGCTCTTCGTTCTGGGCGGCTTCCAGGGGGCTCTGGGCTGGTGGATGGTCTCGTCCGGCCTCACCGAACTGACCTCGGTCTCGCAATACCGCCTCGCCGCCCATCTGACGGCGGCCTCATTGCTCTTCATCGCGCTCGTCTACGTGCCGCGCTCGCTCGAGCCGGGCCGGGTGTCCGGTCGGGTAGCGAGCCGCAACATCTGGTGGGCTGTGGCCTTGCTGCTGCTCGTTATCCTGCAGATCGGGGCAGGGGCCTTCGTTGCCGGGCTCGATGCCGGCATGGGCTACAATACCTGGCCGCTGATGGATGGCGCCATCATCCCCGATGGCTTGGGGGTGATGCAGCCAGGCTGGCGCAATCTCTTCGAAAATGCGCTGACCGTACAATTCATCCATCGTTGCATCGCTTACGTCATCGTCGCCTATCTGGCGCTCATGCTTTGGCGGCAGCACAAGGCCGGCGGCTTTTCCGGCGTGCATGGCTGGCTGCCGCGGCTAGGCATATTGGTCCTACTGCAGGTCGGATTGGGCATAGCCACCCTGCTCAACGCCGTGCCGATCTCATTGGCCGTAGGGCATCAGGCCCTCGCCTTCATGCTGGCCGGGGTGACCATCGCCTACATTGCCGATATGCGGCGGGCAGGGCGGTAACGCATTTTCGGTGACGAGTTTAGCACTCATCAATTTGCCGGGAATAACCTTCGGCTTTGGAGGTGCTCGCGTGACATTTCTGAGCTTGAGATGGCGCATTCAGATCGTGATGGGCGTGGTATGTTTGGGTCTCGCCGTCATCCTCGTGCATGGCAGGGACCGCCTGCCAATGCCGATCAATGAGACTGCTATTGGCATGCTTGTTGGTGGGGCTTTCCTCATCTCGATCCTAATCGGCATGGTTTGGCATTGGCACTCCATCCAGACGGAAGAATAGGGCGAAAAATGCGGTAATATAATACCGCAAGCGTAACTCTTTGATTTTACACCACAAAATCAACGCACTTGACGCCACTTGGAATCCCTCATACACGACCGCTCGAACACGCCGCTTTCTTCCCCGGATGAAGGCTGCAAAGCCCCAATTTTCTAGGGAATTCAAGCATGAGCACTTACTCGGCAAAACCGAGCGAGATCGAAAAGAAGTGGGTCCTGATCGACGCCGAAGGGCTGGTCGTGGGTCGCGTCGCTTCGATCATTGCCTCGCGTCTGCGCGGCAAGCATAAGCCGACCTTCACCCCTCACATGGACATGGGCGACAACATCGTTGTCATCAATGCCGACAAGGTGAAGCTCACCGGCCGCAAGCTGGACCAGCACAAGTTCTACTGGCACACCGGCTTCCCCGGCGGCATCAAGGACCGGTCGGCCCGTCAGATCCTCGAAGGCCGTTTCCCCGAGCGCGTGCTCGAGAACGCCGTGCGTCGCATGATGCCGGGCGGCCCGCTGACCCGTGCGCAGCTCAAGAACCTCCGCGTCTACTCGGGCGCTGAGCATCCCCACGAAGCGCAGAACCCGGCCAAGCTGGATGTCGCTGCGATGAACTCCAAGAATGCGCGGGTGAAGTAATATGGCCGAAACCATCAACTCCCTCGAAGACCTCGGCACCTCGACTGTCGCTCCGGCTGTGAACACCGCTCCGGTGCACGTCCAGAAGCTCGACGCCCAGGGCCGCGCCTATGCGACCGGCAAGCGCAAGAACGCCGTCGCTCGCGTCTGGATCAAGCCGGGCAAGGGCAAGGTCGTGGTCAACGGCCGTGAATTCGCCACCTACTTCGCTCGCCCCGTTCTGCAGCTCATCGTCAAGCAGCCGATCGTCGCGACCGAACGCACCGACCAGTACGACGTCGTCGTCACTGTCGCCGGTGGTGGTCTGTCCGGCCAGGCCGGTGCCGTTCGTCACGGCATCTCCAAGGCCCTGAACTATTTCGAGCCGGC
>CBFGMY010000137.1:0-11660 GCA_965650055.1 uncultured Devosia sp.
ATGGTCGCGGGCATCATGCTCGGACCCAGCCTGTTCGGATTGCTGCTGCCGGGCGTCTCGGCGCACGTTTTTCCGGCGGCGAGCGTGCAGTACCTCAACGTGCTGAGCCAGGTCGGCGTCGTGCTGTTCCTGTTCTTGATCGGCCTGGAGCTGGACCCCAAGCTCATCCGCAACCGCGGGCATGCCGCGGTGGTGATCAGCCACGTGAGCATCATCGCGCCGTTCCTGCTCGGCGCGGCGCTGGCGCTGTACCTCTACCCGCGGCGGTTCAACAACGCGCCGTACATGCGCTTCAGCTCGGTCGCCCTCTTCCTCGGCGCCGCCATGAGCATCACCAGGCCAGGTACGCCCGGTCGCATTATCGGCAAGCATGACGCCATCGGCATCGACATCTGCCAGGTCATGGTGGATGGGCTGGATGCCCCGCTCGGCCTGCGCCAGCCGTCCGATGCGGCGATGGGGGTGGGACAAGACGTCTTCGTGACCTTGAACCCGGAACACGTTCTTGTGTTTGCGCGCGATTGAACCTATTTCTGACCTATCTTTCGCGTGTAACGCGTTCTGAAGAATTCTAGGGAGACCAAAATGCACGCGCCAGGAATTTGGGGCATTCTCGTCGTCGCCGTCGTCGTGATCCTGTTGTTCGGTCGCGGCAAGATTTCCGGCATGATGGGTGAAGTTGCCTCGGGCATCAAAGCCTTCCAGAAGGGCATGAAGGACGACGACAAGCCGGTCGAGCGCGTCACCACCGCCGCCGACACAGCCGTTCGCGAGCCGGAGAACAAGGACGTCTGAGGACGTCTGATCCTGACGGCCATGCCGCTGCTTTGAAGGAATAGGACTATGCTCGGCTTGGGTTGGACAGAGATGCTGGTGATCGGCATCGCGGCGCTGATTGTCATCGGCCCCAAGGACTTGCCGGTGGTGATGAACCGCGTCGGCAAGATCGTCGGGCAGATACGGCGCATGGGCAACGAGTTCCAGCGCGAAATCAACAAGACCACCGGGCTCGACGAGGTGCGCAACCTGCGCAACTCGATCACCGCACCACTCAAGAAGACCAGCGACGAAATCCGCAAGGAGTTCAACGCCATGACGCCGACCGGCCCAAAGCCGAGCGGTATCATCAAGCCCGCTGACCCCAAGGCCGAGAGCGTGGTCGACGAGATCAAGGCTGCTGCCGGAATGACGCCGGCCAAGACCGCCGACCAGGTCGCTGCCGAAGCGGGCTTCAAGCCGGCCGGTCCCGCACCCGTCGCCCCCAAGGCAACGGTCTCCGCTCCCGCCAGGAAGCCTGCTGCAAAGAAGCCCGCCGCCAAGAAGGCGCCGGTGAAGGCCGCTGCAGCGCCGACGCGGCCGGTCGTGGCCAAGGATCTGGCGCCGCTGGAAGCGGTACCAAATCCGGCTGAATCCAAACCCATCGCCAAGCCGGCGAAAAAGCCCCGCACGCCCAAGGTGGTCGAGCAGGCTGCCGTGCCGGCGCTGCCGACCGAGCCAGCGGATTCGCCGGCGACCAAGACCCCGCGGGCTCGCGCGCCGCGCAAGACCACCGCAGCGAAAGCCGGAAGCGAATAGACCATGGCCGACGCCAAGCAGATCGAAGACAACAGCAAACCGGTCGAGGACGAACTGGCCGGCAGCGAAGCGCCGCTGCTCGAGCATCTCGTCGAGCTGCGCAAGCGGCTGATCTACTCGGCCGTCACCATCGTCGCGCTGATGGCTTTCTGCTTCATTTTCGCCAGCACCATCTACGAGTGGCTGCTGATCCCCTACAAGAATGCCGTACCCGGCGCGAACCTGATCTTCACCGCCCCTCAGGAACTGTTCTTCACCTACCTGAACGTGGCGCTGTTCGGCGCGATCTTCCTCGGTTTCCCGATGGTTGCCAGCCAGATCTACATGTTCGTGGCGCCGGGCCTCTATAAGCACGAACGCCGCGCATTCCTGCCCTATCTCGTGGCGACGCCGATCTTCTTCGTCGCTGGCGCAGCCTTGGTCTATTTCATCGTTCTGCCCATGGCGCTGCACTTCTTCGCCGGAATGCAGACCGAGGATATCGAGATGCTGACCAGCGTCAGCGAGTATCTCGGCCTCGCCATGTTGCTGATCCTCGCCTTCGGCGTCTGCTTCCAGCTGCCGGTGGTGCTCACGCTGCTGGCTCAAATCGACCTGATTAATGTCGACGCGTTGAGGAAGGGTCGCCGCTATGCCATCGTCGGCATCCTGATCTTCGCGGCCTTCATCACCCCGCCCGATCCGATCTCCCAGATCGGCCTTGCCGTACCCATGTACCTGCTCTACGAACTCTCGATCATCTCGGTTCGGATGGTCGAGAAGCGCCGCGCCGCCGCCTTGGCGGCGCAGGAAGCGGAAATCTCCGGCTCATCATCCGAGTAAGCCTCTCCCATCTCGGGCGAGGCAATGGCGGCAGCATCACTGCCCGCTCTTGGTTCGACAGGCTGACCATGAGTGCGACGACCCAGCCTGCACCAACCAGAGAGGCGGGCAGGGACCCGTAGCAACCGATGTTCGATATCAAGTGGATCAGAGCCAACGCCGAAGCCTTCGACGCTGCCGTTTCGCGGCGCAAGGGGATATCGGTCCGCTCCTCTGATCTGCTCGCCATCGATGATCGGCGCCGTGACATCATCCTTCGGCTCAATGAAGCGCAGGAGAAGCGCAACGCGCTGTCCAAGCAGATCGGCCAGGCCAAGGCCCAGAAGGACGAGGCCAAGGCCGCTGAGCTGATGGCCGAAGTCGGGCGCCTCAAGGACTTCATCCCGCAGGGTGAAGCCGACGAACGCGCCATCGAGCTCGAATTGCGCAATGCCCTGTCGGTCATTCCGAACCTGGTATTCGAGGATGTACCTGACGGCAGCGACGAAAGCGGCAATGTCGAGTATTTCGGTCGAAACGGCTCGCCCGACACGGCGGCCAAAGTGCGCGCGCCGCGCCCGACGTTCACCTTTGCGCCCAAGGAGCATTACGAAATCGGCGTGGCCGCACGCGGCGACATGGATTTCGAGATCGCGGCCAAGCTCTCCGGCAGCCGCTTTGTCGTGCTCAAGGGGCAGGTGGCCCGGCTGGAACGCGCCCTAGGGCAGTTCATGTTGGATCTGCACACGACAGAGCATGGCTATACCGAAGTGCAGCCGCCCCTGCTGGTCAGGGACGATGCCCTGTTTGGCACCAACCAGCTGCCCAAGTTCGAGGAAGACCTGTTCTTCACCCCGCACGGCGACACCAGGCTGGCGCTTATCCCGACCGCTGAAGTCCCGCTAACCAACTTTGTCCGCGAATCCATTGTCGCCGAGGAGGAACTCCCCCTCCGCCTCACCGCGCTCACGCCCTGCTTCCGCTCCGAAGCCGGTTCGGCCGGTCGCGACACGCGCGGCATGCTGCGCCAGCATCAGTTCAACAAGGTGGAGATGGTGTCGATCACCACTCCCGAAACCTCTGTTGACGAGCATGAGCGCATGCTCGCCTGCGCCGAGACCGTGTTGCAGCGCCTCGGCCTCCACTACCGCGTCATGAACCTGTGCACCGGCGATATCGGCTTCGGGGCCAAGAAGACCTATGACCTCGAAGTCTGGCTGCCCGGCCAGGACACCTATCGTGAGATATCCTCGGTCTCGGTCTGCGGTGATTTCCAGGCCCGCCGCATGGATGCGCGCTATCGCCCCGCCGGCGAAAAGCAGGCGCCGCGCTTCGTCCACACGCTCAACGGCTCCGGCACGGCTGTCGGCCGCTGCCTCATTGCCGTGATGGAGAACTACCAGCAGGAAGACGGCTCCGTCCTCGTGCCAGACGTGCTCCAGCCTTATATGGGTGGCCTCAAGTCCATCGGCGGACGCTGATGAGCCTGCGCATCCTCATCACCAATGACGATGGTGTGGATGCGCCTGGCATCGCCATCATGGCCGACATCGCGCGCAGTCTGAGCGACGATGTTTGGATCGTGGCCCCCGATGGCAACCAGTCGGGGGCAGGGCACCGCTTTACCCTCGGCCGCGAACTCGAGGTTATCAGGCGTGATGACCGCAGCTTTGCCGTGATTGGCGGCTCGCCCGCCGACTGCGTTGTCGCCGGCATGACTCACCTTCTGGGCGACAGGCCCGCCGACGTGGTGCTGTCGGGTGTCAATGCCGGACAGAATCTCGGCGATATCATCAATGCCTCGGGCACCGCTGCCGGTGCGCGGGAAGGGGCTCTGCAGGGTGCCATCGGCATCGCGATGAGCCAGGGCATCAACTACGAGCACGGGCGCGAAGTCGACTGGGCCAATTCCATCCGCCACGGCGCTGCCGTCGCTCGCGCGGTGATCGGTGTCGCGCAGAGCGGCGGCTACTACAACGTCAACTTCCCCTTCTGCGACCCCGACGCCACCAAAGGCATCGCCGTCGTCCCGCACCAGCGCTTTTCGCGCTCGCCGTTCCGCTATTATCCCAGCGACAACGCAGGCAAGTTCTTCATCGCCATTCCCGAAACGCCGATGCCGCTCGATCCGGGGGCCGACTTCGAAGTGCTTCGCCGCGACGGCTACGTGACGGTGACGCCGATGCTGTTGCAGCAGACCGATGTCGCCGCGGTCGAGCGGCTGCGCGGGACGTTGTCGCTCTAGGGCCTGCCGCGCTCCTCGGTGACCGCCAGCCCTTAACCTTACCCAATCCAGAATCCGGCCGTCACGATTTCGCTCAAATCGCATCGGCTTTAAACTCGTCTTTACCTTACCGGCTTAGTCTCAAACTCGTGTTGAGTACCTGCGTACGAGTAAGCTGATGAGTATCCGCGTATCCCGTCGGGCGCCCAAAGGTGCCGTGGCAATGGTTGGCCTGGTGGCCGCCGCCGTCGCACTTTCAGGCTGTTCCAGTCTCGGTAGCCGGAGCTTCGGCGACCCAACGACCACCAGCTCTCTGCCGCAGAGTGCGCCGACAAGCTATAGCCAGCCCATGCCGGCTAGCCTGGGTGCCCCCCAGAATATGACGGCCGAGACCCAGTTCCTGCCGCCCGCAAATGTCGGCGGTGGCTGGAACAACCCGACGACAGCTGCGACGCAGCCGGCGTGGAACCAGCCGGCCCAGCCTGCCTGGAACCAGCCCGCCACGGCAACGGCCAGCGCTATGCCTTCCGTTCAGTCCCAAGACCTTCCTGTACTGAGTAATCCGTCTTCTCAGGGATCCCTCCCCACCATGCAAGCACAGCCCGCCCTCGCGTCGGCCGCCCCGATGCCGTCTCCCGCTGCCCTCGGCAGCCTGCCGACCAACAATTCGGTGCCCGCGCTGGCCGCGGCCACGCCCGCCGCACCGACCCTGCCGGGCGCTGCGACCAATGCCTTTACCCACACCATTGCCAGCGGCGAGTCGCTCTATACGATCGCCCGCCGCTACGAGGTCACCACCCAGGCCATCGTCCAGGCGAACAACCTGTCGTCACCCGACAAGATCGTGGTTGGTCAGAAGGTGATCATTCCAGGGCGTGCCGACCTCCTGGCCACCAAGGCGCCGACCACGCAGGTCGCCAGCGCCACGCCGATGGCTGCGCCGGCCCCCGCCCAGCAGACCCTGCCGCAGGCCGCGCCCAACGCGCTGCAGGCCGCCGCGCCCGCGGCAACGCCCCTGCCTGCCGTCGCCCCGCAGGCCGCTCCGGCTCAGGCAGCGCCTGTCCAGGTCGCCAGCGTTCCGGCCGCCGAGCCGGCCATGTCGGGTAGCGACAAGTTCCGTTGGCCCGTCAGCGGCCGTGTCATGGTCGACTTCGCTTCGTCCAAGGGCACCGGCATCAATATCGAGGTTCCTGAAGGTTCCGCCGTCAAGGCCGCCGAGAACGGCACCGTGATCTATGTCGGTTCCGGTGTCGAAGGCTACGGCAACCTGATCCTGATCCGCCACCCGAACGGCTATGTCTCGGCCTATGCCCACCTGCAGTCCATGAGCGTTGCCAAGGGGGCCGTCGTCGGCCGCGGCGACACCATCGGCGCCGCCGGCATGACGGGCTCTGTGACCAAGCCGCAACTGCATTTCGAACTGCGCAAGGGCGCCACCCCGGTCGATCCGGTGCCGCTCCTGGCCGGTTGATCCCGCGCAAACTAAGCGAAGACCCCCGCGAAAGCGGGGGTTTTTGTTTGTGCTAGATCGTCTTGCCCAATTCGCCGGCCAGCGTGCGCACCAGCTGGATCGCCACGCGACCCGACCGCGCGCCGCGTGTCGCCGACCATTCGATGGCGCGCGCCTTCAGCGTCTCGTCGTCGATATCGAGCCCATAGTGATCCGCATAGGCCCGGACCATGAGGAGGAAGGTCGGCTGGTCGCAGTTGTGGAAGCCCAGCCACAGCCCGAATCTGTCCGATAGCGACACCTTCTCCTCGACTGCCTCACCCGGATTGATCGCCGTTGAGCGTTCGTTCTCGATCATGTCGCGCGGCATCAGGTGACGGCGGTTGGATGTGGCGTAGAACAGCACGTTCTCCGGTCGCCCCTCGAGGCCGCCATCGAGAATGGTCTTGAGCGATTTGTAGCTGGTCTCGCCGCTGTCGAAGCTCAGGTCATCGCAGAAGATGATGAAGCGTGCGGCCTCGCCGCCGATGCGGCGCATCAGGGCAGGGAGGGTCTCGAGGTCTTCCCGGGCGATCTCGATCAGCACCAGCCGCTGGAAGCCCTCGGCATGGCGCCCAACGATGTTGCCATGGATGGCCTTGACCAGCGAGCTCTTGCCCATGCCGCGCGCGCCCCACAGCAGCGCATTGTTGGCGCCATGTCCGCGCGCGAACTGCTCGGTATTGCGCAACAGTATGTCCTGCACGGAATCGATACCCTTGAGCATGGCCAGGGGGACCCGGCTCACCTTGGGCACCTCAATCAAGACCCCGGCATCGCCATCCCAGTGATAGGCGTCGCCATCACCAAGCACCGGAATCGAAGCATCCGAACTCGGAGCCAATGTCTTGAGGGAGCTGGCAATTTCGCCAAGCATGGCGGCAATCTGGGCGAGGTGATCTTTGGTGTTCAACAGAAGCGTTTCCCGTGCTCGGCGCGGCAATTTGCGTCCCCCGGAATGGCTTTGCAATCGCCAGGGTGCAAATGTATAGTCCGCGCGATTTTGACCGGGGTGCAAGTGCACTAACCCCATATGCGTCCAGTAGCGTCGCAACGTGATGCTGGTAACTGACGCCGCCCCTCCATAAGCCAAGAAGAAACGATTAGGAGCCTCGCCTCATGTTTGTAACGCCCGCCTACGCTCAGGCAGCTGGTGCCGCGCCCGCTGGTGGCATCAACGACATCCTGATCCAGATGTTCCCCATCCTGCTCCTGGTGGTGATCTTCTGGTTCCTGATCTTCCGCCCGCAGCAGAAGCGCCTCAAGGCCCAGCAGGCCATGCTTTCGGCGATCAAGCGCGGCGACACCGTCGTCACCACCGGCGGTATCGTGGGCAAGGTGACCAAGGCCGTCGATGGCGAGGACCTCGAGGTCGAGATCGCCACCGGCGTCAAGGTGAAGCTGGTGCGCGGGATGATTTCGGACGTTCGCTCCAAGGGCGAACCGGTCAACGACAACAAGCCCGCCTAAGGGCATAGCCCGACCGATGCCGGAGCCCAAGGGCTCCGGTTTTCTGCTTTCAGGACGACTTTCATGCAGTCTTCGCCGATCCGTACCGCCGTCATCGCCATCGTTGCCCTGCTGGGCATCCTGTTCACGATCCCCAGCTTCCTGCCACAGGATGTGCGCGACAACTGGCCAGGTTTCCTGCCGAAGCAGACGGTGGTTCTGGGTCTCGATTTGCAGGGCGGTTCGCATCTGCTGCTGCAGGTCAATGAAGCCGGCATCGTCACCGAGCGTCTGCAGTCGCTGCGCCGCGATGTGCGCAACACGCTGGCCAACGACAACGGCATCGGCAACCTGATCACCACCGATGAAGCGACCAAGTCGCTGACGGTCGAGCTGACCGATCCCGCGCAGAAGGAAGCGGCGCGCACGGCCATCGCTGCCCTGCAGAACACCATCAGCAATTCGCTGATCGCCGTCGGCGGCGTCAACGAACTGGCTTTCGGCGAGACGGCCGATGGCAAGCTGACTGTGACCCTCACCCCCGAAGGCGTCGAACAGCGCATGTCGGCCCTGGTGGCACAGTCCATCGAGGTGATCCGCAAGCGCGTCGACGAGCTCGGCACGACTGAACCCTCGATCCAGCGCCAGGGCACCAATCGCGTGCTGGTGCAGGTTCCGGGCTTTGGCGACAGCCAGCGCCTAAAGGACATCATTTCGCGCACGGCGCGCCTGACCTTCCACATGGTCTATCCCGGCATGACCGCAGCCCAGGCGCAGAGCCAGGGCCTGCCGGCCGGCACCATGATCCTGCCGACCCAGGACGGTGGTTCCGAGTTGCTCTACGAGGACATCGCATTGGGCGGCGAGTCGCTGGTCGACGCGCAGCCGAGCTATGACCAGCAGCGCGCCATGCCCGTGGTCAGCTTCAAGTTCGATACCCGCGGCGCGATCACCTTTGGCCAGATCACCGGCGCCAATGTCGGCCAGCGCTTCGCCATCGTGCTCGACAACACCGTCATCACCGCGCCGGTCATCCAGCAGCCGATCACCGGCGGCTCGGGCCAGATCAGCGGTAACTTCACCACCTCGACGGCCAACGATCTCGCCGTCCTGCTGCGCGCCGGCGCTTTGCCAGCCTCGCTCGACGTGGTCGAAGAGCGCACGGTGGACGCCAGCCTGGGCGCCGACTCGATCCGCAATGGCCTCACGGCCGGTGTGATTGCCGCCGTGCTGGTGGTCGCTTTCATGGTGGCCGCCTATGGCCTCTGGGGCGTGTTTGCCAACGTCTCGCTGGTGCTCAACATCATCCTAATCTTCGGCGCCCTCTCGATGCTGGGCGCCACGCTGACCCTTCCGGGCATCGCCGGCATCGTCTTGACCATCGGCATGGCCGTGGACGCCAACGTGCTGATCTATGAGCGCATGCGCGAAGAGCAGCGTGCGGGCAAGTCGCCCATCCAGGCCATCCAGGCCGGCTTCGAGCGCGCCTGGGGCACCATTGTCGACTCGCACCTGACCCAGCTCATCGCCGCCATCGTGCTCTACTTCCTGGGCTCCGGCCCGGTGCAGGGCTTCGCCGTGACGCTGGCGCTCGGCATCCTGACCTCGCTCTTCACCTCCTACACCGTCACCTCCTACCAGGTGCATGCCTGGTTCCGCCGGGTGCGGCCGAAGACGCTGAAGATCCAGCATTTCCGCTTCATTCCGGACGGCACCCGTATTCCGTTCATGAAGATCAGCCGCTACGTCATTGCCTTCTCGATCGTGGCCAGCCTGCTCTCGGTCGGCTCGGCCTATTTCAAGGGCTTCAACCTCGGCATCGACTTTGTCGGCGGCACCGCCATCGTCATCCAGCACGAAGGCGGCCCGGCCGATGTCGGCCAGGTCCGCGAGCTGCTCGACGGCCTCGATCTGGGCGAAGTCCAGGTGCAGGGCTTCGGCACGCCCGAGGACGTGCTGGTCCGCGTGCAGGCCCAGGAGGGCGGCCAGGACGCCGACCAGGTCGCCGTGACCAAGGTCCGCGACGCGCTGGCCACCGAGAGCTATACGGTTCGCAGCACCGAAGCGGTGAGCGGCACGGTTTCGGGAGAACTCGCCTGGAAGGGCGTCATCGCTGTCATCGTCGCCCTGGGCGCGATCCTGATCTACATCTGGTTCCGCTTCGAATGGCAGTTCGCGCTCGCCGCGGTGGTCACCACCTCGCACGATATCATCATGACCATCGGGCTGTTCTCCATAACGGGGCTGGAGTTCAACCTGACCTCCATTGCGGCGGTGCTGACATTGGTGGGCCTCAGTTTGAACGAGACCGTGGTGGTGTCGGACCGCGTGCGCGAGAATCTGCGCAAGCATCGCAAGATGCCGCTGCCGGAGCTGATCGACCTCTCGATCAACCAGACCATCGTCCGGACCACGATCACCCAGTTCACGGTGTTCCTGGCGCTGATCCCGCTGGTGCTGTTTGGCGGCGAAGTCATTCGCAGCTTCACCATCGCCATGACCTTCGGCTGCCTTGTCGGCATGTATTCGTCGATCATCGTCAACGGCCCCATCCTCATCAACTTCGGCCTCAAGTCGAAGTCCGAGGAGGACGCCTCAGTGGCGAAGACGGCTGACGGGGCTTCGGTCTAGGCGGAGGCCGGCTTGACCGACACGCCCCACTATCCCCGGCAGGTTGGCATCGACGCCTATGGCAATGGGGGCTTCCGCTTTGCGGGCGTCTCCCATCGCGGCTCGTTGCTGTGCCTGCCCAAGGGCCTGTTCGCCTGGAATGTGTCTGCTGTTGCCGAGATCACGGCCGAGACGCTGGCCCCGGTCTTCGCCGTTGCCGACGATATCGACGTGCTGTTGATCGGGCTGGGACCCGATATTGCCGCCATCCCGCGCGAGCTGCGCGATGCCCTGCGCGAGCGCAAGGTGATCGTCGAGGCGGTCAATACCGGCAGCGCCATTCGCACCTACAACGTGCTGCTGGCCGAAGAGCGGGCCGTCGCCGCCGCGCTCATCGCCGTCGATAAGGTGCGCTGAATGGCTGAGGCCAGCTTTGCCCATGCCGCCGAGGCCCTGCGCCAGGGCGATCGCGATCGTTACCTGTCGACGCTGGTGCTGACGGGCGATCATCGCGATGCGGTGACGGCGCTCTATGCGTTCAACGCGGACGTGGCTTCTATCCGCGAGAGAGTGTCGGATCCGGCCCCGGGCGAAATCCGCCTGCAATGGTGGAGCGACGCGCTTGAGGGGGAGGCACATGGCGCGGTGCGCCAGAACCCGGTGGCCGATGCGCTGCTCGACACCATCGCACGCTACAACATCCCCGCCGGCACCCTGCTGCGCCTGATCGGCGCCCGTCGCTTCGATCTCTATGACGATCCCATGCCCGATCTTGAGAGCTTTGAGGGCTATGCTGGCGAGACCGTGTCGACCCTCTACCAGCTGGCGGCGATGATCCTCAACGATGGCGAGATCATCGAGACTGGCGATGCCGCCGGCCATCTGGGCGTCGCGCATGCCATGATCGGTCACTTGCGGTCATTCGGCTATGTCTCCGCCCAGGGCCGTATTGTGCTGCCAATGTCGATTATGGCGGCCAATGGTGTGCGCGAGGATGAAGTATTTTCGGGCACTGCCAGCGAGGGCGTCGTGGAGGCCCTGGGGCAGGTGGCAGACCTGGCGGTCGAGCACCTGAACAAGGCAGAGGCGGCGATCAGGCTGCTGCCCGCCAGGCTCCGGCCGGCTTTTGCGCCGTTCACCGTGCTCGACGCCCAGCTGAAGCTCTATCTCAGGCGTTCGGTCGGCCCGTTTACGGTGGCCCCCGACGAGGCCGATTGGCGCAAGATTGCTCGCCTGGCCTGGTGGACGTGGCGCAACCGCTGACATCGGGGCACGAGCTCGTGTTCGACAAGCTCACCATGAGATTCACTTTGAAGTCAGTGCCGGGCTGATTCAGTGGACCTCATCCTGAGCCTGTCGAAGGACGAGGTCGTGGCACTATGCCGGCACTAAAGCCGGTCCTTGCCGAAGGCCACGAACTCGCCCGAGAGCCTTCCGGTGATCTTGCCTTCATATTCGAGCTCGGCGCCGACCGTGATGCGCGCCACGCCGCGGCGGGTCAGCATGCGCATG
>CBFGMY010000138.1:0-11589 GCA_965650055.1 uncultured Devosia sp.
GAGCTGAGCGCCCGGGGGGGGGAGCGCAAGAGCGCCCCGGGGGATACACGGTATGAAGCGGCTTTCGCCCCGAGGGCTAGAAGCCCCCTGATTGGTTGGTTTGAAGAGGCGAAAGCCGCTTCACACGAGCTGGTATTCCTGCGCATGCATCGAGCGGCCCCCTTTTGGGGTTGGCGCTGCAAGTTCGACGGCTAAGCCCGGTCGTCCGGCTCCCCCCGCTTTCACCCGCCGCCTGACCGGTGGTCAGCATCCACGCATCGGCCCAGGCGACCCCGAGCAGCCAGTCCCCCCGCCCGGTGCTTCGTCGGCACCGCGTGACTGGCGGGGATGGCGCTATGATACCGGGGATAAAACCTGCGGGGATAAGTTTTTCGGCAGGCCGCGTCGAACCCTTGCCTTTCTCGCTCATCCGTTATACTGAACTATATGGTTCAGTTTCAGCCGGCCCGCTCCGATACCGCCTTCGCCGCGCTTTCCGATGCCACACGCCGTGGCGTGCTGGAGCAGCTCGGGCGCTCCGACGCCTCGATCACCGACCTGGCCGAGTCGTTCCACATGACCCTGACGGGCATGAAGAAGCACATCACGGTGCTCGAGCAGGCCGGGCTGGTCACGACCGAGAAGGTGGGGCGCGTGCGCACCTGCCGGCTCGGCATGAGCCGCCTCGAGCAGGAGGCGGAATGGATCGAACGCTACCGCCAGCTGTGGGATGCCAGGTTCGACAAGCTCGACAAGGTCATCCAAGACCTCAAACGCAAGGAGAAGAATGATGGACAATAGGCAGGAGGCCGGCTTGATCGTGTCCGATCGCGGCACCACGGTGAAGCGTACATCCGACCGTCAGGTGACGGTGACGCGCATTTTCGATGCCCCGCCCCGCATCGTGTTCGAGGCCTGGAGCAATGCCGAGCTCTTCGCGCAATGGTGGGCGCCTGCATCCATCGGCGTCCCGCTGCGCGCCTGCGAAATGGATGTGCGCACCGGCGGCACCTATCGCCTCGAATTCGGCAAGGACGCCGAAAACACCTGGGCTTTCTTCGGCAAATATCTCGAAGTCGTGCCGCCCTCGCGCATCGTCTGGACCAATGAGGAGGGCGAGAACGAAGCCATCTCCACGGTGACGTTCGTGGAACAGAACGGCAAGACGCTGCTGACCTTCACCGAGGTTCATCCCAGCAAGGAAGCGCTGGATGAATCGCTGGGCGGCATGGAGGGCACGCCGGAGCAGTTTGCGCAGTTGGACGAGGTGCTGGCCAGGCTCAAGACCACAGGCGGGTGAGCTATGGCGTGCACAGTTCGAGACGGCCGCAGTCGACACGCCAGCAGTGGATTAACGGGATTTTCAGCCTGATCATTAATAGTCAGGGCGGAATTTGACCTCTTTGAGTGACCGACCTCGTGGCCCACCTGTCCAAGACTATCTCCGGCAAACTTGTTCTCGTTTCCGGCCTTTCGATTGCGGCGGTTCTGATCGCCTATACGGCGCTCAATGTCTGGTCGGCCAAGAATCGCACGGAAAGCCAGGTGATGACGCTGGCGACCGAAACGGCGGCAAACGTGGCCAATCAGGTGGCGGTCAAGCTGTCGGTGGCGACCTCGGCCGGTAGCGCCCTGGCGGGCACCATTGCGGGCTACGAAACCGATGGGGCAAAGACGCGCAGCGACGTGATCGCGCTGCTGCGCCAGGTGGCCCCGCAATATGACTTCGTGTTCGGCTCCTGGATGATGGAATTGCCCGATGCCGACGCACCCAGGCTGCTGACTGGCGCCGAGGGCGCCAATGCCGAGGGGGTATTCACCGCCTATTGGACCAAGAATGACGCCGGGGAGATGGAGTTCTCGACCTGGTCGATCAAGCCTGACTCCGAATATTACCTCGCTCCGGTGGCAGCCAAGCAGGGGATCATCACCGCGCCCTATCTGTCGAACGAGCTGGAATTGCTGACCTCGGTCGCTGTTCCGGTGATGGTGGACCAGCAGATCGTCGGCGTTGCCGGCGTCGATATCAAGCTGAGCGATCTGACTGCGCTGCTGGCCGAGATGCGTCCGTTCGATGCCGGTCGGGTGATGTTGATCGCCAATAACGGCAACTGGCTGGCGCATCCGGAGGCGGACAAGCTCATCACCCCCTATGCCGATCCCGGTGCCGATCTGGTGACTGAGGCGCTGGCCGACGGCAAGATGCGGGTGATCAATGACATGCCGGATGGCTCGGTGCGGCTCATCTACCCGTTTACCGCGCCGGGCATGAACAGGACCTGGGCGGCCGTGCTCGATATTCCGGCCTCGGTATTTCAGAACCCGGTATGGGAACAGATTCAGGTGGCCGTCATCGGCGGCCTTGTCATCCTGCTGGTCAGCCTGAGCGTGATCCTCTTCACCTCGCTTGCCATCGTCCGCCGGCCCATTGCCCGCCTGTCCCACACCATGGAGCAGCTGTCGAAGGGCAAGCTGGATGTGAGCGTGCGCGATACCGAGCGCCGCGACGAAATGGGCGCCATGGCCCGAACCGTCGAGGTGTTCCGGGAAAATGCCATCAAGGTGCAGGACATGAGCCAGGCCGAGGCCGTGCGAATCGTGGCGGACGAGGACGCCCGCCGCAAGATGATGGGCGAGCTGCAGCAAGCCTTCGGCAATGTTGTCGACGCTGCCATTGCCGGCGACTTCTCAAGGCGCGTCAACACCGAATTCCCCGATGCCGAGCTCAATGCGCTGGCCGGCTCGGTCAACGCGCTGGTGGATACGGTGGACCGTGGCCTGGAGGAAACGGGCCAGGTGCTGGCGTCGCTGGCAGAAACCGACCTGACCCATCGGGTCAATGGCACCTATCAGGGCGCCTTTGCCAAGCTCAAGGACGACACCAATGCGGTCGCCGAAAAGCTGACCGACATTGTGGGCCAGTTGCGCCAGACCTCGCGCGGCGTGCGCTCGGCGACGCGAGAAATCCTGGCAGGTGCGAACGATCTTTCCGAACGCACCACCAAGCAGGCCGCGACGATCGAGGAAACTTCGGCGACCATGGAGCAACTGGCGGCCACTGTATTGGCCAATGCCAAGAAGGCCGAAGCGGCAAGTGGCAAGTCTCAGACCGTGTCGCAAACCGCCGAGCAGGGCGGAGCGGTGATGCGCCAGGCAACGGACGCCATGGAGAGGATCACCAGTTCCTCGGGCAAGATTTCCAACATTATTGGCCTCATCGACGACATCGCCTTCCAGACCAACCTCTTGGCGCTCAACGCTTCGGTGGAGGCAGCCCGGGCGGGCGATGCCGGCAAGGGCTTTGCCGTGGTGGCCGTGGAAGTGCGGCGCCTGGCGCAGTCGGCGGCCAGCGCTTCTGCGGACGTCAAGGCGCTGATCGAACAGAGCGCCAGCGAAGTCTCGGGCGGCTCCAAGCTGGTGGCCGATGCGGCCAACAAGCTCGAAGCCATCCTGGCCGGCATTCGCGAGAATAGCCTCGTCATGGAAGGCATTGCGCGCGACAGCAAGGAGCAGGCCTCCTCGATCGAGGAGGTCAATGTGGCGGTGCGCCAGATGGACGAAATGACCCAGCACAATGCTGCCTTGGTGGAAGAAACCAATGCGGCGATTGAGCAGACCGAGGGGCAGGCGTCCGAACTGGACCGGATCGTCGATATCTTCAGGCTCGACGATGGTCGCGCCATCGCAAGGCAGCCTGCGCTCCAGGAGCAGCGCGTCGTCGCCAAGGGCCAGCAGGACCGGGTCGCGCAGGCGGCGAGGGCCTATATCACGCACGGCAACGCGGCGGTGGCAACGGACTGGAACGAGTTCTAGCCCGTCGATGCGCGAATGCGCCTGAACGGCCGCAACTGCTCCAAGGGGGTGGCGGCCACGGCAGCACACTTGGCGCAATCTGCAACCAACTTGGCGGGATCCGGCAGCGGGGTGCAACGGCGGACAAGGCGATACTGCTGGCGACGCCCATGGCGGTCATTGCCGTACCGTTGCCTGATGGCGGCCTGAGTCCTTCTCCGCCTGGGCGCGAATCCGACCTGGAAAGGCCAGCTCAATACGCTCGGCGATCATTTCCTGCATCCGCCACATCCGGTCGTCGCAAAGGCCCAACTGCTCCAGATGCAGTACTGTCAGGTAGACGTACTGAGCCATCGAGCCCACCATCCCGACCGATCGGGCCAGGGCGTCGGCAATTGTCTCGTCGGAGAGATGTCCCGCGTATCCCAAGCCCTTTCCTGGGTGCGTGAACGCGAAGGCACGCACCACTCCCAGGGACGTTGCGACTGTCAGCCACCGGGGTGGAAAAGGGGGTTCCTTGCGGAGGAGGCCCTCGATGTTGGCGGCCAGACCCTGGCGTGGGAGCCGATAGACCATGCCTTTGCATTGCCCTCCTCGATCGAGGGACAGCGTGTATCCGGGTGCGTCGGGGCTGCCCCGGAACCGAGTGTCGGGTCCGAGGCAGAAGTCGCGATGCCAGCCGCGCACCAGACCCGGGCGTTCCTCGACGTGGGTGAAGCGCTTGTTCCAGATGAGTGAGCCGCAGGCAAAGAGCCATATCTCTCCGTCCGGGGGCACCGCGTCGATCAGGGCTGCGGTGGTCGCAGAGTAGTAGCTGTCGGGCCGCTCCTCTTCGCCATCCAGCCACATGGGACCCGGGTCGTCGATGCGGGCGGGCAAGAGAGCCACATGGGCTTCGGTCAACCGCATTTTCCGATTCTTCTGCGTCATTTCCGGACCTCAACTCAGAGCGTGGATGGCGGCCACGATCACCAAAAGGGCGACGCTGGTGAGGAGCAGCCAGTTGACGATGGTCGGGACAGGAAGGGGATCGTAGCCCCGACCGCCTTCGCGCCGATCCACGGACGGCAAGTCTTCCAGAGCAGCGGCATAGGCGTCGTGATAGTGCTCGTGGTAGAAGTACATGTGTCCAATCTCCCCTCGCTGGATCGATGGGAGTGTTGCCCGGACGCGGGCCGGAGTATTGAACCCGTGCCGAAATCTCGCCGAATAGTTCCGAAGCCGTTGTGAAGCGGGGCAAATGTGTCGGACCAGCGGATCACCTATGGGCCGTTTGCAGTCGACACGGTCGCCCGGCTGGCGACCAGGGATGACGAGCCATTGCCGATTGGGCACAGGGGCGTGGCTTTGTTGGCGACCTTACTCGGGCGCCCGGGCGAGGTTCTCACCAAAACCGAATTGATGGATGCGGCCTGGGGTGGCGCGGCGATCGAAGAGAGCAACCTCTCTGTGCAGATCGCGGCGCTGCGCAAGGCACTTGGTCCGTCGCCCGCGGGCGGCGGCGACTGGATCGCGACCGTGCCCCGCGTCGGCTATCGCTTTGCCTCGCCATCGGCCCGCTCACCCGCGCCCCTTGTCCATGAGCTACCCGCTATCGCCGTGCTGCCCTTTGTGAACCTCAGCAGTGATCCCGAGCAGTCGTTCTTCGCCGATGGCCTCGCCGAGGAGATCATTGTCGCTCTCGGCAAGCTCCCGGGTTTGGTGGTGATCGCGCGCAATTCGAGCTTTGCCTATCGGGGCAGCGACGTCGATGTGCGCAAAGTCGGCAGCGATCTCGACGTGCGCTACGTGCTGTCGGGCAGCGTGCGGCGGGGCGGACCGCGGCTCCGCATGACTGCGCAACTTGCCGATGCGGGGAAGGGCGTGCACGTTTGGGCTGAGACATTCGACCGCGAAGTGGCCGACGTCTTCATGATCCAGGACGAAGTAACCCGGCGGATCGTGGATGCACTGACGCTGAAACTGACGCCGGCGCAAACGACAAAGGCGCTGGAGGGTGGAACCAGTGACATCGAGGCGCTGGACCTGATGATGCATGGCCGCGCGCTCTTTAACGGACCGACCCAGACCCTCGAAGTGCACAAGCGTGCGACCGACCTTATCCGGCGGGCCATCGAGCGCGATCCATCTTATGTCGATGCACTGGGCGAACTCGCGATCGCCCTGCAGGTGGATTACCTGAACCGGTGGACCGACGATCCCGATCGCTCGCTCAGAGAGGCACAGAGCCTCGGGGAAAGAATGCTCGAGCTGGCGCCGAACCACGCGGGCGGCCACTTCGTTGTGGCGCTCACATCCATGGTCGGCCGCGATTTCGACAGGTTTCGCCGTGAGGCGGCGGCGGTCATCGCGCTCAACCCGGATGCCGCAATCGCCAGCGACATGCAGGGCCATCTCTGCCTCGCCAACGAGGAACCCATCGAGGCCATTGCCCACTTCGAGCGGTGCATGCGACTTGACCCGTCGCTGGGAGCGACGATCCTCTATCTCCAGCTTCTGGGCAGGGCGTATTTCTACGCCGGCCGCTATGAGACGGCCGCCGCCCTGTTCCGCGAGCGCATCCTTATGATGCCCGACACCGACGCCTCGCGTGGATACCTCGCCGCCGCCCTCGGCCATCTCGGCAAGGTCGAGGAGGCACTGCAGGTCTGGACCGAGCTGATGGCCATCAATCCGAACTACGTCATGGTGCAGCGACTCAACCGGACCGCGGTCCAGCCCAGGCAGATCGAGATGGTTCTCGATGGCGCCCGGAAGGCCGGGCTGCCCGTCTGAGCAGCTTTCAGTCTGCTTCTGGCGCCAGCTGATGTTGGCAGCTCGCTACCGGACGGACCGTTTCCCACCCCTGTTCAGTGGCGCCGCTTGCGCGCCCATCACGATCATCCCCGTTGATCGCCATCCCGCTTTGTGGCATGTCCCCGCCCAACAACAAGCGTACCGCCGGGTTCGGCGGGGAAGTGCTTTTGAGTTTTCGCTCTGCCGAACCGCAAAAGTGAGGTCCACTTTTGCTGGCAGCGCTCAGTCGGGGAAGCAATTGGCCCGTATCGTCGTCAAGTTCGGTGGCACTTCGGTGGCCAGTGTCGAACGTATCCGCCAAGCCGCGCGCCATGTGAAGCGCGAGGTCGATGCCGGCCATGAAGTGGCCGTCGTCGTCTCGGCCATGTCTGGCAAAACCAACGAGCTGGTTGGCTGGGTCAACGAAGCCAGCCCGCTGCATGATGCGCGCGAATATGACGCCGTCGTCGCCTCGGGCGAGCAGGTCACGGCCGGGCTGATGGCCATCGTGCTGTCAGAAATGGGCATTCAGTCGCGCTCATTCGCCGGCTGGCAGGTGCCGATCCATACCGATGACGCCCACGGCGCGGCGCGCATCGTCGAGATCGATCCGACCGAGCTCGACAAGCGCCTGACCGATGGCTGGGTGCCTGTGATCACCGGCTTCCAGGGCGTGTCGCCACATGGTCGCATCACCACGCTGGGCCGCGGCGGCTCGGATACGTCAGCGGTGGCCGTGGCCGCCGCCATCCAGGCCGACCGCTGCGATATCTATACCGATGTCGATGGCGTCTACACGACCGATCCGCGCATCGTGCCCAAGGCGCAAAGGCTGACCAAGATTTCCTTTGAGGAAATGCTGGAAATGGCCTCGCTGGGCGCCAAGGTGCTGATGATCCGCTCGGTCGAAATGGCCATGGCGCATAAGGTGCGCCTGCTCGTACGCTCCACTTTTGACGACCCGGATGCGCCCCAGCTGGCGCCCGATGGTACGCCGGGGGTTCCCGGCACGCTCGTTTGCGATGAGGATGAGATCATGGAAAAGCAGATCGTTTCGGGCGTGACCCTCGCCAAGGCGGAAGCCAAGATCACCCTGCGCGACGTCAAGGACAATCCGGGCGTGGCCGCGGCCATTTTCGGCACGCTGGCCGACCAGGGCATTATCGTGGACATGATCGTGCAGAATATTGCCGACGATGGCGCCACCACCGACATCACCTTCACGGTGCCCGACAGCGAATATGACAAGGCGATCAAGACGCTGCAAAATGCCGGCGACAAGATCGAATATGGCCGGCTTTCCGGCTCCAAGGGCGGGGCAAAGGTCTCGGTCGTGGGGGTGGGCATGCGTAGCCACGCGGGCGTTGCATCCTCGATGTTCAAGGCCCTGGCCGACAAGGGCATCAACATCCAGCTGATCACCACTTCGGAAATCAAGACCTCGGTTCTGATCGATGAGCAATATGCTGAGCTTGCGGTTCGCGCGCTCCATACTTATTACGGATTGGACAAGAAGGACGCATAAGCTCCGTCGAAGGGAGCGAGCCGCGTCCGATAGGGGGGCGGCTTTGCGGGCCGTCTAAAGGGGTTATGGTCACGACCATCGGCGGCCCGAGAGTGCTGCTGCGGCAATTGCGCGAGACGATGGCGGAGCCGCTGGCTTCGCAGGAGCGGCTCGACAAGATCGTGGGCCTGATCGCTGACAATATGCGGGCCGATGTGTGCTCGTTCTATGTGCTGCGCGATGACGGTGCGCTGGAGCTGTTCGCCACCAAGGGCCTCGCCGCCGAATCGGTGCACCTGACGACCTTGCGGCTGGGCGAGGGCCTGGTCGGCCTGATCGCCGCCGAAGCCGAGCCGCTGTCGCTCGACGATGCCCCCAGCCATCCCGCCTTTGCCTATCGCCCGGAAACCGGCGAGGAGCGCTACAATGCGTTCCTGGGCGTGCCGGTGCTGCGCGCCGGCCAGACGCTGGGCGTCTTGGTGGTGCAGAATGCCGAGCGCCGCCACTATGGCGAGGACGAAACCGAGGCGATGCTGACGACGGCCACGATCCTGGCCGAGATGATCGCCACCTCGGACTTCGACAATCTGATCAAGCCGGGTTCCGATATCGATCTCAGGCGTCCCCGTATGTATACCGGCGTGAGCTTCACCGATGGCATCGCGCTGGGCACTGTGGTGCTGCACGATCCGCGCGTCGTGGTCTCCAACTTCATCGCCGAGGATACCGACGCCGAAAAGGTGCGGCTCGAGGCGGCACTGGAGAAGATGCGCGTGTCCATCGATGCCATGCTCGACCATGGCGACATGGTTGGCGGCACCGACCATCGCGAAATCCTCGAAACCTACCGCATGTTCGCCAATGACCGGGGCTGGGTGCACCGGCTGACCGAGGCGATCGACAACGGGCTTTCGGCCGAAGCGGCGGTGGAGCGGGTGCAGAACGATACCCGCGCCCGCATGCTGCGCCAGACGGACCCCTATATCCGCGACCGGCTGCATGATCTGGACGACCTCGCCAACCGCCTGCTGCGCGTGCTGACCGGCGATGGCCTGGCGCTGGGCCGCAAGGAACTGCCCGACAACGCGATTCTCGTGGCCCGCAATATGGGGCCGGCGGAACTGCTCGAATATGACCGCAAGAAGCTGCGCGGCGTGGTGCTCGAAGAGGGCGGCGCAACCGCGCATGTGGCCATCGTCGCCCGCTCGCTGGGCATGGTGGCGGTAGGGCAGGCGCAGTCGATCGTCTCGATGTGCGAGACCGGCGACGACATCATCCTCGATGGTCCGGCCGGTATCGTCCACCTGCGGCCGACGCCCGATATCGAGCAGGCCTATATCGACAAGGTCAAGGTGAGCGCCAAGCGGCGCGCGCATTACGCTGCGCTCAAGGACAAGCCCTCCATCACCAAGGATGGCACGCAGATCACCCTGCTGCACAATTCGGGGCTGGTGGCCGACCTGCCCATGCTCGACGATACCGGGGCGGCGGGGGTGGGCCTGTTCCGCACCGAATTGCAGTTCATGATCGCATCCAAGCTCCCGCGCCTGCATGAGCAGCAGGAGCTTTATGCCGAGGCCATGGCGATTGCCGGCGAGCGGCCGGTGGTGTTCCGCCTGCTCGATATCGGTGGCGACAAGGTTTTGCCCTATCAGCGCTCGATGGCCGAGGAAAACCCGGCCATGGGCTTCCGCTCGATCCGGCTGGGGCTGGAGCGGCCGGGGCTGTTGCGCACCCAGATCCGCGCCCTGCTGCTGGCCGCCGATGGACGGCCGCTCAAGATCCTGGTGCCGATGGTCACCGAGACCTTCGAATTCACCCAGACCAAGCTGGTGGTGCAAAAGGAAATCGACCGGCTGCGGCGACAGGGCAAGGCCATTCCGAGCCGGCTTGAACTGGGCGTGATGGTGGAAGTGCCCAGCCTGCTGTTCGAGCTCGACCAGTTACTGCCCGAGGCCGACTTCGTCTCCATCGGCTCCAATGACCTGGTGCAGTTCCTGACCGCATCGGACCGGGCCAATCCGCGCGTCGCCAAGAATTACGATCCGATCGGCATGCCGCGCCTGCGGGCCATCCGCATGGTGGTCGACGCCGCGCGGCGCTACAATATTCCGATCACCATGTGCGGCGAGCTGGCCGGCAAGCCGCTCGAGGCATTGGCGCTGATGGCGGTGGGGATGACGCGGCTTTCCATGGGCCCGGCTTCGATCGGCCCGATCAAGGAGTTGGTGCTCAACCTCGACCTCAAGCCGATCCAGATGTCGGTGGGGGCAGCGCTGAGCGACGGGGCCGACGGGGTGACCATCCGGCAGTTGCTGCAGGAATGGATCGAGAAGCAGAACCTGCCCGTCTAGCGCGCCCGATCTCCCTGCCATGGCGGCCTGCAAATGGCACCTTTCTGCGCTTCCGGTGCTCACGTACCAATGTACGTTCCGCTCCGGTTCTCGAAAGGCACCATTTTCGGCTCGCCCTGGCATGGATCTCGGCGCACGCTAGTGCCCACCTCACGATGGTTACCCTTGCCTCCCGGTGGCGTTGTCCCTAAAGCGTGCCCAACAAGACTTGAAAGACCTCGGACCTATGGCATCTCTTCCCCAGGACAAGCTCGACGCGCTTGAGACGCGGTTTCGGTATGTCGAGGCGGCGCTTTCGGGCGGGGCCGGGCCGGACGAGTTCGTCAAGTTTTCCAAGGAACATGCCGAGCTGGCGCCGATCGTCGGCGAGATCCGCGCCTATAACAAGGCGCTGAGCGATCGGGCCGAGGCCGAGGCGCTGCTCAAGAGCGGCGACAAGGAAATGGCCGAGATGGCCGCGGCCGAGATCGAGGAGCTCGACGAGACCATCGAGCGCCTGTTCCAGGCCGTGCGCATCCTGCTGCTGCCCAAGGACGAAGCCGACGAAAAGTCGATCATCCTCGAAATCCGTGGCGGCACCGGCGGTGATGAAGCGGCTCTGTTCGCGGGCGACCTGTTCCGCATGTATGAGCGCTATGCCGCCGGCCGTGGCTGGAAGGTCACCGTGATGGAAGAAAGCCCCGGTGAAATGGGCGGCTTCAAGGAAATCATCGCCAATGTCGCCGGCAAGGGCGTCTATGCCCGCATGAAGTTCGAGAGCGGCGTGCACCGGGTGCAGCGCGTGCCGGCAACGGAAGGCTCGGGCCGGATCCACACTTCGGCGGCGACGGTTGCGGTGCTGCCTGAGGTCGAAGACATCGACATCGAAATCCGCAACGAGGATATCCGCATCGATACGATGCGGGCCTCGGGTGCCGGCGGGCAGCACGTCAACACCACCGACTCGGCGGTGCGCATCACCCATATCCCCTCGGGCATCGTCGTTACTTCGGCGATGAAGTCGCAGCACCAGAACCGGGCGCTGGCCATGCAGGTGCTGCGCTCGCGGCTCTATGACATGCAGCGCGAGGAGCGCGACAGCGCCCGCTCGGCCGAGCGCAAGGGGCAGGTGGGGTCGGGCGATCGCTCCGAACGCATCCGCACCTACAATTTTCCGCAGGGCCGGGTCACCGATCACCGCATCAA